>JAOPWU010000059.1 GCA_025965515.1 Mycobacterium sp.
CCCTGGACGCCGCGGGCGTCGTACCGCGACAATCCGGCCCACTCCCCACCTACCCCGACGGGCCCGGCCCGGGACGGAGACGGCGATGGTCGACAGCACCCGCGCCCCGCGGATCGACGCGGCCCGGCTCTGGGCCGCGGGGATCGCCACGGCGATCGTGGCGGCCCTCATCGGGCTCGTCGGCGCCCTCGCCGCGCGGGCGGTGTTCACGATCGCGGTGCACGCCCCGAGCTCGGCGGGGGCCTTCGGGAACTTCGCCACGGTGTTGTTGTGCGTGCTGGCCGCGATCGCCGCGCTGGCCGCCACCGGGCTCGTCCACCTGCTGCTCCTCGGCACCCCGAGCCCGCTGTCGTACTTCGGGTGGATCGTCGGGCTGCTCACGGTCGTCGCGGTCGTGCTGCCGTTCGTGTCCGGCGGTTCGCCGGCCGTGGCCGTGGTCGACGCCGTCATCCGCCTGGTGATCGGCCTGGCGATCGGCAGCCTGGTGTCGGGTGCCGCGGCGAGCGCCACGCGGCTGGTCGTCGTCGCGCGTGACCACCGGTTCGAGGTCGAGTAGCCACTCGTGGACATCGGCATGACGCTCGACCCCTGTTGTCCGCCGTCGCGGAGGAGGACGTGCTGCTCGACCCGGCGGCGGCGATCCCCGCCGACCGGCTGCCGCCCTGTGGTCCCTCGCGCCCGGTGACCCGGGTGGCCGGCGCGTGGTCCCCGGAAGCGGACGTCAGTGCCAGCGGACGGTGCGCACGGAGAGCCCGGTGGCCAGCACCGTCCATCCGACGAGCACCAGCAGCGGCACCGCGCCCGGGCTGTGACCGGCGATCAGCGCGGTGCGCAGCCCCTCGGCCAGCGCGCCGCTGGGCAGGTACTGCGCCACCGCGGCGATCGGGTCGGGCAGCTGCCCGACCGGGATCACGATGCCACCGGCGAGCAGCAGCACGAACCAGACGAGGTTGGCCACGGCGAGCGTGACCTCCGCCCGCAGCGAGCCGCCGAGCAGGATGCCCAGTGACCCGAACGCGGCGCACCCCAGCAGCACCAGCAGCACCGCCCAGCCGAACCCCGCCGCGGCGGGGGCCCAGCCCAGCGCGACCGCGATCGCGCCCAGCACCACCACCTGCACGACGACGACGCCGAGCACGGCCACCATCCGGCCCGCCACGAGCAGCCAGCGGGGGAGCGCGGTGGCGGCGAGCCTGCGGATCACGCCGTAGCGGCGGTCGAAGCCCAGCGCGATGGCCTGCCCGGTGAACGCCGTGGACATCACCGCCAACGCCAGCACCCCGGGCGCGACGGTGGCCACCCGCGGCTCGGGCAGCGGCACGATCGTCAGCAGCGTCAGCCCGACCAGCAGCACCACCGGGATGAGCAGAGTGAGCAGCACCTGCTCGCCGTTGCGCAGCGCCAGCCGCATCTCGGTGGCCGACTGGGCGGCGAGCATCCGCAGCGGCGACCCGGCGCCGGGCTGCGGGGTGAACGTGCCCGGCGCGAACCGGCCCTCGGTCATGACGGGACCTCCGCGGGAGGGAGTGTGTCGGTTCGGGACGTCACGACCTGAGCTCCTTGCCGGTCAGCTCGAGGAACACGTCCTCGAGGCTTCGTCGCGCCACCTGCACGTCGTCGGCGAGCGCGCCCTGGTCGGCGCACCACGACGTGATGGTGGACAGCACGCCCGGGTCGATGCGGCCCTGCACGAGATAGCGGCCGGACTTCGTCTCCTTGGCGAGGTAGTCCGGCGGGAGCGCGGCCGCCAGGCCGTCGAGGTCCATGCCCGGCTTGGCCCGGAACCGGATCTCCCGCTGTTGCCCGCCGCCGGAGGTGAGCGCGGCCGGGCTGCCGTGCGCGACGACGCGGCCGTGGTCGACGATCACCACGTCGTCGGCGAGCGCCTCGGCCTCCTCCATGAGGTGCGTGGTGAGCAGCACGGCCACCCCGTCGCGGCGCAGCGCCTCGATCAGCTCCCACACGAGCCTGCGGCCCTGGGGATCCATGCCGGCCGTCGGCTCGTCCAGGAAGACCAGCTCCGGGCGGCCGACGACGGCGCACGCGAGGGCGAGCCGCTGCTGCTGCCCGCCGGAGAGGCGCTTGTACGGAGTGCGGGCGCAGGAGTCGAGGCCCAGCACATCGAGCAGCCACGCGGGGTCGAGGGGTCGGGCGGCGCAGGCGGCCACGAGCCGCAGCATCTCCCCGGCGTGCACGCCGGGGTAGGCACCACCACCCTGGGGCATGACGCCCATGCGGGCGCGCAGCGCGTCGGGCGCTCCCGCGGGGTCGACGCCCAGCACGCGGACCTCGCCGGCGTCTGCGGTGACGAAGCCCTCGCAGACCTCGACGGTGGTGGTCTTGCCCGCGCCGTTCGGGCCGAGCAGGGCGAGCACGCTGCCGGCGTCGAGCTGCAGGTCGAGCCCGTCGACGGCGGTGGTGCGGCCGTATGTCTTGACCAGTCCCCGTACCGAGACTGCGGGGGTGGGGGGGATCGGGCTCACGCCCCCGATCCTATGGTGCGGCCTGGGGCGAGCGGCCGGGGAGGGCGTCGACGTCGACCCCCTCCTGACCTGCGAGCTGCCGGCGCTGGACCAACAGGACGAGGACCAGCACGAGCAGGCCCGCGGCGATCGCCATGGGCAGCTGGTAGGCGCGGAAGTTGAAGTCGGACCCGGTGGGCGGCTCCACGAGGGCCAGCACCGCCGAGGTGGCGAGCAGCGCGCGGCGGTAGCGGGGCAGCGCCTTGGTGGCGGCGAGCGGGATGAGGCCCCACAGCAGGTACCAGGGGTGGACGACGGGGCCGAGCAGCACCACCGCGCCGAGCCCGGCGGCCATGCCCGTGATGGTGTCGAGTGTGCCGCGCAACACCTTCCACAGCAGCACGCCGCAGGCGACGGCCGCGGCGGCCAGCCCGATGGCGCGGAAGATCGAGAGCACCGTGTCGGTGTGGTCACCCAGCCCGCCGAGTACGCCGATCCGGCCGCCGATCAGACCGAGGTCGGTGGAGACCGACATCCAGCTGCGGATCAGCCCAGGCACGTCGAGGGTGGTGGCCCAGCCCAGCCCCACCTCGGGGATGAGCGACATCGGGACGTACAGGACGAGCGTGACGCCGGTGAGCACGGCGGCCGCCTTGGCCACGTCGACGAACCGGCCGCCGCGCCGCCGCGCCCAGTCCAGCCCGAGGAAGCCCAGCACCAGGATGGCCGGCAGCTTCACGGCCGACGCGCACACGATGAGCGCCGCGCCGCCGAGCAACCGAGGATCGAGCAGCCGATCACCGGCGCGCAGGCCGATCTCCATGCCGGTGAGGAACAGCCCGATCATCAGGGCCTCGTTGTGGATGCCGCTGACCAGGTGGAACAGCACGAGTGGGTTGGCGGCGCCGAGCCACAGGGCGAGGCCGGCGTCCACGCCGCAGCGCTTCGCCAGCCGCGGGAGGGCCCAGATCACGAGTGCGAGCCCGCACAGCGCGAGGGCGCGGTGGGCGAGGATGCCCAGCACCACGTCGTTGCCGGAGATCGCCGTGATGCCCCGGCCGAGCATGAGGAACAGCGGGCCGTAGGGCGCCGGGGTGTCGCGCCAGATCGTCGGGATGCTGCGCACCAGCGGGTCGTTGACGCCCAGCGCCTCGGCCGGCCCGAGGACGTACGGGTCGATGCCGCGGGCGAGTGTGGCGCTCTGGGCCAGGTAGCTGTAGACGTCGCGGGAGAACAGCGGCGGCGCCATGGCCAGCGGCACCGTCCACGTGATGGCGGTGCGTGCGAGCTGGGCCCGGGTGGGTGCGGGCGCCACGGCGCCGCGCACCCGGAGCATCTTGCCGATCCACAGCCACGCCAGCACGAGGAGCCCGAGACCCGCGTAGGCGACGGCGATGGAGATCGTGATGTTCCGGCTGGGCAGGCCGATCACGCGGAGCCCGAACAGCGGGTTCGGGACCGGCAGCGCGCCGGCGCCGAGAGCTCCGCCGGCGAGGAGGAGCGCGCCCGTCAGTCCCAGGCGTCGAGCGATGCGGCTGGGGTCCCGTGGGGGGGCCGTGCGTTCGACCGGGCGCGCGCCGTCCAGCTCCGGTGCGACCATGAGGGCAGCCTAGCGATCAGGTCCGATGTGACGGCCCCCACCCGAACGGACGTCGCCGTTGCCGCTCCGACGGATATAAGCAAGACTGGTGTTGTGAAAAGCGACGAGCGGCTTCCCGAGGTCGGTGCCACGGCACCCTTCTCCGGTGACGGCCGCACGCGCGAGGCCGTCGCCCGGCTCCTGATGGAGCAGGGGCCGGTCACGGCGGCGGCGGTGGCGGCCGAGCTCGAGCTGTCCGCGCCCGCCGTCCGCCGGCACCTGGACGCGCTGATCGCCGACGGCGAGGCCGAGGCCCGTCAGGCGTCGCAGCGCGGTCCGCGCGGCCGCGGTCGTCCCGCCCGGCAGTACCTGCTCACCGACTCCGGCCGGGCGCGCTTCGGCCACGGCTACGACGACCTCGCCGTCGCGGCGCTGCGCTACCTCGCCGAGCACGGCGGGCAGTCGGCCGTCGCCGACTTCGCGCAGGGCCGCGTGGACGAGATGCTCGGCGACGGTGCCGCGAAGGTCAGTGCTGCCGGGGGTGCCGACGCCCGGGCCGACGTGCTCGCCGACGTCCTGACCGCCCGGGGCTACGCCGCGCAGACCCGCGAGGCGGGCTCGGGCGTGCAGCTGTGCCAGCATCACTGCCCGGTCGCCCACGTCGCCGCGGAGTTCCCGGAGCTCTGCGAGGCCGAGACCCACGCCTTCGCGGAGCTGCTCGGCACCCACGTGCAGCGCCTGTCCACCATCGCGCGCGGTGACTCCGCGTGCACCACCCACGTTCCTGCGGAAGCTCCCGACAACCGCAGGAGTACGACCACCACGATCCCGAAAGGGAGGCAGTCCGTATGACGACCGCTCCTGAGCAACTCACCCAGGAGGAGACGCTCGCGACGCTCGGCCGCTACGACTTCGGCTGGGCCGACCCGGACGCCGCCGGCGCCACCGCCCGTCGCGGTCTGTCGGCCGACGTCGTCGCCGACATCTCCGCACTGAAGTCCGAGCCGCAGTGGATGCTCGACTTCCGGCTCAAGGCCCTCGACCTGTTCGAGAAGAAGCCGATGCCGCGCTGGGGCGCCGACCTGTCGGGCATCGACTTCGACAACATCAAGTACTTCGTGCGGTCCACGGAGGGCCAGGCCGCCACCTGGGACGAGCTGCCCGACGACATCAGGAACACCTACGACCGGCTCGGCATCCCGGAGGCGGAGAAGCAGCGCCTCATCGCGGGCGTCGCGGCGCAGTACGAATCCGAGGTCGTCTACCACAAGATCCGTGAGGACCTCGAGGCCGTCGGCGTCATCTTCAAGGACACCGACACCGCGCTGCGCGAGCACGAGGACGTCTTCAAGGAGTACTTCGGCTCGGTGATCCCCGTGGGCGACAACAAGTTCGCCTCGCTGAACACGGCGGTCTGGTCCGGCGGTTCGTTCATCTACGTGCCCAAGGGCGTGAAGGTCGACATCCCGCTGCAGGCCTACTTCCGGATCAACACGGAGAACATGGGCCAGTTCGAGCGGACGCTGATCATCGCCGACGAAGGCTCCGACGTGCACTACGTCGAGGGCTGCACCGCGCCGACGTACTCGTCGGACTCGCTGCACTCGGCGGTCGTCGAGATCATCGTCAAGAAGAACGCCCGCGTGCGGTACACGACCATCCAGAACTGGTCGAACAACGTCTACAACCTGGTCACCAAGCGGACCTCGGTCCACGAGGGCGGCCGCATGGAGTGGATCGACGGCAACATCGGCTCCAAGGTGACCATGAAGTACCCGGCGTGCTACCTGCTGGGGGAGCGGGCGCACGGCGAGACGCTGTCGGTCGCCTTCGCCGGCGAGGGCCAGCACCAGGACGCGGGCGCCAAGATGGTCCACGCGGCGCCGCACACGACCAGCCAGATCGTGTCGAAGTCGGTGGCCCGCGCCGGTGGCCGCACGTCCTACCGGGGCCTCGTGCAGGTCCAGGAGGGCGCGGTCGGCAGCAAGGCGACCGTCAAGTGCGACGCCCTGCTGGTGGATGCCATCAGCCGCAGCGACACGTACCCGTACGTGGACGTCCGCGAGGACGACGCGTCCATCGGGCACGAGGCCACCGTCAGCAAGATCGGGCAGGACCAGCTCTTCTACCTGATGAGCCGCGGACTGGCCGAGGACGAGGCCATGGCCATGGTCGTGCGCGGCTTCGTGGAGCCCATCGCCCGCGAGCTGCCCATGGAGTACGCCCTCGAGCTCAACCGGCTCATCGAACTGCAGATGGAAGGCGCGGTCGGCTAAGTGACCATCATCGAGTCGGGTCCGGTGGCCGTCGGGGCCACCGCTCCCACCCCCATCGGCGTGCGCGTCTTCTCGCGCGACCCCGAGGCGTTCGGCGTCCCCATCGGGCGCGAGGAAGCCTGGCGGTTCACGCCGGTCCAGCTGCTGGCGGCGTTCTTCGAGCGCCACCCTGCCGACGGCGCCACCGGTGGCGAGCCGAAGCTGACGGCCACCTCGCCGGACGGCGTCACCGTCCGCACCACCCTGGCCGGAGACCCGGTCCGGGGCGCCGTCCTGACCCCGGGCGACCGGGCCAGTGCGGTCGCGCTGGAGGCGGCCGGCGAGGGTCTCGCGGTGGCCGTGGCGAACGGCGCCACGCCGTCCGAACCGGTCGTCGTCGAACAGGCCGGGACCGGGCTGTCCGACATCGCGGTAGCCGGGCACCTCGCGGTGGAGGTCGGCCGCGAGGCCACCGCCACCGTCGTGCTGCAGCGCAGCGGCTCGGTGCGGCTGTCCGCCAACCTCGAGGTATCCGTCGGTGACAACGCCGAGCTGACCCTCATCGACGTGCACGACTGGGCGGCGGACACCGTCCACCTGGAGGCGCAGGCCTTCCGACTCGGCCGGGACGCCCGGCTGCGGGTCGTGACCGTGACGATGGGCGGCGCGCTGGTCCGCGTGACGCAGTCCGTGTCCTACGCCGGCCCGGGGGGCGACGCCGAGCTCTTCGGTGCGCTGCTGGCCGGCGAGGGGCAGCACCTCGAGCACCGGTTGCTCGTCACGCACGACGTGCCGAACTGCCGCAGCCGGGTGCTGTCGAAGGCGGCGCTGCACGAGACCGCCCACACGGTCTGGGTCGGCGACGTCGTCATCGCCGCCGGCGGGGTCGGCACCGACACCTACGAGACCAACCGCAATCTCGTCCTCACGGACGGCGCGCGGGCGGACTCGGTCCCCAACCTCGAGATCGAGACGGGGGAGGTCGCCGGGGCGGGCCACGCCAGCGCGACCGGCCGCTTCGACGACGAGGCCCTGTTCTACCTGCAGTCGCGGGGCATCTCCGCCTCGGAGGCCCGCAAGCTGGTCGTCCAGGGGTTCCTCGCGGAGATCGTCGACCGCATCGCAGTTCCGGCCGTCCGGGCGCGGGTGACGGAGACCGTCGCCGCCGAGATCGAGAGGGTGCTGGCGTGACCCGCACGCGCGTGTGTTCGTTGTCCGAGCTCGCCGAGGACAGCGCCGTCCGGGCCACCATCGGCGACGTGGCGGTGTGTGTCGCCCGCAGCGAGGGCGAGGTCTTCGCCGTCAACGACCGGTGCAGCCACGCGGACGTGTCCCTCGCGGAGGGCGACGTCGAGGACGGCAGCGTCACCTGCTGGCTGCACGGCTCGGCGTTCGACCTGCGCACCGGGGCGCCCCGCAGCCTGCCCGCGACCCAGCCGGTCCCGACCTATGCCGTGAGCGTCGAGGGCGACGACGTGTTCGTCTCCCTCTCCTGACCTACTTCCCTCTGCGGCCACCTCCCGGTGGCCAGACCCCCCGGCAGTCCGCTGCCGGCGCACCGAGCGACAGGAGCCACCGTGTCCACCCTCGAGGTCCGAGACCTGCACGTGTCCGTCAACGCGGACGGTGAGGCCGGCCAGGCCCGCGAGATCCTCCGCGGCGTCGACCTGACCATCCGCCAGGGCGAGATCCACGCCATCATGGGCCCCAACGGCTCGGGCAAGTCGACGCTCGCCTACTCGCTGGCGGGCCACCCCAAGTACCGGGTGACCTCCGGCACCGCGACGCTCGACGGCCAGGACGTCCTGTCGATGTCGGTGGACGAGCGCGCCCGCGCGGGGCTGTTCCTCGCCATGCAGTACCCCGTCGAGGTGGCGGGCGTCAGCATGAGCAACTTCCTCCGCAGCGCCGCCACCGCCATCCGCGGCGAGGCACCGAAGCTGCGGCTGTGGGTCAAGGAGCAGCGCGAGGCGATGGCGAGCCTGTCCATCGACCCGGCGTTCGCCGAGCGCAGCGTCAACGAGGGCTTCTCCGGCGGTGAGAAGAAGCGCAACGAGATCCTGCAGATGGAGCTCCTCGCGCCGCGGTTCGCCATCCTCGACGAGATCGACTCGGGCCTCGACGTCGACGCCCTGCGCATCGTGTCGACCGGCATCAACCGGGTGGCGGCCACCGGCCGCACCGGGCTGCTGCTGATCACGCACTACACGCGGATCCTGCGCTACGTGCAGCCGCAGTTCGTCCACGTGGTTGCCGGCGGCCGCATCGTCGACGAGGGCGGCCCGGAGCTGGCGCAGGTGCTGGAGGACGAGGGCTACGACCGCTACGCCGTGGCGTCATGAGGGCGGGCACGGACCTCGCGACCGAGAGCTCGGGCAGCCACCTCACCCCGCGGGTGCCGGCGGGCGACCCGACGCCGGGTGCCGAGCCCTACGACGTCGAGCGCGTCCGGGCGGATTTCCCGCTGCTGTCGCGGCTCGTGCACGGCGTGCCGCTCGTCTACCTGGACAACGCCGCGACCTCGCAGAAGCCACGGGTGGTGCTGGACGCCGAGCGGCGGTACTACGAGCAGCACAACGCCAACGTCCACCGCGGCGTGCACACGCTCGCCGAGGAGGCGACCGCGCTGTACGAGGGCGGCCGGGACGCGGTCGCGGCCTTCATCCACGCCGCTGACCGCGCGGAGGTCGTCTTCACGAAGAACGCGTCCGAGGCCATCAACCTGGTCGCGTACGCGCTCGGCAACGCCGCCACCGGGACGCCCGACCAGCAGGCGCTGGCGCTGCGCCCGGGCGACGAGGTCGTGGTGACCGAGATGGAGCACCACAGCAACATCGTTCCGTGGCAGCTGCTCTGCCAGCGCACCGGCGCCACGTTCAAGTGGCTCGGGCTGACCGACGAGGGCCGGCTGGACCTCGCCGACCTGGACCGCGTCGTCACGGACCGCACCCGCGTGCTGGCGTTCACCCACCAGTCGAACCTGCTGGGCACCGTGAACCCGGTCGACGTGCTGGTCCGCCGCGCCCGCGAGGTCGGTGCGATCACCGTGCTGGACGCCTGCCAGTCGGTGCCGCACATGCCGGTCGACGTGCAGGCGCTCGGGGTGGACTTCGTGGCCTTCTCGGCCCACAAGATGCTGGGCCCCACGGGGCTCGGTGTCCTCTGGGGCCGCCGGGAGTTGCTGGAGCGCCTCCCACCGTTCCTCGGCGGCGGCGAGATGATCGAGACGGTCCGCATGACCGGGTCGACGTTCGCCCCCCTGCCGCACCGGTTCGAGGCCGGCACCCCGCCGATCGCCCAGGTCGTGGGTCTCGGTGCCGCGGTGGAGTACCTGACGCAGCTCGGCATGCCGGCGGTCGCCACGCACGAGGCGCAGGTCACCGCCTACGCGCTCGACGCCCTTGCGGCCGTCCCCGACCTCCGGGTGATCGGCCCGGCGACACCGGAGGCGCGCGGCGCGGCGATCAGCTTCACGCTCGGCGGTATCCACCCCCACGACGTGGGCCAGGTGCTCGACGAGCAGGGCGTCGCCGTCCGGGTGGGCCACCACTGCGCGCGCCCCGCCTGCGACAGGTACGGCGTCCCCGCCACGACGCGCGCCTCGTTCGGTCCGTACACGACGCGCGCGGACATCGACGCGCTCGTGGAAGGTCTGGACCGGGTCCGAGCGTTCTTCCAAGGGTGACCGGCCCAACCGGTACCCCAGCCCGCGAACGGAGGTCGGCCCCATGAGCACGCCAGCGCTGGAGTCGATGTACCAGGAGATCATCCTGGATCACTACCGGCACCCGCGCCGGAAGGGGCTCGCCGACCCCTACGACGTCGAGGTCCACCACGTGAACCCGACCTGTGGCGACGAGGTGACCCTCCGCGTGAAGGTCGCCGACGTCGACGGCGCCCCGACCGTCACCGACGTGTCGTACGACGGGCAGGGCTGCTCCATCAGCCAGGCCTCCACCTCGGTGATGACCGAGCTGGTCGTCGGTCGCCCCGTGGCCGACGCCATGGCGGTGGAGCAGCAGTTCCTCACCATGCTGCAGGGCCGCGGCACGGTGGAACCCGACGAGGACGTCCTCGAGGACGGCATCGCCTTCGCGGGGGTCGCCAAGTACCCCGCCCGCGTGAAGTGCGCGCTGCTCGGCTGGATGGCCTGGAAGGACGCGACCGCCCAGGCCGTCGCCGCCACCGGGGACGCGAACTGAACCCCGCACCGCACCTCCCGCCCCCGTCCCACTCCACCCCGATCGAGGAGCACGCAATGAGCGAGCAGGTCAGCACACCCGCCGGCATGCCGGTGGAGCGCGACGAGGACCTGTTCCCCGCCGCGGCCGCCGGTGGCACCCGCACGCGGGTGACCGAGCGCCCCGACGAGGAGGACGTCCTGGAGGCGCTCCGCGACGTCGTGGACCCGGAACTCGGCATCAACGTCGTCGATCTCGGCCTCATCTACGGACTGCACATCGACGACGACATCGTCGCCACCGTCGACATGACGCTCACCTCGGCGGCCTGTCCGCTGACGGACGTCATCGAGGACCAGACCCGGGCCGCCCTGGTCGACGAGGGCGTCACGAACGACGTCCGCATCAACTGGGTGTGGATGCCGCCGTGGGGCCCCGACAAGATCACCGAGGACGGTCGCGAGCAGCTGCGCGCCCTCGGCTTCACCGTCTGACCGCACCCGCCGGCCCGACTCACCTCTGGCCACCGCACCCCGCGGTGGCCGCCGCCTGCCCCAAGGAGTACCCGTGATCGCCGTGCACGACCTCGAGCTGCGCGCGGGCGCCCGCGTGCTCGTCGAGGGCGCCACGCTGCGCATCGCGGCGGGTGACCGCATCGGGCTCGTCGGCCGCAACGGCGCCGGCAAGACCACCATGCTGAAGATCCTGGCGGGGGAGGGGCAGCCGCACGCGGGCTCGATCGAGGTCCGCGGCACCGTCGGCTACCTGCCGCAGGACCCACGCACGGGCGACCTGTCGCAGACCGCGCGGGAGCGGGTCCTCGCGGCCCGGGGTCTGGACGCGATCGTGCGGGACATGGAGAAGACGCAGGTCGAGATGGCCGGGCTCGTCGACGAGGCCGCACTCGACGCGGCCGTGCGCACGTACGGTCGGCTCGAGGACGCGTTCCACCGGCTCGGCGGCTATGCCGCCGAGTCCGAGGCGGCGACGATCTGCGCCAACCTCAACCTGCCGGACCGCATCCTGGCGCAGTCGCTCGACACCCTCTCCGGCGGCCAGCGGCGGCGCGTCGAGCTGGCGCGGATCCTGTTCTCCGACGCCGAGACGCTGCTCCTGGACGAGCCGACGAACCACCTCGACGCCGACTCCATCGGCTGGCTGCGGGACTACCTGCGGCAGCACAAGGGTGGCCTGGTGGTCATCAGCCACGATGTCGAGCTGCTGGCGGCGACCGTGACCCGCGTGGTGCACCTGGACGCCACGCGGGCCGCGATGGACGTCTACAACATGAACTGGAAGAACTACCTGACGCAGCGGGAGACCGACGAGCGGCGCCGCAAGCGCGAGCGGACCAACGCGGAGAAGAAGGCCACCGCGCTCAAGGCGCAGGCCGACTCGATGCGCGCCAAGGCCACGAAGGCGAAGGCCGCGCACAGCATGGACAAGCGGGCCGAGCGGATGCTCGCCGGGCTCGAGCAGACCCGCACCGCCGACCGCGTCGCGAAGCTGCGCTTCCCCGAGCCGTCGCCCTGCGGCCGCACCCCGCTGACCGCGGAGGGGCTGTCGAAGTGCTACGGCTCGCTGGAGATCTTCACCGACGTGGACCTCGCGATCGACCGGGGGAGCCGGGTCGTCGTGCTGGGCCTCAACGGCGCCGGCAAGACCACGCTGCTGCGCATGCTGGCGGGCGTGATGGAGCCGGACACCGGCGAGGTCGTGCCGGGCCACGGCCTGAAGCTCGGGTACTACGCCCAGGAGCACGAGACGCTCGACGCGGACCGCAGCGTCCTCGAGAACGCCAGGTCCGCGAGCCCCGACCTCAACGACACCGAGGTCCGCAAGGTGCTCGGCAGCTTCCTGTTCAGCGGGGACGACGTCGAGAAGCCCGCCGGTGTGCTGTCCGGCGGCGAGAAGACCCGGCTGGCGCTGGCCTGCCTCGTCACCAGCAGCGCCAACGTGCTGCTGTTGGACGAGCCCACCAACAACCTGGACCCCGCCAGCCGCGAGGAGATCCTCTCCGCGCTGGCCGGTTACAAGGGCGCGGTCGTCCTGGTGACGCACGACGACGGCGCGGTCCTGGCGCTCAACCCGGACAAGGTCCTCATGCTCCCGGACGGCGTGGAGGACAACTGGTCGCCCGACCTCACCGACCTGGTCGCCCTGGCCTAGCGCCTCGGCGCGTAGGCCCTACCAGGGGCTGCGGACCAGCGCCGCGACGACGCATGCCACGGCCGCGCCGGCGGCGAGCACGAGGCGGGACACCTCCGAGGCCACCACAACCGGCGGCGCGTGGGCGCCACCCGACGGTGGCCCGGGGACGGCCCGGGACGGCGGCCGGGTGTGCGGCGCCACCGCTGCGGCCACCAGCCAGGGGAACAGCGGCAGCCAGGAGCGCTCGACGTCGCCGCGGGCGAGGCCCGACAGGACCGCGAACCCCACCGCGAGCCCCGCCCCGACGAGGAACGGCCAGCCCGGCGTGCGGCGGATCCCGCGGGCGGACGCGACGAGCGCGGGCCCGCAGGCCAGCAGCAGCAGGGCGACGTCGGCTGCCGCCCACCCCCACCAGCGCCCGCCCGGCGTCGTCTCCAGGAGCGCCTGGTGGGCCGACGTGAGGCCTGCCGCCCAGCTGAACCCCTGGGTGCTGACCAGGACGAGCGGCAGGAGCGCGCCCAGCGCCGTGACAGGTCCCAGCAGCCAGGTGCGTCGCGCGAAGTACACGGCCAGCAGCGAGACGGCGAGCCAGGCGACGGCGTAGCTGAAGAGCACGGCCATCCCGAGCAGCAGCCCGGCGCCGAGCGCCCAGCCGGTCTGCCACCACCCCCGGCGGCCGTGCTCGCACCCGAGGACCCCGCAGGCGAGCGCGGCTGCGCACAGCGTCGTGACCACGGCATCCATGCTGACCGCGGTCCACAGCGCCCACGGGGCCAGGGCGAGCAGCGGGAGCAGCGCGCGCCCGGCCGCCTCGTGGCACAGCGACCGGACGGCCACGGCGACCAGCGGGACGGCGAGGCAGCCGATCGCGGTGACGAGCAGCCCGAGGCCGGGCCCGCCCGAGAGACCCAATGCCCGCAGGCCGGCGAGGAACAGCACCGGCAGCGGCGGATGCGTGCGGGTGACGTCCGTGAGTCCCGACCCCGGGTCGAGGAAGTGGCGCAGGAACGCGCCGGGGTCCTGGGCGGCGCGCGGCACGTCGGCGAGGTACTGGCCCGCCCCGGCGAGCGGGTCGACGAGGCCCGCGCGGCCGTCGACGAAGGCGAGCGCCAGGCTCCAGGCCAGCGCGGCGGCGTACCCGGCGAACAGCAGCGGACGCCAGCGCAGCCGCGTGGTGACGCCCTCCCGGACGGCCACGAGGACGGTCACCGCGACCAGGGGGGCGAGCAGGGACGCCGGGCCGCCGCGGGGACTCCACCGGCCGGCGAAGGGGGCCGGGGACCCGCCGTCCGCGAGGCCGCCCGCGACCACCGCGAGCCGCGTGAGCAGCACGGCGGCCGCTGCCAGCAGGGTCCAGACGGCGACGTCGCGCACGGCGTGCCGGGCCGGCTCGGTTCCCGGGTGGACCGGCGGCGGCCGTCGCGAACTCCGGGGCCACACCCCGACTACGGGGGCCCCGTGCGCACGGTCCAGGGCGGTCACGTGGCCACGGTAGTAGGAGGGTCGCCCGGGGCCACGATCCGGTCGGTCGCTCGCCCCGACGTGGGCTTACGCCTAGGTGACAAACCTGTAACCCGACGGTTGCTCAGGCGCCGGAGTGGGGGCGCAGCGACGGGGAAGATCCGGACAATCGACCAGCGGGAGGAACATCGTGGAGTTAAAGAAAGGCAGCCGTGTCACCGGACCGGACCGGGACAAGCTGGCCGGGGACCTGCGCACGCGCTACGACAAGGGGGAGAGCATCCGCAGCCTCGCCGAGGCCACCGGACGCTCCTACGGGTTCGTCCACCGGATCCTCTCCGAGTCGGGCACGGCGCTGCGGGGTCGCGGCGGCGCGACGCGCAGCAAGAAGGCGAGCTGACCGGCTCCGGGGCGGTCGCCCGATTGGCTCCGCAGCCGCGGACGTGATCTGCTGGCTGGGCCGCGCGGGTACCCGCGCGGCCCGGAGCCCGTCGGGAGAGAGGTGTCGTGTCCGCATCCGGTGATCTCTCCGGGATGCGACTGGCCCGCTCGTTCCGCCGCGACCCGGGCGTCACGGACCACCGCTTGGCGCCGGGCACCGTCCGCCGCGTCCTGTCCTTCGCGCGCCCGTACCGGCGCCTCCTGCTGGGGTTCCTCGGCCTGGTTGTCGTCGACGCCGCCATCGGCGCGGTGAACCCCCTCATCTTCCGCGCGATCATCGACGACGGCGTGCGCCCCGGCGCCCCGCACGGGGACGTGGGCGTCGTGATGGCCCTGGCCGGCGTCGTCGCGCTGCTGGCGGTGGTGGCCGCCCTCGTCTCGCTGGTCACCCGCTGGTTGTCCGCCCGGGTCGGCGAGGGCCTCATCTACGACATGCGCGCCGCGGTGTTCGGCCACATCCAGCGCCAGCCGCTCGCGTTCTTCACCCGCACGCAGACCGGCGCACTCGTGAGCCGCCTGAACAACGACGTGCTGGGCGCCCAGCAGGCCTTTACCGGCACGCTGTCGAGCGTCGTCAGCAATGTGCTCTCGGTCGCCTTCGTCCTGGTGGCGATGGCCGCACTGTCCTGGCAGGTGACGGTCGTCGCCCTCCTGCTGGTCCCCGTGTTCGTGATCCCGGCCCGGCTCATGGGCCGCCGGCTGGTGGACATCACCCGGGAGTCCTTCGGCCTGAACGCCGAGATGAACACGATCATGAACGAGCGGTTCAACGTCGCGGGCGCGCTGCTGGTCAAGTTGTTCGGCGACCACGCCACCGAGGACACCGAGTTCCGCAGCCGCGCCTCCCGCGTCCGCGACATCGGGATCACCAGCGCCCTCTACGGCCGCATCTTCTTCGTCAGCCTGACCCTGGTCTCGTCGCTCGGCGTGGCGGTGACGTACGGGGTCGGCGGCCGGCTCGCGGCCGACCGCGCCCTCGCCGTGGGCACCCTCGTGGCGCTCACCGCCTACCTGTCCCGGCTGTACGGGCCGCTCACGGCCCTGTCGAACGTCCGCGTGGACGTGCTCACCGCGCTGGTCAGCTTCGAGCGGGTCTTCGAGGTGCTGGACCTGAAGCCGGCCATCGCGGACGCGCCCGACGCCGTCCCGCTGCCGCCCGTGGGGCCGGGGGGCGCCCGCGTGCGCTTCCTCGACGTGCAGTTCCGCTACCCGGCAGCCACGGAGGTCTCGCTCGCCTCCCTGGAGAACACCGACCGGCTGAGCGACGTGGTCCCGCCGGACGTGCTGCACGGCGTCTCGTTCACTGCGGAGCCGGGCCGCACCATCGCACTGGTCGGCCCCTCGGGCGCGGGCAAGACGACCATCAGCCAGCTGGTGACCCGGATGTACGACGTCAGCGCCGGCCGCGTCGAGGTGGCGGACCGGGACGTCCGGTCGGTCACGCTGGGCAGCCTGCGCGACGCCGTCGGCGTGGTCACGCAGGACGCGCACCTGTTCCACGACACGCTCGGCGCCAACCTGCGGTACGCCCGCCCCGGCGCCACCGACGACGAGCTGTGGGCCGCGCTCGAGGGCGCGCACATCGCCGACCTCGTGCGGAGCCTGCCGGAAGGCCTGGACACCCTGGTGGGGGACCGGGGCTACCGGCTGTCGGGTGGCGAGAAGCAGCGGGTGGCCATCGCTCGGCTGCTGCTCAAGAACCCGCCCGTCGTGGTGCTGGACGAGGCAACGGCCCACCTCGACAACGAGAGCGAGCGGGCCGTGCAGCGGGCGCTCGCGACCGCGCTGACCGGGCGGACGGCGCTCGTCATCGCGCACCGGCTGTCGACCGTCCGCCACGCGGACGAGATCCTCGTGGTCGTCGACGGCCGCATCGCGGAGCGCGGCACGCACGACGAGCTGCTCGCGCTCGGCGGGGTGTACGCCGAGCTGTCTGCCACGCAGCTGCGCCAGGACGACCCCGAGGAGGGGATGGTGCCGGGCCGCTGACCCCGCGGCGCCGGGCCCCGCCGTGGGCGTTAACCCGGTTGCCCTCGGGGTGGGCGCCGCCGCAGAATGGGTGTCCGATGCGCGGCCGGCATGTGCCGGCGGTCGAGAGGAGGGCTGTCCCATGCGGACACTGTGGTGCCCCCCTGCCTTGTCGCGCGTCGGCGACGAGACCGTCCGTTCCCGGCGGTCGCACTCCCGGGGCAGAGCCGCGCAGCCTTCGCGCTGAGGCGCGCCGCGCCGCCCCGAACGATCTCGCGGGCGGCACGGACCGCCCGCTCCGCCGATGTCCGCCCGTCGGACGTCCGCCCCTGAGGAGACACCATGCGCAGTAAGG
The DNA here is from genome assembly GCA_025965515.1 of Mycobacterium sp. Classification (GTDB taxonomy): domain Bacteria; phylum Actinomycetota; class Actinomycetes; order RYN-182; family RYN-182; genus RYN-182. The sequence continues at coordinate 16,854 of JAOPWU010000059.1, forward strand.
CCAGTGGGCGTTCCGGCACCACGCTTCTCGGCACCGAGCAGGCGGACCCGCGCGTGGAGAGCACCCGCCGCCGGGCGCTCCAGAGCTACGTGGACGGCACCATCACGTTCGCGGAGGCCGAGGACCGGGTGCGCCGGGCCCTGGTCCGGGCGGCCGAGGAGCAGGACGTCGCCTGACCTGCCGTAACATCGACGGCGGAACAGGCGACACGGCCCGGACGGGCAGCGTGGCGCCGCCAGCAGCAACAGGGGAGGTGCCGTGATCCGGCGTCCGCAGCGGTGGGCCCGTGGCCTGCTGGCAGCAGGGGCTCTGACAGCGGGTGCCGCGGTGCTCGGTGGTTGCTCCCTGCCGGCCAGCGTCACCCGCACGCAGGTCGTCACGCACTTCGCCGCGACGACCACCCCCGAGCAGCGCGTCGCCGTCCTCACGCACTGCAGCGGGTACCCGCAGACGTCCCCCATGCCCGTGCCCACGGGCGCGGCGGCCCGGCAGCTGGCCGACGCGAGCTTCGACGTCACCCACGCCAACACCGCCGAGCAGACCGCGCTGATCTCCTGCATCGCCAAGATGGCCGGCGTCACGGGCGTGGAACTGCAGGGGCCGGACGCCGGTAGCTGATGACGTCCGAGGCACGGCCGACGACCCTGCCGACCGCGCCGGAGGACGCCCGGCCGGCGGCCGGGCGGTGGGGCCGCACCGCGAACCGCCACCGCGCCTGGCGCGTCCGGCTCGACCGCCATGCAGTGCTCGCGGTCGCCTGGCGCGGTCTCGTGTTCCTCGTCGGGCTGCTGCTCGTCGTCCTGGGCATCGTGCTGTCCGTCCTGCCGGGACCGCTCACCATCCCGCCCGTGCTGGCCGGCGTGGCCCTCTGGGCCACCGAGTTCGGCTGGGCACGTCGGCTGTTCCGGCGGGCCCGGCAGGCAGGTGAGCTCACCTGGCGGCAGACCCGGGAGCACCCGGTCCGGGCGGGGGGCGTGACCCTCGCCGGTCTGGCGGGCCTGGCGGCGGTCGTCGTGGCGGTCAGGCACTGGCGGCTGCTGGACCGGGTGTCGGAGCTGGTCGGGCTCTAACCCGTCACGAGTGCAGCGCGCGCAGCACCTCGGTCGGGTCGGGGGTCGGGTCCGGCGGGGACGGCCACGCCAGCCCCCCGTCGCCGTGCCAGCGGGGCACCAGGTGGACGTGCAGGTGGGGGACCCGCTGCATGCTGGCCTCGCCGTTGTTCTGCCGGATGGTCAGCCCGTCGCAGTCCAGCCGGTCCCGCAGCAGCGTGGCCGTGGCGTGCACGGTGCGCATCACGGCGGCGACCTCGTCGGCCGTCGCGTCCCAGATGTGCTCCGCGTGCCGGCGCGGGATCACGAGCGTGTGACCGAGCGCCGCCGGCCGGTCGGTGAGGATCGCGATGGCCGCCGCGTCCGCCGTCACGAGGTGCGCCGGCAGTTCCTCGGCGATGATCCGGCAGAAGACGCAGGGCAGCGGCTCGGCCAGGGGCCGGCCGGTGGCGGTGGGCTGCCCGGTCACCGGTTCACCGGGCCTCGGACACGGACGACATGCGGAACCCCGCGATCCGCAGCGGCGGCGTGACGGCCCGCTCGAACCAGTCGCCCCACTCGCGGGGGAGCGCCGGTACCGCGCGGCCGATCTCCGTCACACGCTGCAGCATGTCCACCGGGGATTCGTTGAAGCGGAAGTTGTTGACCGTCGCCACGATGCGGCCGCCCTCGACCAGGTAGACGCCGTCGCGCGTCAGGCCGGTCAGCAGCAGCTGTTCGGGATCCACGTCCCGGATGTACCACAGCGAGCTGATCAGCAGGGCCGGTCCCTCCGTCGCCGCGACCATGGCAGCCAGGTCCCGGGTGGCCTGGGGGCCGCCGTCGACGAGCAGGTTGTCCGCCAGCGGCGTCGGTGCCAGCCCCGCCCGCCGGGCCTGTGCCCGGCTCGAGACCAGCGCGGCCAGCACGCCCTCCGCGAGCAGGGACGTGCGTCCGATCCCGAGGCCGTCGTCGAAGACCGAACTTCCCGCACCGCTGGCCGTGGTGGCGACGAACGGCATGGCCCGGGCGCGCGGGTCCCCGGGGTCGGAGGCGATCGTGAGGGGGAGGGGACAGAATCGGTCACCCAGGCGGGTGCCACCATCCGGGCGGGCGAACGGGCCGTGCCCCTCCAAGGCGTCCCGCAGGGGAGCGGACCACACCAGCGGCAGCAGCAGGTCGCTGACCGCGGACGGCGAGAGCAGCACCTCGTACGGGGCGGCCGGCAGCTCGACGCGGCGTTCCTGCCAGCCGAGCAGCCGGCGCAGCCGGCCGTGCAGCGCGGTGACGTCGTCGGCCCACCAGGACGCCCCCGCCACGCCCTGCCAGGCCGAGCGGGACAGGTCACGGGACTTGGCCGTCGCCGCCAGGCTGCCGCCCGGCTGCACGTGCCGGCGGTGCACGCCCGCGGAGCTGGCCAGCACCGTGGTGGTGAGCCGCTGGTCCGCGAAGCCGTAGAGCAGCTCGCGGTCCCGGTCCGCCTTGGAGAACGCCTCGGCGAGGCCCTCGACGACCCGCGCGATCCCGTCGTCGGGCGGCTCGGCGGCGACCGGCGGGGGGGACGGCGTGCCGTCCGGGCCGGGCAGGGCGTCCGCGTCCGGGGAGGGCCGCGACACGGCCGCCGCTGCCTCGCTCGCGCGGACGGCGGCGGGCACGTCCAGCCCGCGGCCCACCGTGCGCGTGGCCACGCCGACCCGGCCGTCCAGGATGCTGACCACCGACAGGCGCGCGTCGGTGCTGCTGCCGTTGGTCGTCATGGTGTTGTTCGCCCACCGCACGTCCGCCGAGCGCGTCTGCTCCACCAGGACCACACAGCCGTCGGCCCGGGAGACGGCCAGCGCCCGGGCGGCGAGCTCGTCCAGCGTCTCGCTGCCGGTCACGCCTGCCCCCCGGCGGTGTTGAGGACCCGGACGGAGCGGAACAGGCCGGCGGGGCAGCCGTGGCTCACGGGCGCGACCTGCCCGGGCTGGCCCTTGCCGCAGTTCAGCGCACCCCCGAGGACGTACGTCTGCGGACCCCCCACCGCCTCGAGGCTGTTCCAGAAGTCGGTGGTCGTGGCCTGGTAGGCGACGTCCTTCAGCTGGCCCGCGAGGGCGCCGTCCCGGATGCGCCAGAACCGCTGGCCCGTGAACTGGAAGTTGTAGCGCTGCATGTCGATGGACCAGCTCTTGTCGCCCTCGATGTAGATGCCGTCCCGGACGCCCGCGATGAGTTCCCCGACGTCGGGGCCGCCGGGCGCCGCAGCCAGGCTCACGTTCGGCATCCGCTGGACGGGCACGTGCAGCGGCGAGTCCGCGTAGGCGCAGCCGTTGCTGCGGCCGAGCCCGCGCTCCAGGGCCATCCGGCGGTCGAGCTGGAAGCCGGCCAGGACGCCGGAGTCGACGAGCGTCCACTCCTGGGCGGCGACGGCCTCGTCGTCGTAGCCGACCGTGGCGAGCCCGTGCGGCGTGGTCCGGTCGCCCGTCACCGTCATGGCGGCGCTGCCGTACTGCAGTCGTCCCACCTGGTCGGCGCCGACGAAGCTCGTCCCGGCGTAGTTGGCCTCGTAGCCGAGCACCCGGTCGAGCTCCGTGGCGTGCCCCACGCTCTCGTGGATGGTGAGCCAGAGGTTCGACGGCGCGATCACCAGGTCGTAGGTACCGGGCTCGACCGAGGGCGCAGCGTGGCGCTCGGCGAGCAACTCCGGCAGCCGGGCCAGCTCGTCGTCCCAGTCCCAGCACCCGGCGGCGGGTCCGGCGGTCAGCCACTCCCAGCCGCGGCCCGCGGGCGGGGCGAGGGTGCGCAGCGTCTCCGGGCTGCCGTCCGGCCCGAGGGACAGGGCGGTCAGGTCGGACCCGACCCGCACGCGCTGCTGCAGCAGCCGGCTGCCGGCCAGGTCGGCGTAGAAAGTGGCCTCCCGCACGGCGGTGCACGAGGTCTCGACGTGCTGGATGCCCGGCGCGGCCAAGAGCCGCTGGCTGCGGTCGGCCAGCAAGTCCAGCCGCTCGTCCGCCGGGACGTCGAACGGGTCGAGCTCGTAGGCCGACAGCCAGGTGTCGCGCCACACCGGCTCGTAGGCCCAGGCGAGGGGGCGCGCGCCCAGCCGGGCGGTGTGGCGGCCCATCGCCACGGCGCGGCGGGTGAGCGCGACCACCGCCGCCGGCGCGACGTCGACCCCGGCAGCGAAGCCGTAGGCCCCGTCGACGACGACGCGCACCGCCACGCCCAGGACCACGTCGTCGGCGAGCCGCTCCGGCACAGCGTCGTGCAGCCGCACCTCGAACGTCCGCAGCGCGTGCACGCGCACGTCGGCGTGGACGACGCCCGGCTGGGACGCCGCGCCGAGCCCCGCCTCCGCGATCCGGTCGAGGGGGAGCGCGAGCAACACCGGCTCGACGTGCCGCGCGGCCGGGGCCAGGGCCGGCGGAGCCGGAGGGGGAAGGTCCACCCGCGCAGCCTAGGCACGGGGGTTCGCCGCCGCCACCGGCGCGCGGGCCTCCCGGGGCCGCCCCGCCTGCGGGGCAGGTGCGGCGTTCCCTCGCAACGTGGGTGATCGTCTGGCATGATGCCCCAAAACCCACTGAGGTAGTGGGGATAGTCGGACAACTGTGAAGGTGAACCGTGCGCGCTGCAGCTCCCTGGTCCCGTCGTCTCGCGGCCGCCGTCGGCGGCAGCTGCCTGGCGCTCGTGGCCGCCTGCGGCTCCGGCGGTGGCAGCTCCTCCGCGGCGGGCGGGCAGGCCGTACTGGCCAAGGCGTCCGCCGACACGGGCGCAGCGACGCTGCGGCTCGGCTACTTCCCCAACCTCACGCACGCGAGCGCGATCGTGGGGGTGCAGAAGGGCTTCTTCGCCGAGCACCTGGGCAAGCAGGTGACCCTCACCACGACCACGTACAACGCCGGCCCCGACGAACTGCAGGCCCTGCTGTCCGGCGGCCTCGACATCGCCTACATCGGCCCCAGCCCGGCCATCAACGGTTACACCAAGTCCCAGGGCCAGGGGCTGAAGGTCATCGGCGGCGCCACGTCCGGCGGCGCCGGCCTGGTGGTCAAGCCGGGCGTCGCCGTCACGTCCCTCAAGGGCAAGAAGATCGCCTCGCCGCAGCTCGGCAACACCCAGGACGTCGCGCTGCGGTACTTCCTCAAGGAGCACGGCTACGCGAGCGACCAGCAGGGCGGCGGCGACGTCTCCGTGGTCCCGCAGGACAACGCCACCGCACTGCAGAGCTTCCTGCAGGGCAGCATCGACGGCGCCTGGGTGCCCGAGCCGTACGCGTCGCGCCTGGTCGCGGCCGGCGGCCAGGAGATCCTGGACGAGCGGTCGCTCTGGCCGAACAGCGCCTTCGTCGCCACGCTGATCGTCGTCCGGACCGCGTACCTGGCGGACCATCCCGGGGTCGTCGAGCGGTTCCTGGCCGGCCAGGTGGAGGCGAACGCCTACCTCGCGAGCAACCCGACCGACGCGCAGCAGGTGGTGAACGACGGGCTCGCGAAGCTGGGCGGCAAGAAGCTCGATGTCCCCGTCCTCGCCGGCGCGTTCCAGCATCTCGACTTCACCAACGACCCGCTGGCCGGGACCCTCGCGGCCCAGGCCGACCATGCCGTCGCCGTCGGGCTGCTCGCCAAGCCGAACCTGACCGGCATCGTCGACCTGACGCTGCTCAACGCCGTGCTCCACACCGCGGGCCAGCCCACCGTCGCGCCCACCGCCGGCAGCTAGGAGACCCTGATGCGCAGCACGCTGACCCAGCCGCGCCCGGCCGCCCCGCCCGTGCCCGCGGAGCCGCCCTCCGTGCGGTTCCGGGGCGTCGGCAAGGTCCACGGCGGCGGCGCCGCCCGAACCACGGCCCTGGCCGGTGTCGACCTCGACGTGGCCCCGGGCGAGTTCGTCACGATCGTGGGACCCAGCGGCTGCGGGAAGTCCACGCTGCTGAACATCGCGGCGGGGCTCGACAAGCCCACGGCGGGCGGCGTCGAGGTCGCCGGTGGCCAGCCGGCGATGGTGTTCCAGGACGCCGCGCTGTTCCCGTGGCTCACGGTCGGCGGCAACATCGAGGCCGCCTTCAAGCTGGGCGGTCACGGCTACAGCCGGGCGGAGCGCAGGCAGCGGGTTGCGGAGCTGCTGGAGCTGGTCCGCCTGCCGGACCTCGAGGGCCGCCGCCCGCACGAGCTGTCCGGCGGCATGCGGCAGCGCGTGGCCATCGCGCGCGCCCTGGCCCAGCAGGCCGACGTGCTGCTCATGGACGAGCCCTTCGGCGCTCTCGACGCCCTGACACGCGGGGTCCTGCACGGCGAGCTCGAGCGGATCTGGCGGGAGCGTGGCATCGCCATCCTCTTCGTCACGCACGACGTCCACGAGGCCGTGCGGTTGGGGGACCGGGTCGTCGTCCTGGGCGCCCGGCCCGGGCGCATCCTGCACGACCTCCCGGTGACCCTGGAACGGCCGCGTTCCGACGGCCGGGCCGCCGCGGAGCTGGTGTCCCGGGTCACCGCCGCGCTGCACGCGCCCGCCCATGACTGACACCCTGCTCGACGTCCGGACGGCGGACCGGCTGCCGGACGACGACGCGTCCCCCGTCGGTCGGCGGCCCTCGCCGGGTCGGCGGGTCTGGTCCGCGGGCTGGCCCAAGGTGTCGGCGCTCGTGCTGTTCCTGCTCCTCTGGCAGGTGGTGGTCGCGTCCGGCTGGCGCCCCAGCTACCTGCTGCCCGGTCCGGGCGCGGTGTTCCGGCAGCTCGGCAGTGACCTCGGGACCGGCGACTTCTGGCGGGGCGTGGGGTACACGGCCCGCCGGGCCCTCACCGGCTACACGATCGCGGTCCTGCTGGGCGGGGTCGTCGGGATCGCGGTCGCCCGGGTCCGGGCCCTGCGCGCCGCGGTGGGCTCGATGCTCACGGGGCTGCAGACGATGCCGTCGGTGGCCTGGTTCCCGCTCGCGATCCTGCTGTACCAGACCTCGGAGGCGGCCATCCTCTTCGTGGTCGTCATCGGTGCCGCCCCGTCGATCGCCAACGGCGTCCTCGACGGCGTGGACCGGATCCCACCGGTCCTGCTGCGCAGCGGCCGGGTCCTGGGCGCGCGTGGGTTGGGCCTCGTCCGCAGCGTCGTGGTCCCCGCCGCGCTGCCGTCGTTCGTGAGCGGGCTGAAGCAGGGGTGGGCCTTCGCGTTCCGGTCGCTCATGTCCGGGGAGCTCATCGCCATCATCGCGAACCACCGCTCGCTCGGCGTCCGGCTCGACCAGGCGAGGACCAACCTCGACGCCCCGGAGCTGTTGGCGATGATGATCGTGATCCTGGTGCTGGGTCTCGTGGTGAACGCCGCCTTCACAGCGGCCGACCGCACGCTGCGCCGGCGGTGGGGCCTGGCGGACGCGTGACCGCCCTGAGCGCGCCCCCGCACGCCTGCGGGGACCAACCGGCAAGATAGGCCCCGTGCACATCTCCGCGCGCGTCGACTACGCCCTACGGGCCCTGCTGGTTCTCGCCGCGGCGGAACCCGGGACGCTGGTCAAGGGCGACGTCATCGCCAGCAGCCAGGGCATCCCGGCCAAGTTCTGCGAGAACATCCTCACGGAGCTGCGCCGCGCCCGGCTGGTCACCAGCCAGCGCGGCGCGGAGGGCGGCTACCGGCTGGCGATGGACGCCTCGACCATGACCATCGGGGACGTCCTGCGGACCATCGACGGCCCGCTCGCGGAGATCCGGGGCAACCGGTTGGAGCAGGCGGAGTTCCCGGGCCAGGCCCAGCACCTGCAGACCGTGTGGGTGGCGGTGCGGGCGGCGCTGCGCAGCGTGCTGGACGCGACGACGCTGGCCGACGTGGCCAGCGGCCAGTACCCGGAGATCGTGCAGCAGCTGGCGGCCAGCCCGAACGCCTGGGTCAGCCGCTGACGCTGGGCGCAGGCGGCATCACAGGTGGATGCCGCACTCCTTCTTGCCCAGCCCGGCCCACCGGCCGGCGCGCGCGTCCTCGCCCGGGGCGACGCGCCGGGTGCAGGGCGCGCAGCCGATCGACGGGTAGCCGTCGTCCAGCAGCGGGTTGCGCAGCACGCCGTTCGCCGCGGCGTACCGCTCGACGTCGTCGTCGCTCCACCCCACGATGGGGTTCACCTTGACGAGGCCCCGGCGGGCGTCCCAGGAGACCTCCTGGGCGCTCGACCGGGTGTCGGATTCGGCGCGGCGGAGTCCGGTCACCCAGGCCTGCCGGGTGGCCAGGGCCTGCTGCAGCGGCGTCACCTTGCGCAGCGAGCAGCACAGGTCCGGGTCGCGCTCGAACAGCCGGGGCCCGTACGTGGCCTCCTGCTCGGCGACCGTCAGCTCGGCGCTCACCCGGCGCAGCCGGACGTCGTAGACGGTCTCGACGGCGTCGGCGGTGCCGATCGTCTCGGCGAAGTGGAAGCCGGTGTCCAGGAAGAGCAGCTCGACGCCGGGGTGCACGACGCTGGCCAGGTGGGCGACGACCGTGTCGCCCATCGAGGCCGCCACGATGGCACCGTCGCCGAATGTGTCGAAGGTCCAGCGCAGGACGTCCTCGGCGGACGCCCCCGCCAGCTTCTCGCTGCCCCCGGCAGCCAGTGCCTGCAGCTGCTCGGGAGTGCGGGGCAGCACGTCGGGGCCATCGGTGGCGCGGCCGGGCGACGTGGTGGTGGGCGCGGTCATGCGAAGTCTCCAGGGGTCGGACGGCGGGCCGGACCTAGCTCGGGTCGTAATCGGACCCGGGCGGCGGCTCAGCGACAGACCGCGCTGGAGACGCGCTGCAGATCGATGTGGAGGCGCGCGACGAGGATCTCGGCAGGGGACAGCACCCCGCTGCGCATGTTCCTCACGATCTCCACGATACCCGCAACACCATCGGCGCCCCGTTGTTCCCCGTGAGTGTTCGCTCACCGCGGCCGCTCCGGGGAGGGCTCCGTGCACATGCCCGGCGGGCCACCGCCTACCGTTAGGGGCCGACCGCCCCGTGCCGCGAACGAGCCCGTTCCGGCGACTGCAGTGAGGACGCCCGCCCATGACCACCGCCCCCTCTCGTCCGGGCGCCGACCGCAGTCGGCACCGCAAGGGCCAGGGCCAGTGGGCGCTCGGCTACACCGAGCCGCTGAACCCGAACGAGCGCTTCAAGAAGGACGACGACGGACTGAACGTCCGGCAGCGCATCGTCGACCTCTACAGCAAGCAGGGGTTCGACAGCATCGACCCCTCCGACCTGCGCGGCCGGATGCGCTGGCTCGGGCTGTACACCCAGCGCGAGCAGGGCATCCCGGGCGGCCTGACGGCCACGCTGGAGCCGGAGGAACTGGACGCGCCGTACTTCATGCTCCGCGTCCGCATCCCGGGCGGGCAGCTCACGGTCGAGCAGCTGCGGGCCGTCGCGGACATCTCCAGCACCTACGGGCGCGACGTCGCCGACATCACCGACCGGCAGAACATCCAGTACCACTGGATCCGCATCGAGGACGTCCCCGCGATCTGGGAGCGGCTCGAGGCCGTCGGCCTCAACACGACCGAGGCGTGCGGCGACACCCCGCGCAACATCCTCGGGTGCCCCCTGGCCGGGCTCTCGGAGCACGAGGTGCTGGACGGCACCGAGGCGCTGCGCAGCATCGAGACCCGGTGGATCGGGGACCCGGAGTTCTCGAACCTGCCCCGCAAGTTCAAGACGTCCGTCAACGGCTGCCGGCACCAGTGCACGACCCACGAGATCCACGACGTGGCGTTCCAGGGCGTCGTCGGCCCGGACGGCACGCCCGGCTTCGACGTGTGGGTCGGCGGCGGGCTGTCCACCAACCCCAAGTTCGGCCAGCGGCTCGGCATGTTCGTCCGGCCGGAACAGGTGGAGCAGGTCTGGGCGGGCATCGCCTCGGTGTTCCGCGACTACGGCTACCGGCGCTCGCGCACGCGCGCCCGCATCAAGTTCCTCATGGCCGACTGGGGCCCGGAGTTCTTCCGGGAGGTGCTCGAGCAGGAGTACCTCGGCGGCGCGTTCCCCGACGGCCCGGCGCCGGCCGCCCCGCTCGACGGGACCCGCGACCACGTCGGGTTGACGCCGCTGCGGGACGGCACCCTCGCCGTCGGCTTCACGCCGCGCACGGGGCGTACGTCGGGCACCGCGCTGGAGCGGCTCGCGGAGCTGGCCGGCGCCTACGGCAACGGCCAGGTGCGGTTCACCGCCGAGCAGAAGGGCGTCGTGCTCGGCGTGGCCCCGGAGCGCGTGGAAGAGCTGATCGCCGCCCTCGCGGAGATCGACCTCCTCGTCCGGCCGTCGGCGTTCCGCCGCGGCACGATGGCCTGCACCGGCATCGAGTTCTGCAAGCTGGCGATCGTCAACACCAAGGGCACGGCCCACGAGCTGTACACGGAGCTCGACCGCCGGCTCCCCGGCTGGGAGACGCCGATCAGCATCAACGTCAACGGGTGCCCGAACTCCTGCGCCCGCATCCAGGTGGCCGACATCGGCCTCAAGGGCATGCTGCTGACCGACGCCGCGGGCGGCCACGTCGAGGGGTTCCAGGTGCACCTCGGCGGGCGGCTGGCGGGCGGCGACGCGAGCCAGGCAGCGTTCGGCCGGAAGCTCCGCGGGCTGCGGGTGGCCGCGGCGGACCTGCCCGACTACATCGAGGGCCTGCTGCGCGCCTACGCCGACGCCCGGGAGCCGGGGCAGCCCTTCGCCGACTGGGTGGTCACGGCCCCCGCCGACGTCGTGCAGTGGGACGGCGCCGCGCGGTACGCCGAGGCGTGACCGGCCCGGATCCGGCGCCGGAGCCCATCCCCGCACGGCGCCCGCCGCGGTGGCAGGTCTTCTACTGCCCGTACTGCGGCGAGGAGGACCTGCGGCCGGAGGGCGACGCCGGGGCGTGGCACTGCGGTGCCTGCGCCCGCAGCTTCGCCGTCCGCGGCATCCGGCCGGCCGCCGATCCGGCCGGGGATTCCCCGTGACGGAGCCGCTCGCCCCCTACGACGCGGTGCTGCTGGTCGGCTTCGGCGGTCCGGAGGGCCCGGCCGACGTGCTGCCGTTCCTGCGGCGGGTCACCGCCGGCCGGGACGTGCCCGACGAGCGGCTCGCCGTCGTGGCGCGCCAGTACGACACGGTCGGCGGGGTGTCCCCGCTGAACGCCCAGAACCGGGCCCTGCGGGCCGTTCTGCAGGAGTCGCTGGCCCAGCGGGGGAGCGGGCTCCCGGTGTACTGGGGCAACCGCAACTGGACCCCGCTGCTCGCCGACGTGATCCCAGAGCTGTACGCCGCCGGACACCGGCGGGTGCTCGCGGTGCTGACGAGCGCTTACCCGTCCTACAGCGGGTGCCGGCAGTACCGGGAGGACCTTGCCCTCGCGGCCGAAGGGCTCGACGGGCTGGTCGTGGACCGGGTGCGGCACTACGCGGACCACCCGGGATTCGTCGATACCGTCGCCGCCACCACCCGCGCGGCCCTCGCCGAACTCGACGCCGACGTGCGCGCCGGCGCCCACGTCGTGTTCACCGCCCACTCGATCCCGCTCACCATGGCCGCGACGGCGGGCCCCACGGGCGACGAGTACGTCGGCCGGCTGCGCGACACCGCTGCCGCCGTGATGGAGCGGGTCGACCCGGCCCGCCCGTGGGAGCTGGTGTGGCAGTCCCGCAGCGGCCCGCCGACCACCCCGTGGCTCGAGCCGGATGTCGGCGACCAGCTCGCCGCGCTGGCCGCCGGCGGCACGCCGGCCGCCGTGCTCGTGCCGGTCGGCTTCCTCAGCGACCACATGGAGGTCGTCTACGACCTCGACGTGCAGGCCGCCCACCGCGCCGGGGAGCTCGGGCTCGCGGTGCGGCGCGCCGCCACCCCGGGGACAGCGCCAGCGTTCGTGGCGGCGCTCGCCGACGTGGCTCTCGACCGCGCCCGCGAGGCCAGGGGCGGGCCCGTCGCCCCCGTGTCGGCCACGCGCGGCGGGCCCTCCCACACGGTCTGCCCACTGACCTGCTGCCCCGCCCGCACCCCGCGCCCCGCCCTCGCCGGCACGGCCGCGGACGCGCGCGGGGAGTCGCCGCCGCTCGCCACCGGTCGGCCGTGACCGGACCGGCGACGACCCCTGCGCCGTGGTGGCGGGACGCGGTCGTCTACGAGGTCTACCCGCGGTCGTTCGCCGACGCCGCGCCCGACGGCGCCCCGGACGGCGTGGGGGACCTCGCCGGAGTGCGGGAACGCATCCCCTACCTGCAGCGGCTCGGCGTGGACGCCGTGTGGCTCACCCCGTTCTACGTGTCCCCGCTGGCCGACGGCGGGTACGACGTGGCCGACCCGCGCCGGGTCGACCCGGTCCTGGGCGACGCCGCCGGTTTCGCTGCGCTGGTCGCCGATCTGCACGGCGCCGGGCTGCGCCTGATCGTCGACCTCGTGCCCAACCACACCAGCGCGGAGCACCCGTGGTTCCGCGCCGCGCTCGCCGGCGACCCGGCGGCCCGGGAGCGGTACCGGTTCGTCGACGGCGCACCGGACACCCCGCCCAACGACTGGGAGAGCGTCTTCGGCGGCCCGGCGTGGACCTGGTCCGAGCAGGCCGGTGCCTGGTACCTGCACCTGTTCGACCCGTCACAGCCCGACCTCGACTGGCGCAACCCCGACGTCGTCGCCGAGGGCCAGGACGTGCTGCGCTTCTGGCTGGACGCCGGGGTGGACGGCGTACGCATCGACGTCGCCCACGGCCTGCTGAAGGCCGACGGGCTGCCCGCCCGGACGGCCGAGAGCCTGGCCGCGGGCGCCGCCGCCCCGCCGGAGTTCGCGCACGTGCGCGCGCATCCCGGGGCCTGGAACCAGCCCGAGGTGCTGGACGTGTGGCGGTCGTGGCGGAGCCTGGCCGACACCTACGCGGGCGAGCGGCTCCTCGTCGGTGAGGTCTTCCTGCCGGAGCTCGACGACATCGCGCAGTACGTCGCGCCCGGGCTGCTGCACCAGGCGTTCGACTTCCGGGTGCAGGCCTGCGGGTTCGACGCCGCCGAGCTGCGCGCCACCATCGCCCCGGCGCTCGACGCCTTCGGCGACCGTGCCGCGTGGGTGCTGTCGAACCACGACCTGGTCCGCCACGCCACCCGGTACGGCGGCGGGGAACGGGGCGTCCGGCGCGGCCTGGCCGTGACCACGCTGCTGGCCGGCCTGCCCGGGGCGCTGTACCTGTACCAGGGGGAGGAGCTCGGCCTGGAGCAGGCCGAGGTGCCGCCCGCCCGCTGGCAGGACCCGCAGGGTCGCCGCGGCGGTCGCAGCCGGGACGGCGCGCGGACCCCCATGCCCTGGACCGCAGACGCCGACCACGGCTGGCCCGGCGGCTCCTGGCTGCCGTTCGGCGAGGTCGCCGGCCGTAGCGCCGCCGAGCAGGACGCCGCCTCCGGCACGCTCGCCGCGTACCGGCGACTGCTCGCGCTGCGCCGCCGGCTGCGGGAGCTGCCCCCGGAGGGTGCGCCCGCGTGGCTGGACACGCCTGCGGGCGTCTGCGGGCTCCGCCGCCGGCTCGGCGGCATCGAGGTCGGCGTGCTGCTGAACACGGCCGACCAGGCCGTCCGGGTGCCGCTGGACGTCACGGACGTGCTGATCGCGAGCGACGGCGAGCCGCTGGTCGGCGAGGGCGTGGTGACGCTGCCCGCCGAGAGCGGGGCCTGGGTGCGCCTGCGGCCCTGACGCGGCTACGCCGGGCGCGTCAGGGCCGCGGGTGCAGCGGGCGCCCCACGAGTGCCGAACCGGTCCGCGGGCACTCGTCGGGTTCCGCGAGCTGAGCCTCCGCGTCGAGCCCGTCCGCGGCCTCGACCTCCTCCCGGCTGATGCCCAGCAGGAACAGCACACTGTCGAGGAAGGGCACGTTGACCGCCGCGTCTGCCGCAGCGCGGACGACCGGCTTCGCGTTGAAGGCCACGCCGAGCCCGGCGGCCTGCAGCATGTCGAGGTCGTTGGCGCCGTCGCCGACCGCCACGGTCTGCGCCAGCGGCACCCGCTCGGCCGTCGCGAAGCGGCGCAGGGCCCGCGCCTTCGCGGCGCGGTCCACCACCTCGCCGGACACCCGGCCCGTCAGCCGGCCGTCGGCCACCTCGAGCCGGTTGGCGGTCACGAGGTTGATGCCGAGACTCTGCGCCAAGGGGTCGACCACCTCGTGGAAGCCGCCGCTCACCAGCGCGACCCGGGAGCCGAGTCGCTGCAGCGTCCGGACCAGCGTCGCTGCGCCGGGGGTGAGCTGCACGGCGGCGCGCACCCGCGCGAGCGCTGCCACGTCCAGCCCGGCCAGTAGGGCGACCCGCTCCCGCAGGGACGCAGCGAAGTCGAGCTCCCCGGCCATCGCCCGCTCGGTGACCTCGCGGACCTGCCGTTCGCAGCCCGCCTCGGCGGCCAGCATCTCGATGACCTCGCCGCGGATGAGCGTCGAGTCCACGTCCATGACGACCAGGCGCTGCGCGCGCCGGTAGAGCGATGCCCGCTGCACGGCGACGTCGACGCCCGCCAGGCCGGCGGCGGCGGTGACGCTGCGGCGCAGCCGGTCGGGGAACTCCGCGTCCCCCGCGGTGGCCGCGACGACCCGCAGCTCGTAGCAGCTGACCGGCCAGGCGGCGAGCCGGACGATGCGGTCGATGTTGCCGCCCGCGACCGCGACGGCCTCGGCGGCGGCCGCGAGGGCGCCCGGGGTCGTGGGGCTGCCGAGCACGGTGACGACCAGGGTCTCCTCGGGGCCCCCGCGCCGGGGCGCGTCCGCCGCGGGACCCACGGTGACCTCGACGCCGAGCGGCGCGACTGCCCCTGCCACGGCGCCGGCGAGCAGCGCCTGCGCCCCGGCGTCCCCGCGCAGGTGCACGCCGAGCAGCAGCCGGCCCCGGACGACGACCTGCTCGACGTCCAGCACTTCGACGGCGAGCGGGTCGAGCGCGCCGAACAGCGCGGCGGTCACGCCGGGCCGGTCGAGGCCCGTGACGGTGACGAGGAGATCCTCAGCCACGGCCGTCCCGCTCGTCGCTGAGCTCGCGCCCCCGGGCATCGTTGCGCTGGCCGGCCGCCAGGAGGCGGGCCAGCGTCTCGGGCCGGTAACCGTCCAGGCTCGCGGCAGCGGCGCGGCGCGCCGCCGCCGCGAGCTCCCGCAGTGCCGCGTCGCGGCCGGCGATGTCGTGCCGGTGGACGACCGCGCCGCTGGTGGCCCGCGCCAGGTCGACCGCGTCACCCACCGCCAGCGCGCGCTCCAGCAGGGTCCGGGCGCGGGGTGCGTAGCCGTCGGGCAGCTCCGGGGACCGGCCGCCGCCCGAGCGCAGCGCACGGACGGCGTCCACCAGCTCCCGCGGCAGCGCGGCCACGTCGAGCCCCACGAGGTCCCGGGTGGCGTCGCCGAGGGTGCGGGCGAAGGCGAGGTCCGCGTCACCGAGCCGCTCGGGCACCCAGCGCACCTCGCCCAGCGCGTGGACCTGCCAGGTGACGACGAGGACCGATCCCTCCAGCGCCGAGCCGTGCCGGGCCTCGCTGGGCACCAGCCCGAGGGCGGCGTCGCTGCCGACCGTGACCACGCCCTGGCCCGCCTCGAGCGCCGCGGCGCGGAACGACTGCGCAGGGGGCAGGCCCGTCACGTCGCCGGGCGCGGGCAGGACCGTCCGCAGCCGCTGCACGCCGCCGGCCTCCAGGTGCCCCAGCGCCCAGGCCAGCGACACCGCGGCGGGCTCGGTCGGCAACCCCACGACCTGGTGGACGACATCCTGCCGGTGCCAGCCGGCCGGCGCGCCGACAGCCGTCGGCGGCCGCTCCGGGGTCTCGCCCACGCCGCGCGCCGCCTCGTCCAGCGAGGCGTCGCCTGCGAGCCAGGCGCTGCCCCAGGCGGCCAGCATGCCGGAGCGGAGCACGCCTGCACGCAGGCTCGACGGGTCGGTCACCAGGCCAGCCTACGGCCTGCCCGGCGGCGGTCGGCCCCGGAATCTGGCACCCTGGTCCGCGTGGCGGGCGCGTCCGCGCCGCCCGCCGTGGTCGGGCAGCGTCGCTTCACCGTTCCGCCACCGCGCGCACGGGCCCGCTGCCGGCGGGTCCCTCCAGTCGGGAGGACCGCATGACCGCGACCGCCGCGCTGGCACCGGACCGGGAACGCGACGCCGACGACCCGCCCGGGCTCGAGTCCGTCGTCCTGCACGGGCACCGCCGGGTGTTCCTGCGCCGCGGCTCGGGCCCCGCGGTGCTGCTGCTGCACGGCATCGGCTCGACGCTGCACACCTGGGACCCCGTGATCGACGCGCTCGCGGCGGACCACACCGTCATCGCCCCGGACCTGCTCGGGCACGGCGGCAGCGCCAAGCCCCGGGGCGACTACTCGCTCGGCGGCTTCGCCTGCGGCGCCCGAGACCTGCTCAGCCATCTCGGGATCGACCGGGTCACCGTCGTCGGGCACAGCCTGGGCGGCGGCATCGCGGGCCAGTTCGCCTACGTGTTCCCGGAGCGCTGCGAGCGGCTCGTGCTCGTCGCGTCAGGCGGCCTGGGGCGGGAGGTGAACTTCCTGCTCCGCTCGCTGACCCTCCCGCTCGCCGAGCTGACGCTTCCCGTGACGACCCCCCTCTTCGACACCGGGCCGGTGCGGCTGGGGCTGCGTACCGCGGGGCGGGCGCTCGCCGCGCTCGGCGCCACGTCCGCGGCGGACGTCGACGAGATGCTCACGGTCGGGATGGGGTTGCACGACCTCGGGGCCCGCCGCGCGTTCCTGCGCACCCTGCGCAGCGTCGTCGACGTGCGGGGCCAGGTGGTGTCGATGCTCGACCGGATCTACCTCGCGGAGGCCATGCCGCTGCTGGTGCTCTGGGGGGAGCAGGACACGGTCATCCCCGTCGAGCACGCCTGGCGGCTGCGGGATGCGCTGCCGGCCGCCCGCGTCGCCACGCTGGCCGGCGCCGGGCACTTCCCGCACCGGGAGGACCCCGCCTGGTTCCTGGCCCAGCTGCGGGCGTTCCTGTCCGACACCCAGCCGGCGCCCTTCGACCCCCAGGTGTGGCGGGAGCTGCTCCGCCGCGGCCGCCCGGCCTCGGCGGCGGCGCTGGCCGACCGGGTCGAGGCGTCGATGCCCGGCTGATGCCCGGCTGACGTCCGCCCCGGGCGGTGGCGGGCGCGTCGCGCCCCCTGCGGCCGCCGCGCTGCCTAGGGTTCGGCCATGCCTGCCAGCTCCTTCGACCGGTACTCCGGGGACGTGCTCGCGGCGCAGCGGCGGCGCCTTGCGGCCATGCCGCCGGAGATTGCTGCCGAGGCCGGCCTGGTGGTCGAGGACCACGACGGCTACTGCGGCGCGGTGGTCGCCTGCGACGCGGGCACCGTCACGCTCGAGGACCGGCGCGGCCGGCGGCGGGTCTTCCCGCTCGAGCCCGGCGGCTTCCTGCTGGAGGGGCGCACCGTGACCCTGGTCCGGCCCCGGCCCGCCGCCGCCCCGGCGGCCCCCGGGCGCACGGCCAGCGGCTCGGTGGCGGTGGCCGGCGCCCGCGCGCGGGTCGCCCGCGCCAGCCGGATCCTCGTCGAGGGCGTGCACGACGCCGCGCTCGTGGAGCGCGTCTGGGGCGACGACCTGCGGATCGAGGGCGTGGTCGTCGAGCCGCTGGAGGGCGTCGACCTGCTCCCGGGCGCGGTGGCCGCCTTCGCGCCGTCCCCGCAGCGCCGACTGGGCGTGCTCGTGGACCACCTGGTCCCGGGCAGCAAGGAGAGCCGCATCGCCGCCTCGGTCGCGTCGCCCTACGTCCTCGTGACCGGGCACCCCTACGTGGACGTCTGGGAGGCGGTGCGTCCGGCCTCGGTCGGCATCCGGGCGTGGCCGCAGATCCCGCGCGGGATGGAGTGGAAAGAGGGCGTCTGCCGGGCGCTCGGCGTCGCGGACCCGCGGGAGATGTGGCGGCGGGTGCTCGCGGGGGTGAACACCTACGCCGATCTGGAGACGCCGCTGCTGACCGCCATGGAACGGCTCATCGACCACGTCACGGACTACGGGCCGGACGCCGCGGGGACCGCCTGAGCCGGGACCCCGGTCGCAGTCCGCGACCGCCGACCGTGTAGAACCGACACGACAAGGCGCGTCCGGCGGGGACGCCGCAGCTCGTCCGAGGGAGCCGAACCGACAGTGGCCAACATCAGTTTCGAGAACCGCGTCGCGATCGTCACGGGGGCCGGCGGCGGGCTGGGCCGGACGTACGCCCTGGAGCTGGCCGCCCGCGGCGCCAAGGTCGTCGTGAACGACCTGGGCGGCGCCCGCGACGGGTCCGGCGGCAGCGCGACGGCCGCCGAGCGCGTCGTCGAGGAGATCAAGGCGGCCGGCGGCGAGGCCGTCGCCAACGCCGACTCCGTGGCCACGCCCGAGGGTGGCCAGAACATCGTGCAGACCGCGCTCGACGCGTTCGGCACGGTCGACATCGTCATCAACAATGCCGGCATCCTGCGCGACAAGAGCTTCGCCAAGATGGAGGTCTCCGACATCGAGCTGGTGCTCGACGTCCACCTCAAGGGCGCGTTCTACGTCAGCCAGCCCGCGTTCAAGGTGATGAAGGAGAAGGGCTACGGCCGCTTCGTCCACACGTCGTCGAACTCCGGCCTGTTCGGCAACTTCGGCCAGGCGAACTACGGCGCGGCCAAGCTCGGCATCGCCGGCCTGTCCCACGTCCTCGCCATCGAGGGCGCCAAGAACAACATCAAGTCCAACTGCATCGCCCCGGTCGCGCGCACCCGCATGACCGAGGAGCTCATGGGCGACTTCAACAAGTTCCTCGACCCCGAGCTGGTCACGCCGATGGTCGTCTTCCTGGCCAGCGAGGCGTGCGACCTGACGCACGAGATCTACTCCGCGGCCGCCGGCCGGTACGCCCGCGTGTTCCTGGGCCTCAACAACGGCTGGTTCGCCGGTGCGGGCAACGCGCCGTCGGCGGAGGACATCGTCGACCACCTCGACCAGATCCGCGACACCAGCGAGTTCATCATCCCGGCGAACAGCGGCGACGAGCTCGGCCAGCTCTTCAGCCTCATGAGCGGTAGCTGACCGACCGCAGCACCGCAGGCCGGGGCCGTCACCCTTCGGGGTGGCGGCCCCGGCCCGCGTTCCGGGCGGGGACCACTCTCGCGTCGCAGCGGGGGAACGGTCCCGGCAGCACCTAGAATGAGACCAATCCCCGGCAGCCCCGCCGGCCGCGCGCTGCCCCGTTTCGCGCCCTGGCCGGACGAGCGGCGGCTGCCCCCGCTGCTCCTGGAAGGGACTGAGTCCGCTGCCCGCTGCCCCCGCCAGCACCGACCGGCGTCCGGCCATCCCGGGCGCGGGTCCCCGCAGGCTCCGCGCCTGGCAGTCGGCGGCGCTCAGCCGGTACGAGGCGGCGGACCCCGTCGACTTCCTCGTGACAGCCACGCCCGGCTCCGGGAAGACCACCTTCGCCCTGACGTTGGCCGCCCGGCTGCGGGAGGCTCGCCGGGTGGACCGCGTCGTGGTCGTCTGTCCCACGGACCACCTGCGCACCCAGTGGGCGCTGGCGGCGGCGGCGGCCGGTCTGGACCTGGACCCCACGCTGACCAACGCCGTGGGCCCGGTGCGGCCCGACGCCGCCGGGTACGTCACCACCTACGCCCAGGTCGCGCTGAAGCCGATGGTCCACCGGGCGCGCGTCGAGGCGCGCCGCACGCTCGTCATCCTCGACGAGGTCCACCACGCGGGCGACGGCCTCTCGTGGGGCGATGCGGTGGCCGAGGCCTTCGATCCGGCGCGCCGCCGGCTGTCGCTCACCGGCACGCCGTTCCGCACCCGCCCCGACGAGCGGATCCCCTTCGTCCGGTACGAGGAGGAGCCCGACGGCGGCCTGGCGAGCGTCGCGGACTTCGCCTACGGCTACCGCGAGGCCCTGGCCGACGGGGTGGTCCGCCCGGTCGTGTTCGCCGCCTACACGGGCGTCTCGCGGTGGCGCAACAGCGCGGGCGAGGTCGTCTCCGCCTCGCTGACCGAGGAGTCCACGGCGAGCGTCGAGGCCACGGCCTGGCGCACCGCGCTGGACCCCGGCGGCCAGTGGGTGCCGCACGTCATCGCCGCGATGGACGAGCGCATCACGCACCTGCGCGCCGCCGGCATGCCGGACGCCGCCGGGCTGGTGCTGGCCAGCGACCAGGAGGACGCCCGGGCCTACGCGGCCATCGTGACGCGGGTGACCGGCACCGAGCCGGTGCTGATCCTCTCCGACGACCCCAGGGCCAGCGACAAGATCGCGGCGTTCGGCCGGTCGATGGACCGCATCGCCGTCTGCGTGCGCATGATCAGCGAAGGCGTCGACGTGCCGCGGGCCGCCTGCCTCGCCTGGCTGACTTCGTACCGGACACCGCTGTTCTTCGCCCAGGCGGTCGGGCGCGTCGTCCGGTCCCGCGGCAAGCACGAGGCGGCGACGGTCTTCCTGCCCGCGGTGCGGCCGCTGCTCACCCTGGCGGCGGCGCTGGAGGAGGAGCGCAACCACGTCATCCCCCCGCCTGCAGGCGCCACGGGGGAGGAGCTCGACCCGCTCCCACGGCCCGAGCGGGACGGCACCGAGGTGCCGTCCTGGGAGGCCGTCGACGCCGAAGCATCCTTCGCGCACGTCCTGACCGGCGGCCGGGCCGTCTCGGGCGGCGACGCCCTGCTCGACAGCGACGACGAGGACTTCCTGGGCCTGCCGGGCCTGCTCAGCGCCGAGCAGACCGCCGCCCTGCTGTCGCGGCGCGACTCGGAGCACCGCCGCCGGGCCGGCGCGGGCATGCCGGTGGACGACGCACCGGCGGCCACCGAGGCGGAGGACGCGGCGGCCTGGCAGCGGGCGCAGACCCTACGGCGGGAGATCAACAGCCTGGTCGCGCGGCTCAGCGCCGCCAGCGGTGCGCCGCACGCGGTGGTCCACACCCGGCTGCGGCAGGCCGTCCCCGGGCCGCCGTCCGCGGCTGCCCCCGTGGACGTGCTCGAGCGCCGGCGCGATCACCTCTTCACCCAGCTGTAGGCCTGCGGTGCAGGTCTGGGAGGCGTGGGTCGGGCCGACGGGGGTGACCCGGCGGCCGGGGCCGGGGGCCGCCGACCCCGCGGTAGCGGCGCTGCTCGACGACTACGTGGCGCTGACGGATGTGGCGCTGCGGTCGGCCCGCGAGGAGCCGGCCGGGCTGTTCATCGCCGAGGGGGAGCTCGTCCTGCGGCGGGCCCTGCGTTCCGGGCTGCGGCTGCGCTCGATCCTCTCGGCCCCGGGGCGGGCCGGGCTCGTCGACGCCGTGCTGGCCGAGGAGGGGTACGCCCACCGGGTCCTCGTGCTCGAGGCGGGCGACGCCGAGCTCGCCGCGCTGACCGGCTTCCACGTCCACCGGGGACTGCTGGCGAGCGTCGTGCGGCCGGTGACGCTGCCGCCG
This sequence comes from Mycobacterium sp., assembly GCA_025965515.1. Taxonomy (GTDB): domain Bacteria; phylum Actinomycetota; class Actinomycetes; order RYN-182; family RYN-182; genus RYN-182. The sequence continues at coordinate 38,186 of JAOPWU010000059.1, forward strand.
CAGGACCTGATCACGCAGGGCAGCCGGCTGCTGCTCTGCGAGGGGCTCAACAACACGACCAACCTCGGCGCGATCGTGCGCTCCGCGGTGGGGCTCGGCATGGACGGCCTGCTGCTGGACCCCCGCTGCTGCGACCCGCTCTACCGCCGCGCGGTCCGGGTCAGCATGGGCGAGGTGTTCGCGCTGCCCTGGGCCCGCAGCGGGGACTGGGCCGCGGACCTGGCGGCCGTCCGGGCCGCCGGGTACCGGTTGCTGGCGCTGACCCCCAGCGCGCACGCGGTCCCGCTCCACGAGCTCCCGCGCCCCGCGCCCGGGGAGCGGGTCGCGCTGCTGCTGGGCGCAGAGGGGCCGGGGTTGTCGCAGCAGGCGCTGGCCGCCGCGTCCGAGCAGGTGTGCATCGCCATGAACGCGGGGGTCGACAGCCTCAACGTCGCGGCGGCCGCGGCGGTCGCGTGCTACGCGCTCGGCCGGGTGCCCAGCCGAGAGGCGGGCAGCCGCTCCGTCGCGAGCGGCGCGGGCACGTCGCGGACCGTGCGGAGCACCGCCAGGTAGTCCGCCCGGTGCACCGGCACGAAACCGAGGCTCAGCAGGTGCTGCGTCGGCAACTGCGCGTCCACGAGGACGCCGCCGGCAGCCCGTAGCCGGTCGGTGAGATCCGCCAGCGCGACCTTCGACCCGCCGCTGGCCCGGGAGAACATCGACTCGCCGACGAACACCCCGCCCACAGCCACGCCGTAGATGCCGCCCACGAGCCGGTCGGAGTCCCACACCTCGACGCTGTGCGCCACGCCGACCTCGTGGAGCCGCTCGTAGGCCGCCGCCATGTCCCGGGTGATCCACGTGGGGCCGTGCCCGGTGGCGCAGCCGGCGACGACGTCCGCGAACGCGGCGTCACAGGTGGTGGTCCAGGCGGAGCGCCGTAGGTGCGCCCCGAGGCTCCGCGAGATGTGCACGCCGTCGGCGGCCACCAGCACGCAGCGGGGGTCCGGACTGTGCCAGGGGAGGTCGAGCCCGGAGCGCAGTCGGCGACCCTGACCGTCCGGCAGCTGCACCAGACGGCCGCTGCGGACCAGCGCCGCGAGCTGCCAGCGGCGCACCGGGGAGCGGGGCTCGCCGTCCGGCCAGGGGAAGAGACCGTTCCGGTAGGCGCCGACCAGACTCTCCACCGACAGGTCCGCGCCGACCGCGACGAGGCCCACCGGGCCACTGCCGCCGATGTCGAGGCGGTCGAAGACGGAACCGGTGTTCACCGGGCGGCGGCGAGCCCGGGGCGGCGGTGCGGGGCGCTCAGCACCCCGCCATCGTGCCTCAGGCGGGGCTGGCGGCGGCGAGCACCCCGCGCCCGGCGGCGCTCAGGCCGCGAGCAGGCGGGCGAGCAGCCCGTCGAGGTCCAGGTAGCTGCTCTCGGTGCCCGAGGGGACGACCTCGTAGCTGGCGGAGAGGAACTCGACGATCTCGGCGAGCGAGGCCTCGAGGACCGCCTCGCCGGTCGGGGTGCGCAGCTCGAGACTGATGCGCGCCAGGCCGCCGCGGCGGACCGGGCTGATGCGGATGTCCCCGTCGCCCACCGACTCGCGCGTCCCGGAGGACAGCAGGTCGCGGCTGAAGCTCCACACCACGACGTCCTCGGGACCCGTGACCATCTCGAGCGACACCGCGTACGGGTCGCCGGCGTCGTAGCCCAGGCGCGCACCGACGCTGATCTGGTCACCGTCCGTCAGCAGGGCCAGCGTCACCTCGGTGATGATCGGTGCGGGGGACTGCATGCTGACCTCCAGTAACCAGTGCGGTTGACGTCTGGTGCAACGAGGTGCCGACGCCCGGGACACGGGCAGTCCGAAGCTGATGGAGGATTCACCCATCAGGGGGATACAGCTCCGGCTGCACGCGGAAGACTGCCGCCGTGCGCATCCTCGTCACCGGCGCTGCCGGCTTCATCGGAGCGGCGGTGACGACGGATCTCGTGGCTGCTGGGCACGACGTCGTCGCGCTCGACGCGCTCCTCCCCTCGGTCCACGGCCCCGAGCCCGTGGTGTCCGTGCCGCGGGGGGTTCCCCTCACTGTCGGTGACGTCCGGGACGCCGCGGTGCTGGACCGGGTGCTGGACGGCGGAGGAGACCCGGTGGACGCCGTATGCCACCAGGCGGCGAAGGTCGGGCTGGGGGTCGACCTGCAGGACGCGCCGGAGTACGCCGCCCACAACGACCTGGGTACCGCGACCGTGCTGGCGGCGATGGACCGGGCCGGGGTACGTCGCCTCGTCCTGGCCAGCTCGATGGTGGTCTACGGCGAGGGTGCCTACGCGTGCCCCGAGCACGGCGCGGTGGCCCCCGGGCCGCGCCGCCGGGCCGACCTGGACGCCGGCCGGTTCGAACCGCCGTGCCCCGTGTGCCGGGCCCCGCTGGCGCCCGGTCTCGTGGGGGAGGACGCGCCGCTGGACCCGCGGAACGTCTACGCCGCCACGAAGGTGGCGCAGGAGCACCTGGCCGCGAGCTGGGCGCGGGCCACCGAGGGCTCCGTCGCCGCGCTGCGGTACCACAACGTCTTCGGCCCCCGGATGCCCCGGGACACCCCGTACGCCGGCGTGGCGAGCCTGTTCCGCAGCGCCCTCGCGCGGGGCGAGGCGCCCCGGGTGTTCGAGGACGGCGGTCAGCGCCGCGACTTCGTGCACGTCTCGGACGTCGCGCGGGCGAACCGTCTGGCGCTCGAGCTCGGCAAGCCACCGGCCGGTCTGCGCGCGTACAACGTCGGCAGCGGCGTCGTGCACACCGTGGGCGACCTGGCCGCCGGTCTCGCGGTGGCCGCCGGCGGGCCGGCGCCCGTGGTGACGGGGGAGTACCGGCTGGGCGACGTGCGGCACGTGACCGCCTCGTCGGCGCGCGCCGCGGCGGAGCTGGGCTACCGGGCGGCCGTCGGGTTCGGCGCCGGCGTGCGCGCGTTCGCGGCGGAGCCGCTGCGCGGCGCCTGACCGGGTGCTACCGCGATCCGCCACCGCCGCCACCGCAGCGCGGCCGCCGCCAGCACCACCAGCAGGGCGAGGCCGTAGGCGAGGCGGCCGGTCGCGACCGCGGACTGGTCGTGGACCGTCCGCGCGTACACGGGGTAGGCCGCGAGCCCCACCGCCATCCACTCCGGCCGGCCGCAGGCCACCGCGACGCCGGCGAGCGCCACGGCGTACCACGGCTGGACGGGGGTGGTCAGCAGCAGCAGCACCCCGTAGAGCACGGTGGCCCCCACGAGCGGGTCCGGCCGGCGCCACCAGACGGTGAACGCCGTCGCCCCGAGCACGAGCAGCACGACGACGGTCGCGGCGCCGCCGGTGATGCCGAGGAGCCCCACCAGGAGGTAGCGGCTGCCGGTCGCGTAGTTCTCCTCCCGCAGGTAGGTGGGCAGGTAGCCGACCACGCGGGTCCCGACTGCGAGCACGTGGGGCAGGTAGCCCGCTACCAGCACGCCGGCGAAGACGGCGACCGCGCCCGCGGCCGGGCGGAACCGGCGCGGCAGGACAGCCAGCAGCAGCAGCGCCGGGTAGAGCTTCACGAGCGTCGCCACCGCCAGCAGCACGACCGCGAGCGTGGTCCGGCCGCGGCGGGCGGCGAGCAGCCCCGCGAGCGTGACGAGCAGCGCGACCCCGTCGACGTGGGCGTCCGCGACGATCTCCAAGGGTGCCAGCGGGGCCAGCGCCCAGAACGCGGGCGCCCCCAGGTCCAGGCTGCCGCGGCGCCACAGGCTGAGCAGGACGGCGAGGATGGCGAGGTCGACCCCCAGGCCCGCCAGCTCCAGACCCCGGTCGTGCAGCCGCGGCAGGCCGGTCGCGTCCAGGGCCAGGAACCAGAGCTCCGCGGCGGGCGGGTAGATGGTCGGGGCGCCTGCCCGGTTGATCAGCGTGCAGCCGGCGTGCCCCTGCAGCCGCTGGCAGGTGGCGGCGTCGGGCCAGTACCACTGACCCGCCCGCAGCGGCGCGAGCGCCGGGTCCGCCGGCGGGGAGCGGTAAGGGTCCCCGCCCGCCGCCTGCACGTGGCCGTCCCAGGCGTAGCGGTAGAGGTCGTCGCTGACCGGCGCCTTGTCCGCCAGGGCGGCCGCGCGGATCGCCACCGCGAGCAGCAGCACCGCCACGAGGGCGGCGCGACGGGGGAGGCGACGGATCAGCAGGGCGGTCAGCACGGCCGCCGCGGTCCACGCCGCGACGTCGCGCAGCAGCGGTGCGGTGCGGTAGACGATGCCGGGCGCCCGCACGGCGTCGTGGGCGAGCACGACACAGGCTGCGCCGCCGATGAGGACCCCGACGAGGACGGCGACGGTGCGCGCCCGGGTCGGGACCGTCACGGCCGCGCGAGGCTGGCGAACCATCGACCACCGACCGACCACCGGCTCGTCGACACGAGGCCGACCCGTTCGGCCAGGCCGACGGCATCGTCGACGCAGAGCCGCGCCCAGGGGAACCACTCGCCCACCCGACCACCATGCTCCAGCCGCGCGCACAGCGGGCCGCTCCCGGCCCCGGGGCGCGCGCACTCGACGTGGACGCTGCCCCCCGGCCGCAGCAGGGTCCGGACCCGCGCCAGCAACCGCTCGGGGTCGCCGCCGATGCCGATGTTTCCGTCGGCCAGCAGGGCGTGCGACCAGCCGCCGGGGACGGCGCCCCACACGGAGCCGTGCAGCGCCGCGGCCCCCCGGGCGCGGGTCAGCCGGATCGCCTCCGCGGCGATGTCGAGGCCGAGTGCGGGGACGCCCGCGGCGTACAGGGCGCCGACCAGCCGCCCCGGTCCGCACCCGACGTCCAGGGTCGGGCCGTCGACCCGGGCGAGGAGCGCGCCGTCGGCGGCGTCGAGGGCGCCCCGCCAGCGGTCGATGTCGAGGTGTTCGGTGGTGTCGTCGGCGTACCGGACCGCGAGCGGACCGGCGGGGATGCGCTCGGCCAGGGCGGCGTCGTAGAGCGGGAGGCTCATGCCGGCACCCCGCTCGCGGCGTTCCGGTTGCCGAGGGCCTGTAGGGCCAGCGCGAACCGGCTGTCGGGGATCGCGGCCGCCACCGCAGCGGCGGCCCCGGCGTCGTCGACGTCGGTCAGCTCCTCGACCAGCTGGACGGTGAGCGCGGCGGATTCGAGCCGGCGCAGCTGGTCGGCGCCGGTGTGGTCGGTGGACATGGGGACGCCGAGCACCAGCTCGTCCGCGGGCACCCGCAGCCCGAGCAGCCACCAGCCGCCGTCGGCGGCCGGGCCGAGTACCGCGTCGGGGCCGCCAGGCCGCAGCAGCGCCTCCGCCGCGCGGTGCAGGATGGCCGGCCGCAGCTGCGGGGTGTCCATGCCCACGAGCAGGACCGGGCCGGCGTGCAGCGCGGCCGCCTGCCGCAGCGCGGCTGCGATGCGGCGGTCGAGCCCCCCGTCGACCTGGGGGAGGACGGTCGGGACGGCGGGGAGCGCGGGCCACGGTCGGCCCTCGAGGCACAGCACAGTCCGGCTGCGGGCGAACCGCTGCACCGTCTCGAGCGTGTCGAGCAGGGCCGCCTCGGCCAGCGCGGCCGCCTCCGCGGGGGTGTACGGCGGGGTGAGCCGGGTCTTGACGCGCCCCGGCACCGGCTCCTTGGCCAGGACGACGACCGTCACGGCGGGGGCGGCGCTCGTCACCGGGAGGTCCCGGCGAGGTCGGCCGGCGCGTCGTGCCCGGCGGCGGCACGCGCCACGCGCAGCACGCGATCCATGTCGCGGACGGCGGCGACGGTCCCTCGGACGGTCCCGGTGACCTTGGACTTCCCCGTACGCGGCCGGTAGGGGGCCTCGACCTCCTGGACGCGCCAGCCGGCCGCGGCGGCGCGCAGCACCATCTCGAGCGGCCAGCCGCTGCGTCGGTCGGTCAGGCCGAGCTCCAGCAGCGCCGTCCGCCGGGCCGCGCGCAGCGGCCCGAGGTCGGACAGCGGCAGTCCGGTCAGCCGCCGGACGCGGCGCGCCAGCTCCCGGTTGGCCAGCCTGGCGTGCACGGGCCAGGCACCCGGGTCGGGCCGGCGGGCGGCGAGCACCAGATCTGCCGCGCCCGTGCGCACCGGGGCGACGACCCGCTCGGCGTCCGCCGGGTCCACCGACCCGTCGCAGTCGGCGAAGCAGACGATGGGCGCGGTCGCCGCCGAGAGGCCCGCCCAGCAGGCGGCTCCGAAGCCGCGCTGCTGCTCGCGCACCACGGTGGCGCCGAGCGCTGCGGCGACGTCCCCGCTGCCGTCGGTGGAGCCGTTGTCCACGACGATGGGGCGCCAGCCGGCAGGCAGCCGGCCGAGCACCCACGGCAACGCCTCGCGCTCGTCGAGGCAGGGGAGCACCAGGTCCACGAGAGGCTGCGTCACCCTCGGGGCGGGCGGCGGCGGGAGTGGTTCGCGCACGTCGAACAGACCTTTCTCGGGGCTCGATGGGGCCCGGCGTGCGGGCGGACGCTCAGCGCAGGGACGTGGGCAGCGACGTGGGCTGCAGCACCCGCGGGCCCGCGGGTGCTGCCGGCAGGGTGCGTCCCGGTTCCCGGGTGACCACCACGGCGATCGACGCGGCTCCGGGGATGGTGCCCACGTCGACCGGGGTGGTCCCGGGGTGCACGACGTCGAAGGCAGCAGCCGCGGTGGGGTGCCCATCGGCGACGGCCCAGACGACGTAGTGCTCGTCGCGGCTCCGGTCCGCGGGCAGCCCGCTGGCGGAGAGCCAGACGTGGTCGCCCTGCGTCACCACGAAACCCTTGCCGTCGCCTCCGAGCTGCGTGATGGTGGCGCCGCGGGTCATGGCCGCGGACAGCTCCGCCTCGACGCGGCTCTCCGTGGCGGTCAGGCGCACTCCGGACGTCGAGGGGCGCACCAGCAGCGCCGCGACGACGGCGACGACCACGGCCGCGGCGACCGCGCCCGTCAGGAGCGGACTCGGGCGCGCCCGGGACAGCCGGTGCGGAGGGAACGTGCGGGTCCGGCGGCGCAGGGGCGCACCCTGCCCGGCGGGCCCCGCGGCGCGGGCCGCCGCGGGCTCCGGCTCGTCGAGCCGGGGCTCCGGGACCGCGGGGGTGCTGTCGACGCGGCCCGAGGCCATGGCCCGGGCGAGCTCATCGCCGATCTCCGGCTCCGGTCCGGCGGCTGCGGCCGCCGCCAGGTCCGCGACCACGTCGGAGAGTTCCGTGAGGTCGTGGCGGCAGGACCGGCACTTCTCCAGGTGCCGCGCCAGGCGCTGCTCCTCGGCCGGCTCCAGCGCATCAAGGGCAGCACCGGCCAGGAGCTCCTTGTACTGCTCGTGCCCGACGACGTCCTGGCCGCGGTTCTCGTCGCGCGTCATCGCCCTGCACCCCATGCCGTTACGTCGTCGTCCGCCAGTACTTCTTGCAGCGCGTCCCGGAGCCGCCGCAGCCCCGCCAGGGTGCGGGTCTTGACCGTCCCCAGCGGGACACCGGTGAGCTGCGAGACCTCCCGCTGGGTGTAGGCCCCGAAGTAGGCCATCACCAGGGCCTCCCGCTGTGCGAGGGGCAGCGTGCCGAGCGCACTGCGGACCCGCTCCCGTTGCAGCCGCGTGGCGACGTCCTCCGCGACGTCCGTGTCGTCGGAACGGTCGT
>JAOPWU010000064.1 GCA_025965515.1 Mycobacterium sp.
CGCGCCGAGCGCCACGCCGGCGCTCAGCGGCACGGCGGCCACCGCCGCGCTGACGCCGGCCCCGACGGCGAGGGCCGTCGCGGCCACCAGGCCGACCGAGAGGCCGCCGACCGCGCGGGCGCTGCCCCGCAGCGCCACCAGGCTCGACTCCAGGGCCGCCGCGTAGAGCAGCGGGGGGATGACGACCATGAGCACGACCTCGGGGTCGAGGCCGAGGTTCGGGCCCGGCAGGAAACCGTAGGCGAGGCCCGCCACCACCAGCAGCACCGAGGACGGCAGCCCCGTGCGGCCCGCCAGCACGGTGACGGCCAGCAGCACGACGAGCCCGCCGAGGGCGAGGGCGATGGTCGCGGCCACGCCTGCATCGTGCCGCACGGGCCCCTGGCCCGGCGGGGCGGTCGGCCGCGCGCAGCCTGCTCCGGGTCGCTCCACGGCGGTGTCAGACCGCGCTGATCGCCCGCCGAAGGTCGTCGAGGGACTCCCGCACGAGCGCCGGGAAGTCCCCGGCGGCGGCGTCCTGGACCCATCGCTCGTAGGCCGCCGTGAAGGCGGCGACGCCCGCCTGCGCCGTCAGACCCGCCTGGCGGGGATCGAGCCCCCGGTCGCGCAGCGCCCCCGCCACGGCCGCGGTCAGGGACGCCAGTTTGATCAGCTCCCGCTCCTGCAGGTCGGGGGAGGAGGCGATGAGGTCGCGGCGCTGGCGGGCGAAGTCCGGGTACCGCCCGAAGGCCGTCCCGCCCGTCGCGAGTGCCTGCAGCACGGCCTCGATCGGCGGGACCTCGGCCGGTGCCTGCCGCAGGGCGGTGACGATGTCCGTCTGGAGCGACTCCGAGCCCGCGAACAGCACCTCGCGCTTGTCGGCGAAGTAGCGGAAGAACGTGCGCTTCGTCAGGCCGGCGCGCTCGGCGATCTCGGCCACGGTCGTGGCCTCGTACCCACGCTCCAGGTACAGGGCGACGGCTGCCTGCCGCAGCCTGCCTTGCGCGTCCGGGTCCCACCTCGCCATGGCGTGATCCTACGGGGATGACACCGGGTGTTATCGCTGCTACGGTCGTCATGTCACCAAGTGACATCGCAACAGCAGTTCGTACCACCCCCGAGAGGTTGTCCTCATGCGCGTCTTCGTCACCGGCGGCTCCGGCCACCTGGGCTCCGCGGTCGTCCCCGAACTCGTCACCGCCGGCCACGCGGTGCTCGGGCTCGCCCGTTCGGACGCGACGGCCGCCGCCCTGGAGGCGCAGGGGGCCGAGGTGCGCCGGGGATCCCTCGACGACCTCGGGACCCTGCAGGAGGCTGCCGCGGCGGCCGAGGGCGTTATCCACCTGGCGTTCCGGCACGACGCGATGCAGGCCGGGGACTTCGCCGGCGCGGTGGCCTCGGACCTGCGCGCGATCGAGGCCCTCGGGGACGCCCTCGCCGGGAGCGGCAAGCCCTTCGTGAGCACGTCCGGCACCCTGACGCTCGTCATCGGCGGGTTCACCGGCGTCACGACCGAGGACGCCGCCGGTGCGGGCGGCCCGCGGATCGAGGCCGAGAACACGGTGGTGGGCCTCGCCGGGCGCGGCGTCCGGTCCTCGGTCGTGCGGCTGCCGCCGACCGTCCACAGCGCCCTCGACCACTACGGCTTCGTCCCCATGCTCATCGCGATCGCGCGCGAGAAGGGAGCCGCCGCGTACGTCGGCGACGGCTCCAACCGCTGGCCCGCGGGCCACACCCGCGACGCGGCGCGCCTCTACCGGCTCGCGCTCGAGGCGGCGCCGGCCGGCACTCGGCTGCACGCCGTGGGGGACGAGGGCGTCCCGTTCCGGGACATCGCCGGCGCCATCGGCCGCCACCTCGGCGTGCCGGTCGTCTCCGTGGCGCCCGAGGACGCAGCGGCCCACTTCGGCTTCCTCGGCGGCGTCGTCCCCCTGGACAACCCGACGTCGAACGCCCGCACGCGCGAGCTGCTCGCCTGGGAGCCCACGCACCCGGGCCTGCTCGAGGACCTCGAGGAGGGGTTCTACTTCGCCGGTCCGACGTCCTGACGCGGCAGCGTCCCGTCAACCGGCCGCCCGGCCCTGCTCCCGAGGGTGACGAGCAGCGGGTCGGCGGTCACTCCCGCCAGGTCTCGCCCGGGTGGTCGAGGCTCATCCGCACGTGCCACGCGCTGCGGGGCGCCAGCCGGGCGAGGGCCTCGTCGCGGGGCAGCCACGCCACCTCGCCGACCTCGTTGGGCTGCCGGGTACGGGGCGAGCGGGTGCTCGCGGCGTCGGGGTCGACCGGCGTGGCCGCATAGACCAGCAACAACCGGTCGGGCGCGGCCGCGTTGAACACTCCGGCCAGGTCGCCGGCGCGCACCCGGACGCCGCTCTCCTCGTACGCCTCCCGCACGGCCCCGCCGCGCGGGTCCTCGCCGGCGTCGACGACGCCGCCCGGGATGGTCCAGTGGTGCTTGAACGCGTCGTAGACGCACAGCACGCGGTCCTCGGCGTCCGTGCAGAGCACCGCCGCGGTCACCAGCTTGAACGGCAGCGAGGCGACGAACCGGGCCTGCCGCTCCGCCCCGCCGACGGGCGTCACGCCGGCGACGAGCCAGCGGTCGCCGTGGCGCTCCAGCCGGCGCACCCCCACCCCGCGGTGCAGCAGCAGGTGGTCCACGTCGGCGGCCCCGAACCGCCGCGGCTCGGTCCGCGGCATCGGGCTCTCGCGGTCGGCGGGGACACCGCGATCCTGCGGCCGGGGCGTCCCGTCGGACGCGAGCGCCGTCAGCACCACCAGCCCGCCGGGGACCGCGGCGTCGGCGGCGCAGGCGACGAACTCGTCCGCCCGGTCGCCGTGGAGGCTCACCTCGTCGCCCAGCAGCACCACCGCGTCCACGGAGCCCTCGGGCAGCTCCCGCAGCGGGGTGGTGACGGGTACGTGCCCGGCGGCCCGCACCAGCGGCGCGCCGGTCTCGGTGCAGGCGACGCGGGCGGGGCCCTCGGCGTAGCGCGGCTGGGCGGCCAGGATCTCGGCGAGTAGTTCGGGTGTCATCGCGGTCGTCATCACAGGCCCAGGTCGCGGCCGATGATCTCCTTCATGATCTCGTTCGCCCCGGCCCAGATGCGGGACACGCGCGCGTCGGCCCAGGCCTGCGCCACGCGGTACTCCTGCATGTAGCCGTATCCGCCGTGCAGCTGCACGCACGCGTCGAGCACGTTGTTCTGGGCCTCGGAGCTCCAGTACTTCGCCTTGGCAGCCTCGACCGCCGTCAGCTCGCCGCGGGGGTGCGCGTCGAGGCAGGCGTCGACGTAGGCCTGCGCCACCTCGATCTCGGTGAACAGCTCGGCGAGGCGGTGCTTGTTCGCCTGGAACGCCCCGATCGGCTGGCCGAAGGCGGTCCGCTCCTTGACGTAGACCAGCGTCTCGCCCAGCAGCTGGCGGGCGTGTGCCACGTTGGAGACCGCGCAGGACAGCCGCTCCTGCGCCAGCCGCTGCATCATCGCGGGGAACGCGCGGTTCTCCTCGCCGATGAGGTTCGCGGCGGGGACCCGGACGCCGTCGAAGAACAGCTCGGCGGTGTCGGCCTCGGGCTGCCCGATCTTGTGCAGCTTGTGGCCGCGGGTGAACCCCGCCATCCCGGTCTCGAGCGCCAGCAGCGAGATGCCCCGCGCCCGGCTGCCGGGCTCCCCGGTCCGCACGGCCACGATCACCAGGTCCGCGCCGTAGCCGTTCGTGATGAAGGTCTTCGAGCCGTCGACGATGTAGGTGTCGCCGTCGCGGCGGGCCGTGGTCCGCAGGTTGGCGAGGTCGCTGCCGCCGCTGGGCTCCGTCATGCCGATGGCGGTGACGATCTCGCCGGTGCAGAAGCGCGGCAGCCAGCGCTGCTTCTGTTCGTCGGTCGTCAGCTCCAGCAGGTACGGCGCCACGATGTCGGCGTGGATCGTGAAGGCGCTGGCCAGCGCGGCGCTCGCCTTGGAGAGCTCCTCGTTGAACACCGCGTTGTAGCGGAAGTCCTCGGTCCCGCCGCCGCCGTACTGCTCCGGCACCGCGATGCCCAGCAGCCCCTGCTTGCCGGCCTCCAGCCACGTGGCACGGTCGATGGCCCGCTCCTCGCGGAAGCGCTCCATGTTCGGGAGCACCTGGCGGGCCACGAACTCCCGCGCCGCTGCCCGGAACTCCTCGTGGTCGGGACCGTAGACCGTACGCCGCATGAGGACAGCCTCTCACGGGGGCTGCTCCTGGCAGACCATGGAGCGGTCCGACCGGCACCCTGGAGAGGTCGTAGCGCCGTGCAGATCGCCGTCCCCCGGGAACGCAAGCGCGAGGAGTACCGGGTGGGGATGACCCCCGCCGGTGTTTCCGAGCTGGTGCGCCGCGGCCACACCGTCACCGTCGAGGCGGGCGCGGGGGAAGGTTCGGCGCTGCCCGACGCCGAGTACGCCGCCGCCGGGGCGACCCTGCTCGCCGACCCGGACGAGCTGTGGGGCGGCGCCGACATCGTCTGCAAGGTCAAGGAGCCGGTCGCGGACGAGTACCGCCGGCTGCGGCCCGGGCTTGTGCTCTTCGCGTACCTGCACCTGGCGGCCGACCGGCGGCTCACCGAGGCGCTGCTCGCCGCGCGGGTCACCGCGATCGCGTTCGAGACCGTCTCCGCCCCCGACGGGTCGCTGCCGCTGCTGGCCCCCATGTCGGAGATCGCCGGGCGGATGGCCCCGCAGGTCGGCGCGACCACCCTGCAGCGGCCCAACGGGGGCCGGGGCGTCCTGCTGGGCGGGGTGCCCGGCGTCGCGCCTGGGCACGTGGTGGTCCTCGGGGCGGGTGTCTCCGGCATGAACGCGGTGGCGCGGGCGGTCGGGCTCGGCGCCCGCGTCACGGTGCTGGACATCGACGCGGCGAAGCTGCGCCGCGCGGACGAGCGGTACGCCGGCCGGGTCGAGACCGTCGCCTCGAACCCCTACGCGGTCCGGCAGGCCGTCCGCACCGCCGACCTGGTCGTCGGCGCCGTCCTGGTGCCCGGGGCGCTGGCCCCGGAGGTGCTGGACGAGGCCGCGGTCGCCGCGATGCCCGCCGGCGCCGTCGTCGTCGACATCGCGGTCGACCAGGGCGGCTGCGTCGCCGGCACCCGACCCACGACCCACGACGCCCCGACGTTCACCGTCGGGGACACGGTCTTCTACTGCGTCGCCAACATGCCCGGCGCGGTGCCGCATACCGCGACGCAGGCGCTGGCGGCCGCGACGCTGCGGCCGCTCGCGGCGCTGGCCGACCGGGGCTGGCGGGCCGCGTTGCTGGCGGACCCGCACCTGGCGGCGGGCCTCAACGCCGCCGACGGCCGGGTGACCAACGCTGCGGTGGCGGCCGCGCACGGCCTGCCCGCCACGCCGGTCACGGCGCTGCTGGCCGCCTGACGATCAGCCGGTCGCCCGGCTCGTCCCGAACACCTCGTCGAGGGTGCGCGGGGTGAGCTCGCGGCTGCGGATCAGCTCCACCAGGCGGTCGTACAGGTGCGTGACGGTGGGGTGGTTGGCGTGCCCCAGCAGCAGCGTCCCCGGCTGCATGTACCTGGTGGCCAGCTGCAGCAGCTCCTCCGGCGGCAGGAGGGAGCTGTCGCCCAGCGTCCCGTTCCACAGCGCGACGTGCGTGAAGCCGAGGGAGCCGGCGACGCTGTCCACGCGCGGGTCGTGGAAGCCGTACGGCGGCCGGTACCAGGGTCGCGACGTCACCCCGAACGTCTTCACGATCCAGTCCTCGTTGCGTTCCAACTCGGCCCGGATGCCCGCCTCGTTGAGCCGCCGCAGGTCGGGGTGGCGGTAGGTGTGGTTGCCGATCTGGACCTGCCCGGCGGCGATCAGCGGCGCCAGCGCGGCCGCGTGCGGCTCCCACTCGGCGGCGTAGCAGCCGTTGGGGTTGAACGTCAGCGCGATCCCGGAGTCGCGCGCGAACCTCACGTAGGCGCTGACGGTCTCGCGGTCGTAGCCATCGTCGATCGTCAGGGCGATCGTCCGGCCCGTCGCTGGAGGCAGCACGTCGAAGACCTGCGGGGGGCCCGGGTGCGGCGGGGGGATGGGCGGGAGGGGAGGGGGCGGGGGAACCGGGCTCGGGGGCGCCGCGGGCGTGGGCGGGACGGGCAGGTCGGCGGGCCGCACGACGGCGCCGGTGGGCCGGCCGGACGTGGTGCAGCCGACCAGGGCCGCCGCCGTTCCGGTCGCGAGCACGGTCAGGAAGCGGCGCCGGGACACACCCCCCACGAAGACCCCCGTCGTCCGTCCCAGCAGTCCGCCCCCCGCGGCCGGACGGGATCAACGTGCCACGCGTTCAGGTGGTTCCCAGCATCGGGGTCCCTCGTCCGTGCCCAGCGACCAGTCCTCGGACAGCTCGTGGACGGTGCGGCCCCGCTCCGGCCGGGATCACAGATCGCGCAGGGCGGACAGCGGTGGCCGGTGGCTCAGCCGCACGGTGGTCAGCGCCGCGAGCAGCAGGGCAGCGAGCGCCAACACCCCGGTGAGGGCCAGGTAGGCGCCCGGCACCGTCAGCGCCGCCGGCGGCGGGTCGAACACCCCGGTCAGCACCTTCACCAGCATCAGGGAGAGCAGCGTCCCCAGGACGCCTCCCGTGACGACCCCGCAGGCGAGCACGACGGCCGCCTCGCCCCAGACGAAGCCGGCCAGCTGGCGCCGCGTCGCCCCCAGCGCGGCGGCGATCGCGAACGTGCGGCGCCGTTCCGCGAGCCCCAGCGCCAGCA
>JAOPWU010000015.1 GCA_025965515.1 Mycobacterium sp.
CATGAACTATCTGGTGGAGCTGAGGAGATTCGAACTCCTGACCCCCTCGATGCGAACGAGGTGCGCTACCAGCTGCGCCACAGCCCCAAGTGCAAGGAAAAGCCTATCAGCCGACCCGTCAGCCGCCGCCGACGGGTCCGCCCGGTTCAGCTGGAGCGGCGCTCCAGCTCCAGCTCGAGCACCGGCTCGCCGCCGCTCGCGCCGTCCACCTGCTGCTGCGGGGCGGCCGGGCGCGCGGGCGCCGGCTGCGACGCAGCGATGCGGTAGCTCGTGAGCCCCGCTGTGGCGCCGTGGTCGGCCGCGGGGTCAGTCGATGCGGGCGTCGGGTCGGCCGGCGAGCGCCGCTCCGCCGCAGGCGCGGCCGCCGGGCGCGGCAGCACGGCCACGCGCGGCGCCTCGGCCGGGACGGCGCCGGCCAACCGGGCCTCGCCCTGCACGGTCGCGTAGACCACGACCTGCGGCGCGTCGCTGCGGGTGGTGGCGAGCTCCCAACTGCGGTCGACCGGGGCGTCCAGCTCGATCGTGCGGTCGCGCAGGTCCACCGCCTGCCGCCCGTTCTCGGCCCAGTCGTCCGGCACGTGCAGCGGCTCGGGCCGGCTGGTGGCGTCCCGCAGCGCCAGGGCGGCCGGGTCCGCGACGAGCAGCGCCGCAGCCCGGTCGCGCAGGACCTGCGCGCGGCGGGCGCGGGCGGCGCGCACGGCGGCCTCCCGGCGGGCGACCCCGCGCAGCCCGCCGAGCACGGCAATGAGGACCGCGTCCGCGGCCACCTGGACGGTGATCGTCGCGGCGCCGGGCCGGACGGCGGCGACCAGCCCGGTGACCGCCGCGAGGCCGAGCGCCGCGGCGAACACGCGGGTCCGACGCTGCGCCGCGGTCAGCCGGGCGCGGCCGGCGGCGGGGGCGACCTCGGCCTGCGGCGCCTGCTCGTCGGGCGTGGTGCCGTCGGCGGCGCTGGCCTCGGCGGTCAGGTCGACAGCCGGCGCGGACGCCTCGGCCCGCGTGCGGCGCAGCCGCTCGGCGACAGCGGGGTCGAGCGTCGCCCGGACCGGCGCGGGGCCGCTCGCGTCGGCAGCCGCTTCCCCGTCCGCGGTCAGGTCGACGACCTCACGACCAGGCGCCACCGACCAGCGCCGGCCGGACCCGTCGCGGCCGCGCCCCGACAGCACCCGCATGGCCGTCGCGAGCCGGTCCTGCGCCGCGGAGCGGGCGGCCGCCCGCTCGAGCAGCAGGGGCACCAGCACCGCGAGCCAGGCGATGACGATCGCCGCGGTGATCAGGGCACTCATGCATCCCCCTGGGAACGAGCCGCGCCGGGGGTGGGCCCGGGGAAGGTTCCCGGGCTCGGCGTCAACGAACGGGTGGGACCCAGTCGGCGGTCATGGCTGCGGCCCATATGAAAGAAGCTAACGGCGCACGGCAGGCAGCAGGGGGAACGCGGACGGCGTGTCGGACCACGCGCAGCAACCCTCAGCCGTTCGGCCGGTCCACGGCTGCGTCTCGGGCGGCAACCGACCGCTGCGCCGGCACCGGGTACTGCGCCCGCAGCCGCTGCAGCAGCCCCTCGGGGACGTCCTCCACGGTGAGCGCGAAGGTCAGGTGGTCGCGCCACTCCCCGTCGACCACCAGGCTGCGCGCCGCGCACCCCTCGAGCCGGAAGCCGAGCTTCTCCATCACCCGCCGGCTGGGAGCGTTCTCCGGCCGAACCCCCGCCTCGACGCGGTGCAGGCCGGCCCGGCGGAAGGCGTGGTCGACGGCGAGCGCGACGGCCGTCGGGGCCACCCCACGCCCGGCGACGCGACGGTCGACCCAGTACCCGACCAGCCCGGAACACGAGGCCCCGCGGACGATCTGGAAGATGGTGACCTGGCCGGCCAGCGCCCCGTCCACCTCGATCGCGAACGGCAGCGTGACGCCCAGCCGGGCCTGCCGCCGCAGCGCCCGCCGCAGCCGCAGGTAGTCCTGCACGCTGTGCCGGCTCGCGAACGGCAGCGACGACACCTCCATCGGCGCCGACTCCCACGGCGCCAGCCAGTTCTCGTTGCGCAGCCGCACCTCGATCCAGGGGCCGGCGTCGCGCATCCGCAGCTGCCGCAGGACGACGGGTCCGTCGCGCAGCACCACGGGCCAGCCCGGGCTCACGGCTGCACCTCGCCGCCCGCCACGTGGTCCCCGCCGCCGAGCTGCTCGACCGCGTGGTCCAGCAGCGGACCCAGCAGCCGCGCCGCGTCCCGCACGGCGCCCGTCGACCCGGGGACGGTGACCACCAGCGCACCCGCCGACACCCCCGCCACCCCGCGCGAGAGCGCCGCGGTCGGCAGCCGCAGCATCGCGTCGGCGCGCAGCAACTCGATGAGACCCGGCACGGTGCGGTCCAGCAACGGACCCACCGCCTCGGGCGTGATGTCCCGCGGCGACAGGCCGGTGCCGCCGGTGGTGAGCACCACCTGCGCCTGCTTCCGGGCGGCCCGCACCGCGGCTGCCACGGCGGCCGGCTCGTCGGGGACCACGGTCACGGGGCCGGCCGCCGTGTGCCCCTGCTCGGCCAGCAGCGACATCAGCAGTGGTCCGCTGACGTCCGGGCGCTCCCCGCGCGCGCTGCGGTCGGACACGGTGATCACAGCGACCGTGGCCATCAGCGCCCGCCCGCGGGTCCGGCGGGCGGCGCAGGGAGCCTCACGCCCCGCTCACGACCGGCGGTGCCAGTCACCCCGCCGGCCCCCGGTCTTCTCCAGCAGCCGCACGTCCGTCAGCGTCGCCTCCGGATCGACTGCCTTCACCATGTCGTGCAGCGTCAACCCCGCCACCGCCACCGCGGTGAGCGCCTCCATCTCGATGCCCGTGCGGTCGGCGGTCCGGGCGGTCGCGCGGATCTGCACCGCGCCCTCGACCACCTCGACCTCGACCTCGACGCCGTGCAGCGCCACCGGGTGCGCGAGCGGGATCAGGTCGGGGGTGCGCTTCGCACCGAGGATGCCGGCGATGCGCGCCACCGCCAGGGCGTCGCCCTTCGGCAGGGCGCCCGCCGCCAGCAGCGCGGACGCCTGCGGCGAGAGGCGCAGCACGCCCGCGGCGGTCGCGGTGCGGATGGTGACGTCCTTGGCCGTGACATCGACCATCCGGGCGGCGCCGGTCTCGTCGACGTGCACCAGCCGCGGGGTCTCCTGCCCGGCGGACTGCTGGCCCTCGGTCATCGACCCCTCCTCTCCAGCATCATCACGTCGACCGTGTCCCCGGCGGCGAGGTCGCCCACCGCCTCCGGCACCACGACGAGCGCGTTGGCGTGCGCCAGCGAGGCCAGCAGGTGTGACCCCGTGCCGCCGACGAGCGTCACCTGGGGGCCGTTGTTCGTGCGGCCGATGCGTGCCCGCAGGTAGCGGCGCCGCCCGGGCCGGCCGGGCACCGCGTGGGTGAGCCGCGCGGGGATCGTCGGCCGTTGCAGCGGCTCGGTCCCCAGCATCCGCCGGATCACCGGCCGGGCGAACACCTCGAAGCTCACGAGCGCGGACACGGGGTTGCCCGGCAGCGTGAGGATCGGGACCTGCTCCGACCCGATGACGCCGGCGCCCTGCGGCATGCCGGGCTGCATCGCAACCTTGTCGAACTGCACGGTGCCGAGCTGGCTCAGCACCTCCTTGACCACGTCGTACGCGCCGACGCTGACGCCGCCGGAGGTGACCAGCAGGTCGGCCCGGATGAGGTGGTCCTCGAGCGTCTCCAGCAGCTGCGCCGGGTCGTCCCGGACGATGCCGACGCGGTACGCGAGCGCCCCTGCCTCGCGGGCCGCCGCGGTGAGCATGTGGCTGTTGCTGTCGTGGATCTGGCCGGGCGCCAGCTCGTGCCCCAGCTCCTTCAGTTCGCTGCCGGTACTGACCACGACGACGCGGGGCCGCGGGTGGCACAGCACCGTGAGCCGGCCGGCCGCGGCGAGTAGCCCCACCTGCGCAGCGCCGAGGAAGGCGCCGGCGCGCAGCACCGTGGCGCCCTCCTGCAGGTCCTCCCCCGCCCGCCGGATGGAATCCCCCGGGTTCGCGGGGCGGAGGATGGCCACCTGGGCGATGCCGCGGTCGGTCCACTCCTGCGGCACCACGGCGTCCGCGCCGGGCGGCAGCGGCGCGCCGGTCATGATCCGGACGCACATGCCGGGGCGCACGGCGACATCCAGGTGGGACCCGGCGGCGATGTCCGCGACCACGGGCAGCTTGACGGGCGTCTCCGGCGAGGCGCCGGCCAGGTCGGCCGCGTGGACGGCGTACCCGTCCATCGCGGAGTTGTCGAAGCCCGGCAGCGGCGCCAGGGCCATCACGTCCTCGGCGAGGGTGCAGCCGTGGGCGTCGCCGAGGGTGAGCTCCAGGCCGCCGAGCGGGCGGACCAGCGACAGGACGCGTTCGAGGTGCGCGTCGACACTGATGAGGGGGGCGCTGGGACGGGTCACCGGATCAGGCTTCCGGGAGGTCGGCGACGAAGCCGCGCAGCCAGGCGGTGAAGTCGGCTCCGAACTCGGGACGCTCGCTCGCCAGCCGCACGACGGCCTTCAGGTACTCCAGCCGGTCGCCGGTGTCGTACCGCAGACCCCGGAAGACGACACCGTGCACGGGCTCCCCCTCACTGTCGGGCAGCTGCGCGAGCTCGTTGATCGCGTCCGTCAACTGGATCTCGCCACCGCGTCCCGGCTTCGTACCCCGCAGGACGTCGAAGACCCGCGGCGACAGGACGTACCGGCCGATGACGGCGAGGTCGCTGGGCGCGTCCTGCGGTGACGGCTTCTCCACGGTGGTGCGGACGCGCACGACGTCCGCCGACTCGCCCGGCACCACCTCCACCTCGGCGCAGCCGTAGAGCTGGATCTGCTCCCGCGAGACCGGCATGAGGGCGAGCACCGAGCCGCCGTGCCGGTCCCGGACGGCCAGCATCTGGCCGAGCAGGGACTCGCGGGCGTCGATGATGTCGTCGCCGAGCAGGCAGGCGAACGGGCGCTCGCCGACGTGCGCGGCGGCCTGCAGGACGGCGTGGCCGAGGCCGAGCGCCTCCCCCTGCCGCACCGCGTGCACCTGCGCCAGCTCCACGGAGCGGCGCACGGCCGCCAGCCGGCCGAGGTCGCCCTTGGCCTCGAGCGCGCGCTCCAACTCGGGGGCGCGGTCGAAGTGGTCCTCCAGCGCGCTCTTGCCCCGCCCGGTGACCAGCAGGACGTCGGTGAGCCCGTGCGCGGCGGCCTCGGCCACGATGTACTCGATGGCAGGGGTGTCCACGACCGGCAGCAGCTCCTTGGGAACCGCCTTCGTAGCGGGAAGGAACCGGGTGCCGAGACCTGCGGCCGGGATGACCGCGGTCCGGACGGCCGGGCCGGGGCGGGGAGAGGTCGGGCGAGGCTCGGTCACGCCGTCACCCTAGCGAGCGGACCGCCCACACAGGGGCCAACCGGCACGGAAGGGCATCGCATCACATGGCCTCCGTGGAACCCGGACGGGCACCGGACAGCCCGCCCCGCCCCGGCCGGAACCGGGGGAGCGGGCCGACGCGGCGTCAGACCGCGACGTTCCAGGTGTCGTTGCCCGTGAGCAGCTTCTGCAGGTCGCTGGAGCCGTGCTCCTTCGCCGTGGCGATCTGCTGGCGCGACAGCTCGTCGTACACCGGGCGGTCGACGCTGCGGAAGACGCCGATGGCGACGGGCGCCTCGAGCCGGGACAGCCCGAACGCGGTGGTGGGGTCCTCGACCGTGGCGTCGTGGCTCAGGACGCCCGGGTCGTCGGCGGCGCAGATCTCGAGGCCGCCGGTGCCCGATCGGCGCAGCCCCTGGCCGTCGCCGAAGGTGAGCGGCTGGCCCTGCGTGAGGCGCAGCAGCGCGGTGTCGCGGCTGCTCGGGTCCTTCAGCACGTCGAAGGCGCCGTCGTTGAAGATCGGGCAGTTCTGGTAGATCTCGACGAACGCGGAGCCGGGGTGGTTCGCCGCGGCGCGGAGCGTCTCGGTGAGGTGCTTGCGGTCGCTGTCGACCGTCCGCGCGACGAACGTGGCCTCGGCGCCGAGCGTCAGCGACACCGGGTTGAACGGCGCGTCGAGGCTGCCGAACGGGGTCGACTTGGTGACCTTGCCCTGCTCGGACGTCGGCGAGTACTGGCCCTTGGTGAGGCCGTAGATCCGGTTGTTGAACAGCAGGATCTTGATGTTCACGTTGCGGCGCAGCGCGTGCAGCAGGTGCCCGGCGCCGATCGACAGCCCGTCGCCGTCGCCCGTGACGACCCACACCGACAGGTCGGGCCGCGACACCGCGAGGCCGCTCGCGATCGCCGGCGCGCGGCCGTGGATCGAGTGCATGCCGTAGCTGTCCACGTAGTACGGGAAGCGGCTGGAGCAGCCGATGCCCGACACCATCACGACGTTCTCGCGCTTCACGCCGAGCTCGGGCAGGAAGCCCTGCACCGCGGACAGGATCGCGTAGTCACCGCAGCCGGGGCACCAGCGGACCTCCTGGTCGGACGAGAAGTCCTTCCGGGTCAGCGGCGCCCCCTCGTTCGCGGGAACCAGGTCCAGCAGGCGGTTGCCGATGGGGGCGGTGTTCGGGGTGCTCACGGTTCCTCCAGCCCTGGCGGGCGAAGCGCGGTGCGGGGACGAGCTCGGGGGTGGTGCGTCCGGGGGACGCGTCAGTTGATGTCCTCATCGGATTCCTGGCCGGCCGCGAGGCTCTCGCGCAGCTCGTCGGTGAGCCCTTCGGGGTCCACCTCCGCCAGCACGGAACCGATCGCGTCGGCGAGCTCCCCCGAGGAGAACGGGAGCCCGCGGACCTGGGTGAACGACACCGCGTCGATGAGGTACCTGGCGCGGACGAGCAGTGCGAGCTGCCCCAGGTTCATCTCCGGGATGACGACCTTGTCGTAGCGCGCCAGCACGTCCCCGAGGTCGTTGGGGAACGGGTTGAGGTGCCGCAGGTGCGCCTGCGCCACCCGCCCACCGTGGCGGCGGACCCGGCGGACGCCGGCCGCGATCGGGCCCCAGGTGGAGCCCCAGCCGAGCACGAGGACCTTCGCGTCGCCGGTCGGGTCGTCGACCTCGATCGGCGGCAGCGAACGGGCGATGCCCTCCACCTTGGCGGCGCGGAGCCGCACCATCCGGTCGTGGTTCTGCGCGTCGTAGCTGATGGCGCCCGTGCCGTCGGCCTTCTCCAGGCCACCGATGCGGTGCTCCAGCCCGGGGGTGCCGGGGACCGCCCAGGGGCGGGCGAGCGTCTCCGGGTCCCGCAGGTACGGCAGGAAGGTGCCGTCCGGGCCGTTCGGCTGCGTCTGGAAGTCCGGGTCGATCGGGGTGATCGCCGCGGCGTCCGGGATCCGCCAGGGCTCGCTGCCGTTGGCGATGTAGCCGTCGGAGAGCAGGAACACGGGCGTGCGGTAGGTGATCGCGATGCGGGTCGCCTCGAGCGCCGCGTCGAAGCAGTCGGCCGGGCTCTTCGCGGCCACCACCGGGATGGGCGACTCGCCGTTGCGGCCGAACATCACCTGCAGCAGGTCGGCCTGCTCCGTCTTGGTCGGCAGGCCCGTGCTGGGGCCGCCGCGCTGCACGTCGACGATGACGAGCGGCAGCTCGAGCATGACCGCGAGCCCCGCGGCCTCGCTCTTGAGTGCCACGCCCGGGCCCGACGTGGTGGTGACGCCGAGCGCGCCGCCGTAGGAGGCGCCGATCGCGGCGCCGATGCCGGCGATCTCGTCCTCGGCCTGGAACGTCGTCACGTCGAAGCTCTTGAGCTTCGACAGCTCGTGCAGGATGTCCGACGCCGGCGTGATCGGGTAGCTGCCGAGGAACATCGGCAGGCCCGCCTTCCGGGCGGCCGCGACGAGGCCGTAGGTCAGCGCCAGGTTGCCGTGGATGTTGCGGTACAGGCCGTGCTTCATGGGCGCCGGGGCGACCTCGAAGCGGACCGCGAAGTCCTCCGTGGTCTCGCCGTACGCCCAGCCCGCGTGGAACGCCGCGGTGTTGGCGGCGACGAGCGCCGGCTTCTTCGCGAACTTCTGCTGCAGGAACGCGAGCGTGCTCTCGGTGGGGCGGCTGTAGAGCCAGCACATCAGGCCGAGCGCGAACATGTTCTTCGCCCGCTCGGCGTCCTTGCGGGTGAGGCCCTCGGTGCCCGCCGCCGCCTCGACCGCCTTGACGGTGAGGGACGTCAGCGGCACGGGGACGGTGTGGAAGGCGTCGAGGGAACCGTCGGTCAGCACGTCACCCTCGAAGCCGACGCGCTTGACGGCCCGCGCGCTGAACTCGTCGGTGTTGACGATCACGGTGGCGCCGCGGGGCAGCTCGCCGAGGTTGCGCTTGAGGGCCGCGGGGTTCATGGCGACCAGCACGTCCGGGGCGTCGCCGGGGGTCAGCACGGCGTGCTCGGCGAACTGCACCTGGAAGCCGGAGACGCCGGCGAGGGTCCCGGCAGGCGCCCGGATCTCGGCGGGGAAGTCGGGCAGCGTGCCGAGGTCGTTGCCCAGCAGCGCCGTCTCCGACGTGAAGCGCTCCCCCGTCATCTGCATGCCGTCGCCGGAGTCCCCGGCGAAGCGCACGACGACGTGGTCGAGCCGGCGGACCTGCTTGGCCGACGGCTGCGAAGCGAGCTCGGTCACCTGCGTACCTCCACGCGCCCTCGCGGGACGCTTTTGGGCGGTGCGCTGTGCACCGCACTGTTCCGCTCCTCCGCAGGGAGGGCGATGCGGTTACCCGCGTCTACCCGGCCCCGAAGGCCGCCACTACAAACAACCCCCGGCGCGGGGTGGACCATTCCGTACGCGGTCACGGCTGGGGTTCACCCCCCGGCTCCGGCCTGGGCGCCAGGTCCCGCGGTGGCGCTGCGAGGACGCCGAGGACGGACGTGAAGACCTTGCCGGCGGCGTGCGTGACGGTGCTGCGCGTCGCGCCCGCCGCCCACCTGCCGCCGTGTGTGGCGGCGGAGCGGACGAGCTCGGCGGAGACGGACAGCAGACCGGGGACACGCCCCTGTCGGACCATGGTCAGGACCTCCAGGCAACCTAGCCGACCATAACGAGCGGGTGACGCGAGGGGAACGCCTGCGGCCGCCGACGAGACGCACATCTCTTTTGTGCCGCTCAGCGGAAGGCACGGGCCGGCGGCGCGGGCGACGCCACGGCCGTCGCGTCGGTGGCGGGGCGGGCACCGGAGGCGAACCGCACGAGATCATCCCCTGCGACGACGCGGGCGGGCGCGTCGGCGCGGGTGGCCCGGCGGGCGAGTTCCGCGATCGGGAGCGGCGCGGCGGACGCCGCCAGTACCAGGTTGCCGAAGCGCCGGCCCCGCAGCACCCCGGGCTCGGCGAGGACGGCCACGTCCGGCCACACGGCGGCCAGGGTCGCGACCGCTGCGCGGGCGAAGTCCAGCGGCCGGCCGTCGGCGGTGTTCACGAGCACGACACCGCCCGGGCGGAGCACGGCGGCGACGGCACGGAAGAACTCGACGGTGGTGAGGTGCGCCGGGACGCGTGCTCCGGCGAACGCGTCGACGACGACGAGGTCGGCGCTGTCCGCCGGGAGGGCCTCGACGACCGCGCGCCCGTCGCCGACGACGAGGCGACACCCCGGCACCTTCGACAGGCCGAGCGGGCCGCGCACGAGCTCCGCGAGCCGGGCGTCCACCTCGACGGCGCGCTGCCGGGACCCGGGCCGCGTCACCGCGACGTACCGGGCCAGCGTCGCGGCGCCGACCCCGACGTGGACGACGGCCACCGGACCGGGCGGGAGGGCGTCGACGACGTCGGCCAGCGAGCGCACGTAGGGGAAGTCGAGGAACGTCGGGTCGGCCAGGTCGACGTGGGACTGCGGCACGCCGTCGAGCGAGAGCAGCCAGGCGCCCGGCCGGTCGGCGTCCGCCAGCAGCTCCGCGGTGCCGGTGTCGACCTCGTACGTGCCGGGCAGCGGGCCGGCCGGGGGGCTACCGCGGCGACCGCCGCGCGCGCGGGTCAGGAGACCTGCTCCAGGGTCCCGTCCAGCGCGACCCGGTCGCGGCCCGCGCCCTTCGCCCGGTACAGCGCCGCGTCGGCGCGGGCCAGCAGCTCGTCGGCGGAGGCCTCGTCCGCGGCGGTGCCGGGGCGGGCCTCCTCCCACGCGGCGACCCCGCAGGACACGGTGACGGTGAGCGGCTCCTCGCCCGGCTCACCGAAGGGTTCCCGGCGGATCTCCGCGAGCACGCGCTCGGCCAGCTGCACGCCGCCGGCCGCGTCGGTCTCCGGCAGCAGCAGCACCAGCTCCTCACCGCCGTAGCGGGCGAGCACGTCCACCTCGCGGATGACCCGCCGGATGCGCTTGGCCGTCTCCACGAGGACAGCATCGCCCCGGGCGTGGCCGAAGCGGTCGTTGATCGCCTTGAACCGGTCGAGGTCGAGCATCAGCACGGCGAGCGGCCGGGAGAACCGCTGCGCCCGCTCGACCTCGCGCCGCAGCGCCATCGTGAGGTAGCGCCGGTTCCACAGCCCGGTGAGCCCGTCGGTGATGGCCTGCCGGCGCGCCTCCTCGTTGAGGACGACGTTCTCCAGCGCGACCGCGGCGTTGGCGGCGAACGCGCCCAGCACGTCGAGGTCCCGCTGCCGGAACGGTCCCTGGCCCGACGGGTCGTAGACCGCGAGGACACCGTGCGCCCGGCCCGGCGTGCGCAGCGGCACGGCGAGGACGTCCCGCCCCTGCGGCTCCAGGTCGGCCAGCGGCAGGTCGCGGCCCGCGCGGGGCTCGCCGGAGCGGGCCACCGCGGCGAGCACGCCGCCCGCCTCGACCGCCAGTGGGAACGGCTTGCCGTCACGCAGCGCCAGCCGGCCGTCCATGCCGCGCCCCACCTGCAGCACCAGCGTGTCGCCCCGCGGGGACAGCACGTACAGCACGCCGGCGTTCGCCTGCACGGCCTTCATGGCGGTCTCCAGGACCACCTTCTGGGTGTGCCGCAGGTCGACGAGTCCCTGCAGGGCGGTCCCGATCCGCTCCAGGCCGAGCTGCAGCTCGGCCCGGGTCTCCTCGAGCAGCGCGAGCGTGGTGCGCAGCTCCCGGCGCAGCCGCGCGTTCTCGGCCTCGAGCGCAGCGATGCGGGCGAGCTCCGGGGTGGCCGTCATGCCCGGCCCCCCGGTGCGCGGGGTGTCGCCACCGGCACCGCGCACCCCCTGACAGACGCTCGATGGACGCCCGTACGACCGGCTGCGCGCCCGGGGGCAGTGTGCGCGTCCAAGATCGGCAGTCGCTGTGAGCCTGCCCGACAGCATGCCGCCCCGGGGGCCCGCGCGACGATCGGTACGTGAACGACACCCCGGGGACCGCCGCGGAGAAGCGGGCGCTGCGGCAGCGACTGCTCGCCGCGCGCGCCGCGCTGCCCGCCGCCGAGCGGGCCGCCGGGGA
>JAOPWU010000018.1 GCA_025965515.1 Mycobacterium sp.
CGCTGCCGGAGCGGGCGCAGCAGCCGCCGGGGCGGCAGCAGGCACGGCAGCGGGAGCCGCGGCCGGAGCCGGGGCCGTCTGCGGCCGCGGGGTCCGGACGGCGGGAGCCGCGACGGCCTCCGCGATGCCGGCATCGGCGTCAGGGGCATCGTCGTCGACGAAGCGGTCGGCGCGTGACGGCCGGACGGGGGCCGGGATCACGGGCCGACGGTGCGGCGCCATGACCATGACCATGTTGCGACCGTCCTGCTTCGGCGAGGACTCGACCACGCCCAGGTCGCTGACGTCCTCGGCGAGGCGGGTCAGCAGGCGGAAGCCGAGCTCCGGACGCGACTGCTCCCGACCACGGAACATGATCGTGATCTTGACCTTGTCGCCCTGCTTCAGGAAGCGGACCACGTGACCCTTCTTGGTCTCGTAGTCGTGCGGGTCGATCTTCGGTCGGAGCTTCATCTCCTTGATGACCGTCAGCGTCTGGTTGCGCCGGGCCTCACGGGCCTTCTGCGCGGTCTCGTACTTGAACTTGCCGTAGTCCATGAGCTTGCACACGGGGGGACGCGCGGTGGCGGCAACCTCGACCAGGTCGAGGTCGGCCTCGAGCGCGAGGCGCATGGCTTCCTGGACCGGCACGATGCCGATCTGCTCTCCAGCAGCACCGACGAGGCGCACCTCCGGAACTCGGATGCGCTCGTTGATGCGAGGTTCGTCGCTGATGGGCTCTCCTGTGGTCTCGACGACGGGTGAAGGTGCGGAGTCTGTACCCGCGAACGGGAGGGACCCTGCAGATCCTTCAACACGGCGACCTGCCGAGAGATGCCCTGGGACGCAGCGGACACGTCCTCGGTCCACGCGGCACGCCGCGTGGACCGACCTGGGACCCGGCCGCTGGAAGCGATCGCGGGTGGGTTCGGACGTCCCCGGGGGGACCCGCACCTCTTGACGCCGTCGCCGCGAGGTGGCTGCGGAGACGACCGGTCGTTCTGGCACTCTACCAGGGTGAGTACCTCAGCTTCGAGTCCTGCGCGGTCCCACCCGCACCACGACCCCGCACCGCCTGACGAACTGGACATCGCCGACGTGGCAGGCGGCGCCGATGTGGCGCCCGGCGCCGACGAGCTGGCCGGCGACCCCACCGGCGGGACCAGCGTCCGGGAGCTCGGCGAGGTGCCCGCCGTCGAGATCATCACCCGGGCCGCGGTCATGCTGATGAGCGCCGCCGCCGAGCGCCTGGGCCTCGCCGAGGACGGCGAACGCTACAAGGACCTCGACGAGGCCCGCCGGCTGATCCAGTCGCTGGCCGCGCTCGTCACGGCCTCGGCGGAGTACCTCGGCTTCCACGCCGCGCCGCTGCGGGACGGCCTCAAGGCCCTGCAGAAGGAGTTCCGCGAGCAGAGCACCCACCCGGACGCGGTCGGGCAGGGTCCCGGGGAGCGCTGGACCGGCCCCGTCTACTAGCCGTCGGGGCCCGGACCAGCCGTTCCGGGGATTCAGGTTGCGGGTCGGTCGCCGATGAGGGTGGTGACGTTGCCCTCCCATCGCAGGAGATCCCGTGGCTTTCGGACGATTTCGCAAGACAGGCGAACCCGCGCTGCTCCAGGACTACGACGCTGTCCGCGCGATTGTCGACAACACGCCCGTCGCATTCTTCGTGACCGACGAGCGTGGCGAGATCGTCTACCGGAACCACAAGTCCCAGCAGCAGCTGGAGCTCGGCCTCGCGTTCCTCGGCCCCGAGAAGATGGAGGAGCTGCGGCAGAAGCTGCGGCAGGAGCTGAAGGACGCCCTCGCGACGGGCGACGACTTCCCCCTGCACTACAAGCCCGTGTACGTCGAGAACGGCGTCGTCACGTCGACCGAGACGAACATCGGCCGCGTGCCCGGCGGCTTCATCGTGCACTGGCAGGACCTGAGCGCCGAGGCCCGGCTGCGGCACTCCTCGCGGGAGCTCGCGGACGAGCTCGCGGCCACGGGCGCCGACCTGGCCGGTCTCGGTGACCGGCTCGCGGCGGGCGCCAGTGGTGCGTCGGCGCAGGCGTCGGCGCTGACCTCGGGGGCCGGCGAACTGACCGAGAGCATCCGCGAGATCGCCGCCAGCGCGGCCGCCGCGGCCTCGGCGACGTCCACCGCCGTCCGCGACGCCTCGGCGGCCACCGACAGCATGAACAAGCTGGTCGAGTCCAGCGCCGAGATCGGCAGCGTCTCCCGGCTCATCACCGGCATCGCCGAGCAGACCAAGCTGCTGGCGCTCAACGCCACGATCGAGGCCGCGCGGGCGGGCGAGCTCGGCAAGGGCTTCGCCGTCGTCGCCGGCGAGGTGAAGGACCTCGCGCAGCGCACGGCCGAGGCCACCGCGCAGATCATCGCCATGATCGACGCCATCCAGGCCGACAGCGCCGCCGCCTCGCGGGCGATCGACAGCATCGTGTCCCGGGTCGGCGACATGGAGACCCAGCAGGTCACCATCGCGGGCGCCGTCGAGGAGCAGTCGGCCACCGCAACCCTCATGGGGTCGCAGATCGCCTCGCTCGCGGCCACCGCGACGGAGCAGGCGGCGGCGATCGACGGCGTGCGTGAGGTCGCCAGCACTGTGGCGACCCGCGCAGCGGCGCTCGGCGGGACGATGACCGACGAGGCCGCCGGCATGAAGATGCGGAACTAGTCCGGGGCTCCCCCGGCCACCACCGGCACCGCCAGCGGGTCGGCGGGCCCACCCGCCACGACCCGCACGCGGACGGCCGTCCCGGCGACCCGGGCCACCGCACCGGCCACCGCGCTGCCGTCCGGCGGCCGCTCCCCCACGGTCAGCAGCAGCTCGCCCCCCGGCGCCACCCAGCCCGCGGTGACGCCGGGTACCGCCAGCACCGGCGCCAGCCGCCGGGCGAGCTCCGCGCGCGGGACCGGCAGGACACCGTCGGCAAGGGTGGCCACCACCTCGTCCGGCACGACGAAGGGCACGGGACCCCCGGGGTCCACCACCAGGCCGACGTGCCCCTCGGCGCGCGCCGCGGCGAACACCTGCCCCGGCGGGACCGGCACGGGACGTGCCCCGACCCGCCACGCCGCCAGGGCGGCGACACCCGTGAACACCGGGAGCACGCTGGCCCCATCCGGGCGGACCAGCGTCGCCAGCGCGGCGTCCGCCTCCTTCTCCCCGGCGGCGCGGGCCGCCGCCGACAGCTCCGCGACCACGGCCACCAGCACGCGGGCCGCCGCCAGCGCCGGCCACACCGGCTCGGGGTCGCCCGTCGCGGCGTACTCCCCGAGCGCCGCGGCCAGCGCGGCGTCCGCGTCGCCGCGGTCGTCCTGCGGGCGGTACGCGGACACGGCCCGCTAGGCCTTCGAGCCCACGGGGGCCGACCGGCCGCTCATTCGACGATCTTGCTGATCGGCAGCTCGAGGATGTCCCGGGCACCCGCGGCGCGCAGTGCCGGCAGCAGCATGTTGACGCCCCGCTTCGGCACCACCGTCTCCACGGCGCGGTGGTTCCCGTCCGCCAGCATGGTCACCGTCGGCGACGTCATCGACGGCAGCTGCGCCAGGACCTCGTCGAGCTTGTCCGCCGCGACGTTGAGCTTCAGCAGCACCGTGCCCCGGGCGCGGATCGCGCCCTGCAGCAGCAGCGCGATGTCCTCCATCCCCGCCCGCTTCTCCGGGTCCTCCCAGGCCGCCCGGTTCGCGACGAGCTCCGTGCGGCTGGTCAGCAGCACCTCGAGGATGCGCAGCCCGTGCTTCTTCAGCGACGAGCCCGTCTCGGTGACGTCGATGATCGCGTCGACGATGTCCGGAACCTTCGCCTCCGTGGCGCCCGCGGACGGCACCACCTTGGCGTCCACGCCGACCGAGGCGAAGTACTTGCGGGTGAGTTCGGGGTACTCGGTGGACACCCGGACACCGGCGGGCAGGTCCGCGCCGGTCGTCGCCGGGTGGGCGGCCGGGACCGCCAGCACGATGCGGACCGGGTTGTTCGTCGCCTTGCTGTACTCGAGCTCGCCGAGGCTCACCACGTCGGCGCCGGTCTCCTCGATCCAGTCGCGCCCGGTCAGGCCGAGGTCGAAGAGGCCCTGCTCGAGGTAGGTGGGGATCTCCTGCGGACGCAGGAAGCGGACCCGGTCGACGCGCGGGTCGTCGATGGCGGCGTGGTAGTCGCGGTCGGAGCCCCGGCGGACGGTGAGGTCCGCGGCGTCGAAGAGGTCGAGGGTGGCCTTCTCGAGCGAGCCCTTGGGAAGGACGAGGGAGAGCACGGCGGGTGCCTTTCTGCGGTTCGCCTCAGCGGCGGGACGACTCGTGGCTTGGCGCGGCTCGGCGGGGCTGCCGGCCGGTCCGGGAGGCCGGGCGCACGGCCGCACCGGTGCCCGGCGGCACCGGCCGGGGCACGACCCGGCTACGGATGGTGGGCCAGCGAGCGGAGCAGCGCGGCGGACTCGAGCGCCGCCAGGGCGGCCTCCCGCCCCTTGTCCTCCGGTGCCCCCGGGACGCCCGCGCGGGCGCGGGCCTGCTCCTCGGTGTCGCACGTCAGGACGCCGAAGCCGATCGGGATGCGGCAGTCCAGCGCGACCCGTCCGAGACCCGAGGTCACCGCGTCACAGACGTAGTCGAAGTGGGGGGTTCCGCCGCGCAGCACGAGCCCGAGGCAGATGACGGCGTCGTGGTCGGCCGCCAGCGCCTGGGCCGCGACCGGCAGCTCGAAGGCCCCCGACACGCGGACGACCGTGGGCTCGGCGGCGCCACACTCGATCGCAGTGGCGCGGGCGTGCTCGACCATCGTGTCGGTCAGCTCGCCATACCAGCGGCTGCCGACGACCGCGACCCGCAGCCCGGTGGCGTCCGGGAGCAGCTCCTCGGGGGCTCCGGCTCCGCTCACGGCGCCATCCTGCCATCCCGCCGGGAACGCCCCGCGGCGTCCCCGGGTGTCACGCCGATTCGCTGTCGGGCGGGACCAGCCCGGCGCCGATGGCGTCGGCGCTCGCCTCGGTCGGCTCCACGCCCTCGTCCAGCAGCTCCGGCAGGCCGGGCAGGTCGTGCCCCATCCGGTCGCGCTTCGTCGTGAGGTACCGCAGGTTCTCGGGGGTCGCGTTCACCGGCAGCGGTACGCGCCCGACGATCGACAGGCCGTAGCCGTCCATGCCTGCGCGCTTGGCCGGGTTGTTCGTCAGCAGCCGCATGGTGCGCACCCCGAGGTCCACGAGGATCTGCGCGCCGGTGCCGTAGTCGCGGGCGTCGACCGGCAGGCCCAGGCCCAGGTTCGCGTCGACGGTGTCCGCGCCATGGTCCTGCAGCTGGTAGGCGGCCAGCTTCTGCAGCAGCCCGATGCCCCGGCCCTCGTGCCCCCGCACGTAGAGCACGACGCCCCGGCCCGCGCGGTCCACCGCGTGCAGCGCGGCGTCGAGCTGCGGGCCGCAGTCGCAGCGCCGGCTGCCGAACACGTCGCCCGTGAGGCACTCCGAATGGACGCGGACCAGCACGTCCTCGCCGTCGCCGATCTCGCCGCGGACCAGGGCCACGTGCTCGCTGCCGTCCAGCAGCGACCGGTAGCCGTACGCGCTGAACTGGCCGTGCGCCGTCGGCAGCTGGGCCACCGCGACGCGCTCGACCTGCTTCTCGATGCGGCGGCGGTAGGCGATGAGGTCGGCGATGGTGACGAGGGTGAGGTCGTGCTCGGCGGCGAACACCTCGAGCTCGTCGAGCCGCGCCATGCCGTCGACGTCCTTCTGGCTGACGACCTCGCACAGCACCCCGGCGGGGCGCAGCCCCGCGAGCCGCGCCAGGTCCACGGCCGCCTCCGTGTGCCCGGGGCGCCGCAGTACGCCACCCGGCCGGGCCCGCAGTGGCACCACGTGCCCCGGGCGGGTGAAGTCGCCGGGCGTGGAGTCCCCGCTGGCGAGCAGCCGCATCGTGTGCGCCCGGTCGGTGGCGGAGATGCCGGTGCTCACGCCCTCCCGGGCGTCCACCGACACGGTGTAGGCGGTGCCCCGCTTGTCCTGGTTCGTGTGGAACATCGGCGGCAAGTCCAGCCGGTCGCAGTCCGCCTCCTCCAGCGGCACGCAGATGTACCCGGACGTGTACCGGACCATGAACGCCACCAGCTCCGGCGTCGCCTTCTCGGCGGCGAAGATCAGGTCGCCCTCGTTCTCGCGGTCCTCGTCGTCGCAGACCACCACGGCCTTGCCGGCCGCGACGTCGGCGATCGCCTGCTCGACCGAGGCGAACCGGCGCTCCCGGTCCGCCCGGGCGACGGCGACCTCCGCCTCGGCGGCCATCCAGACCGGGGACGGCGGCGGCGTCCTGCCCGTGGTGGCGCTGTCGTCCTGCACTGCCCGGCTGGTCACTGTCCGACTCCCTCTGTTGCTGCTCCGGCCCGGACGGCTGCGGCGATGAGGCCGCCCCCGTCCGCGGCGGCCGCGGCCAGCTGCGCCTGCAGCAGCCGTTCCACGTACTTGGCGGTGACGTCCACCTCGAGGTTCACGCGGTCCCCCGGCTGCTTCGTGCCGAGCACGGTCAGCGCGAGCGTCGTCGGGATGAGGCCGACGCTGAACCCGGCGTCGTCCGGGGCGATCACGGTGAGGCTCGCGCCGTCGACCGTGACGGAGCCCTTGTCGACCAGGTAGCGCGCGAGACCCGGCGGCAGCGTGAACCGCACGGTCTCCCAGCCGTCGCCCGGCGTACGGGAGGCGATGGTGCCGACCCCGTCGACGTGACCCTGGACGAGGTGGCCCCCCAGCCGGTCCCCCACGCGGACGGCCCGCTCGAGGTTCGCTGCCGAGCCGACGCGCAGGTCGCCCAGCGACGACCGGTCCAGCGACTCCTGCATGACGTCGAACGACACCCGCGTCGCGGCGGGGTCGTCGGGGTCGGGCTCCCAGCCGGTCACAGTCAGACAGACCCCGTTGACGGCGATGGACGCGCCGTGCGCGAGGTCGCCCGCGGTGACGCGGCACGCCACGACGAGCCTGGCGCTGCCCGCCGACCGCTCCAGCGCGGCCACGCGCCCCATCTCCTCGACGATCCCCGTGAACACCGGGTCATCCCTCCTTCGCGGCCGCGGCCGCTGGTGCCCGGTCGTCACGCACCGGGATGCCGATCAGCCGGACGTCCTCGCCGACCCGTGCCACGTCGGTCCAGTGCAACCGGACGATGTCCGCCATCGATGCCCCCGTCCGCACAGCCGCGGCGGGGGGCGGGCCGGCGCCCAGGAACGCGGGCGCCACGTACGCCACGACCCGGTCCACCAGCCCGGCGTCCCAGAAGGCGCCCGCGACCCGCGCGCCGCCTTCGACCCAGAGGCTGACGACGCCGCGCTCGCCGAGCTCGGCCAGCAGGCCGGTCAGGTCCCGCGTCCGGTCCCCGGTGACGATCCAGGTGGGCGCCTCGCCGGAGCGGACCCGGGCACCTGCGGGGGTGCGGCCGGCCGCGTCCAGGACGATGCGCAGCGGGTTCCGCGGCTCCGGCGTCCCGCGGACGGTGAGCGCCGGGTCGTCGGCGAGGATCGTCCCGACGCCGACGAGGAGGGCGTCGTGCTCACCGCGCAGCCGGTGGGCGTCCGCGCGGGCCGCCTCCCCCGTGATCCAGCGGCTGCTGCCGTCCGCCGCGGCGGTCCGCCCGTCGACGGTGGTCGCGACCTTCCAGGTGACGGCGGGGCGGCCGGTGAGCAGCCGGTGCAGCCACGGCGCCAGCAGGTCGGTGGCCCCGTCCGCGAGCAGCCCGCCGGCCACGTCGACCCCCGCGGCGGCCAGCCGCTGCGCCCCGCCGGCGGCCAGGGCGTGCGGGTCCGGCAGGGCGTAGACGAGGCGCGAGACGCCGGCGGCCAGCAGCGCCTCGCTGCACGGGCCCGTCCGGCCGGTGTGGTCGCACGGCTCCAGCGTCACGACCGCGGTGGCGCCGCGCGCGGCGGCACCCGCCTCGGCCAGGGCACGGACCTCGGCGTGGGGGCCCCGGGGAGGGGCGGTGCGGCCGCGGCCGACCACCGCCCCGTGGGCGTCGAGCAGCACGCAGCCGACGCTGGGGTTGGGGCTCGTGGTGCCGAGTCCGGAGGCCGCGAGGGCGAGGGCCTCGCGCATGGCGCCGCGCTCGGCGGCGGAGAAGGCCGGGCCGGCGGAAGGGTTCTGGGGCACGGCGGCAGGGACGGCCGGCAGCGGTGCGCTCACCCGGTCCTCCCGTCCTCGACCGGGACGAGGGGGCCGACCGCTCACATCACGACGGGCGCGCCCGGGTGCGGGCGCGCGACAGCGACGCGACGCGCGCGGCTCCTACCCTCCGGACTTTCACCGTCGGTCCCGGAGTTCCACCGGGTCCACCGCGCCCTGGCTGGGCACGGGTCGCGGACTGTCACCGCCGGTTCGGAATTACACCGATCCCGGAGCCTGTGCGTGTACCGATGGATCGTCTCACGCTCCGGCGCCGATACGGTCGGCCCACCCGCAGGGCGACCCGGGTCACATGCCGGCTCGCGCCCGGAAGCCCGCCCTACGCCTGCTCGGCCGGGACCGCGCGGGCGGCCCGCCGGGCCTGCTCGGCGAGGGCGCGCGCCGCCTGCGCGGGATCTGCGGCGCCGTAGACGGCGCTGCCCGCCACGAAGGTGTCGGCGCCGGCCGCCGCGCACCGCTCGATCGTCTCGGCGTTCACCCCGCCGTCCACCTGGAGCCAGATCTGCCGGCCGCCGTCCCCGGCCCGCCGGTCGAGCAGCCGCCGCGCCTGCGCCACCTTGGGGAGCATCTCGGCGATGAACGCCTGGCCGCCGAAACCGGGCTCGACCGTCATGATCAGCAGCATGTCGACGTCGTCGAGGACGTCCTCGTAGGGGTCCAGCGCCGTGTTGGGCTTCACCGCCAGCCCGGAGCGCGCCCCGGCGGCCCGCACCGCGCGCAGCGTCTGCCGGACGTCGGCGCAGGCCTCCGCGTGGACGGTGACGCTGTCGGCGCCGCCCTCCTCGGCGTACCGCGGCCCCCAGGAGTCGGGGTCCTCGATCATGAGATGGCAGTCCAGCGCCAGGTCGGTCGCCTTCCGCAGCGAGGACACCACCGGCAGCCCCAGCGTCAGGTTCGGGACGAAGTGCTGGTCCATGACGTCGACGTGGAGCCAGTCGACCGCCGGCGCGACCGCGTCCGCCGCGGCGCCCAGCCGGGCGAAGTCGGCGGACAGGATCGATGGTTCGATGCGGGGGAAGCCGGAGTCTGCGCGCACGCTGCCATCTTGCACGGGTCGCCCGTGGCGCGCTCCGCTGGGTGGCCCGGCGTCAGCTCCCGGCCGTGCGGCGCAGCGCGGCGAGGTACATGGCGTCGGTGCCGTGCCGGTGCGGCCAGAGCCGCACGGCCGGACCGTCCCCGAGATCGGGCATCCCGGCCGGCAGCAGCGGTCGCACGTCGACGGGGCTGACGTCGGGGGTGCCGGCCAGCACGTCGGCGACGACCCCGTCGGTCTCCGCGACGTGCGGCGAACAGGTCGAGTACAGGAGTACGCCGCCCGGGCGCAGCAGCCGCAGCCCGGCGGCGAGCAGCGAACGCTGCAGCCCCACGAGGCCCGCGACGGCGCCGGGTTCGCGGCGCCACCGCGCCTCGGGGCGGCGCCGCAGCGCGCCCAGCCCGGTGCAGGGGGCGTCGACGAGCACCCGGTCCGCGCTGCCGGGGGCGAGGGGCGGCACCCGGCCGTCCGCCATGACAACCGTGACGGGCAGGTCGCGCGTCGTGGCCACCACGAGCCGGGCCCGCGCCGCGCGGGGCTCCAGCGCCAGGAGCCGGGCGTCGGGGCCGGCGGCGGCCAGGAGTCCGGCCTTGCCGCCGGGCCCCGCGCACAGGTCGACGGTGACACCGCGGTCGGCGCCGAGCGTCGGCGCGTGGGCGAGCACGAGGGCGACCAGCTGCGAGCCCTCGTCCTGCACCGCGGCGCGGCCGTCCCGGACCGCGGGCACCAGCCCCGGATCGCCCTGGACGTGGACCGCGTACGGCGACCAGCGCCCCGGCGCGGTGCGCAGCCCGGCGGCGTCGGCCTCCGCCGTGAGCTCCTCGACCGTGATCCGCCCGGGCCGGGCCACCAGGTGGGTGGCCCCGGGCGCGTCGTCCGCCGCCAACGCCTCGCGGACCTGGCCCCACGGGCCGCCGGCCCCACGGACGCCGGCGTTCCGGTCGGCGGCGAGCGCCTCGGCGAAGGCCTCGACGATCCACCGCGGGTGGTGCTCCACGACCGCCAGGTGGGCGGCGGGGTCCCGGGCGAACGGCGGCGCGCCGAACAGCACGGCGACATCCAGCTCCCCGGCGGTCCCCGGGTCCGCCGGGCCGCGGGAGCGCGCCACGCGGTCGGCGATGCGGCGCATCACGGCGTTGGCGAATCCGGCGCCCCCCTCCCCGACCAGGTCGCGCGCGAGCTCGACGGTCTGGTCGACCGCGGCGTGCGGCGCCACCCGCAGGGCAACCAACTGGTAGCAGCCGAGGCGCAGGGCCGCCAGCATGCCGACGTCGAGGGACTCCAGCTCCCGGGTGCTGGCCAGGCTGATGAGCCGGTCGAGGGACCCGGCCCAGCGCAGCGTGCCGTACGTCAGCTCCGTGGCCAGCGCCCGGTCCCGGGGCTCGAGGGACGAGCGGGACAGCAGCGCGGGCAGGG
This sequence comes from Mycobacterium sp., assembly GCA_025965515.1. Taxonomy (GTDB): domain Bacteria; phylum Actinomycetota; class Actinomycetes; order RYN-182; family RYN-182; genus RYN-182. The sequence goes on from JAOPWU010000018.1 coordinate 10,591, forward strand.
TCAGGTTGGCGTACGCGCCGTCCCGCTGCACCGCCACGAGCACGTCGGCGGCGATGCGGCGGGCCGGCTGCCCCGGGCGCGACGGCCCGGCGGCGCGCGGGCGCCCGGACCCTC
>JAOPWU010000100.1 GCA_025965515.1 Mycobacterium sp.
GGCGCGCCGGGGGCCGGCGTCCGCCGCCGCGACCCGCAGCGCCGCGAGCGGCAGCGGCCACGCCCGGTAACCGCGGGCGGAGGGTCGACGGGAACGCGTCGCAGCCATGCCCGGTCAACGATCGGGCGCCGCGCGGGACACGCCTCCCCGCCGCCGGAACGGTTGGGGAGATGATGCTCCCCGATGTCTCCAGCCGCCGACCCGTCCGCCGCCGGGGCGGCGGACCCCCGCCCCGCCGTCACCGTGTTCGACATCGACGGCGTGCTCGCGGATGTCAGCCACCGGTTGCACCACCTGAGCGCCACGCCGCAGCGCTGGCACGCGTTCTTCACCGAGGCCAAGGACGACGATCTCCTCCCGGCCGGGGCCGAGCGCCTCGAGCAGGCGCTCGAGGAGGGGGCCGTGATCTACCTGACCGGCCGGCCCGAGTGGACCCGCGACCTCACGGAGCGCTGGCTCGACCGGCACGGCCTCCCGGCCGCTCCCCTGTTCATGCGGGCCAACGGGGACCGGCGCCCGGCCCGCGTGACCAAGGCGGCGGTGCTGCGCACGCTGGCGCGACAGGTGCGCATCCTCACGATGATCGACGACGATCCCGCCGTGGTGCGGGCGCTGCGCAGCTCGGGCTGGCCGGTCGAGCTCGCGACCTGGCTGCCGCACAGCTCCACGCTGCAGAAGGCCCAGGAGGACCAAGGGCGTACATAGCTCACCCATCCGGACCAGTCCTGGGGGGCCCCTGAAGGGTCCAGGAAGGCTATGTGTTGCGCGTCACCGTGAGCCGACAAAGCTTGAGGTCGTTCCTTTCTCCAGTAGGAGTCCTCATGTGCCGCCACGTACCTCGTTGCCCGGTAGCCGACGCCAGTGACCGCGAGGCCGCCCGCGTCGTCGCCGCGCACCCCGAGCAGGGCTGGAACCTGTTGTGCAACGGGGTGGTGTCCTTCGACGACACCGGGGACCTGCTGCCCAACGGCACGGTCGTCGAGCCTCACCGCAGCCTCCCCAGCCGGGTGCCGCTCCCCCGCCGCGGCCGGGTGCTCGCGGCCTGACCTGCCCCGCCGACGACCCTGGGGTCAGTGACCCCCGCCGGGCTGCCAGCGCGGCACCAGCTGCCGGGCCGCCCGGGTCTCGTCGAGCCGGCGTACCGGCGTCGTGACCGGGGCGTCGTGCAGCGACTGCGGGTCGGTGCGCGCCTGCTCCGCCAGCTCCAGCATCACGTCGATGAAGTCGTCGAGCGTCTCCCTCGACTCCGTCTCCGTCGGCTCGATCATCATCGCTTCGTCCACGATGAGCGGGAAGTAGACCGTCATCGGGTGGATCCGCCGGTCGATGAGCGCCTTCGCCAGGTCGACGGCGCGCACCCCGCTCTCGCGCTTCTGTCGCCGCGCCGACAACACGAACTCGTGCATCACCGGCCCGTCGTACGGCAGGTCGTAGGCCTCCCGCAGGTGGTGCAGCAGGTACCGCGCATTCAGCACCGCCCGCTCGCTCGCGCCCCGCAGCCCGGAGCCGCCCAGCGACACGAGGTAGGAGTACGCCCGCACGTCGATCCCGATGTTGCCGTGCCAGCCGTGCACCCGCCCGATCGAGTGCCCCGGGGTGTGCCAGCCGAAGCTGCCGTCGTCCTTGCGTACCGGCTTGGGACCCGGCAGGAACGGCGCCAGCTCCGCGCTGACGGCGACCGGGCCCGAACCGGGGCCGCCACCGCCGTGCGGGGTCGCGAACGTCTTGTGCAGGTTCATGTGGACGACGTCGAAGCCCATGTCGCCCGGGCGTGCCCGACCCATGATCGCGTTGAAGTTGGCGCCGTCGTAGTACAGCTTCGCCCCGACCTTGTGCAGGATCTGCGCGATCGGCACGATGTTCCGCTCGAACAGCCCCAGGGTGTTGGGGTTGGTGAGCATGAGCGCGGCGACGTCGTCGTCCACGATCTTCTCGAGCACGCCCAGGTCGACAAGGCCCTGCGCGTCGCTCGGGACCTCCACGACCTCGTACCCCGCCAGCCGCACGCTGGCCGGGTTGGTGCCGTGCGCGGCGTCGGGGATGATCACCTTCCGGCGGCGCCTGCCGGCCGCCTCATGCGCCCCGGCGATGACGAGCAGCCCGGTGAGCTCGCCGGAAGCGCCCGCCGCTGGCTGGAACGTCACCTCGGACATCCCCGTCAGCGCGGCGAGTCCCGCCTCGAGACCCACCACCAGCTCCAGCAGGCCCTGCACCTGCTCGGCGGGCTGCGCCGGGTGCAGCCGGGAGAAGCCCGGCAACGCGGCCACCGTCTCGGCGACCTTCGGGTTGTACTTCATCGTGCAGGAGCCGAGCGGGTAGAACCCCTCGTCGATCGAGAAGTTCCGGTGCGCGAGGCGCGTGTAGTGGCTGACCAGGTCGCGCTCGGCGAGCTCCGGCAGCAGCGGTGCAGCGGTGGTCCGCAGCGCCGCGGGGATGCGGTGGGCCGCGGCGCTGTGGTCGACGCCGGTGGTGCGGAACGTGCTGGCGCGACGGCCCGGCCGGCTGCGCTCGAACAGCAGGGGCTCGGCGGGCGCTCCCCCGGCGTCCGGGGTCGTCGTGCTCGTCATGCCGTCCTCCCGTTGTCCTGGAGCACCTCGGCGACGGCGCGCGCCAGCGCGTCCATCTGCTCGGCGGTGCGCTGCTCCGTGACCGCGACGAGGACGAGCTCCTCCCCCGCGACCGACACGACCGGCCCGACCAGGTGACCCCGGGACCCGAGCTCCGCCACGAAGGCCGCGGGATCCGGCACCCGGTACGCGAGCTCCTTGCCGAACACCCCGCCGCCGTGCGCGGGCGGCAGCCCCACGGCCCGCAGCCGTTCCTCGACGGCGGCCGCGCCGGCGAGGGCGGTCTCCCCCAGCGTCCGGAGCCCCTGCGGCCCGAGCCAGGCGAGGTAGACGGCGACCGCCAGGGCGTTCAGCGACTGGTTCGTGCAGATGTTGCTGGTGGCCTTCTCCCGGCGGATGTGCTGCTCCCGCGCCTGCAGGGTCAGCACGTACCCGCGCTTCCCCGCCAGGTCGACGGTCTCGCCGACGAGCCGGCCGGGCAGCCGGCGCACGTCCTGCATGCGGCAGGCGAGCAGCCCCGCACCAGGGCCGCCGAACGACATCGCGTTGCCGACCGAGAGCGCGTCTGCGGTGACCACATCGGCCCCGAGCCGGCCGGGCGGCTCCAGCACGCCCGCCAGCAGCGGGTCGAACGACACGACCAGGCGGGCGCCGGCGGCGTGCGCCGCCTCGGCCAGGCCCGGCACGTCCTCCAGCAGCCCGAGCACGTTGGGGTGCTGCACGATCACTGCGGCCGCGTCGGTCGCCGCGGCGGCGACGTCGGCCGCAGGCAGCACGCCGTCGACGGGCGCCACCTCGACCAGGTCGAGCCCCATGCCGGGCGCGTAGGTCGCGAGGATCTCGCGGAACCGCGGGTCCAGCGTGCCGCCGACGACGACCTTCGTCCGGGACGGCTGGGAGCCGACGCACAGCACCATCGCCTCGACGAGCGCCGTGGCGCCGTCGTAGAGGCTCGCGTTGGCCACGGGCAGCCCCAGGACCTCGCTGACGATGGTCTGGAACTCGAAGAGGGCCTGCAGGACGCCCTGGCTCATCTCGGGCTGGTACGGCGTGTAGGCCGTGGCGAACTCGGGCTTCCCGATGACCGCCCCGACCAGCGCCGGCACGTAGTGGTCGTACACGCCTCCCCCGAGCCAGCAGACCGCGTCGTCGACCGTGGTGTTGCGGGCGGCGAGCGCCCGCAGGTGCTCGACCACCTCCGCCTCGGCGAGCGGCTGCGGGAGCCCCAGCGCGTCGACGTCCGCGGGCGCGCGGACCTGCTCGGGGATCTGCTCGAACAGGTCGTCCAGGCTGGACAGGCCGAGGACGGCGAGCATCTCGGCGAGGTCCTCGTCGGTGTGGGGGGCGTACTCCACGCGCTACCTTCCTGCCGGTTCGACGGTCAGGAGCGCGGAGGCGCGGCGACCGTACCGGGTGTCGACTCTACGGTGCCGCCCGCGACAGGCCCGGCGACGCCGGCCCGTGTGCGCCGGTGGGGTGCCGGGTCAGGCGGTGCGGCGGCGGCGGCGCTGGGCGAGCTCGTCGCCCGCGTGCGCGGCGGCGTCGCCGCGCTCGCTCGGCAGCTCCGACAGGCTGCCCTGCAGGTCTCGCACGTGCCGGCCGATCGCGATGCCGAACACGCCCTGCCCGCCCTGCAGCAGGTCGACGACCTCCTCGGCGGACGTGCATTCGTAGATGCGCGCGCCGTCGGAGAACAACGTGATGTTCGCGAGGTCACGGACGCCGCGCTCGCGCAGGTGCTCGACCGCGAGGCGGATGTTCTGCAGCGAGACGCCGGTGTCGAGGAGCTGCTTCACGATCTTGAGGACCAGGATGTCCCGGAAGGAGTACAGCCGCTGGCTGCCGGAGCCCGCGGCGTCGCGGATGCTCGGGAGGACCAGGTCCGTGCGGGCCCAGTAGTCCAGCTGCCGGTACGTGATCCCGGCGACGGCGCAGGCGGTCGGCCCGCGGTACCCCATGTCCTCGTCCGGGAGCGCCGGCAGGCCGTCGTTGAACAGCGCCTGCTGCTCGCCGTCCGACGCTGTCGCGCCCGGCCCCGTCGGCTGCGTCGCCCGTCCGCTCACGAAGGACACCCTCTCACCGGCACGGCCGCAGGACAGCGGTCCGGCACCCTGCCGGGGCTCCTCGATCACCGTCGGTAACGGCGACGTCCTCGAATCTAGGAACCGCCCGACGGGGGGTCAACGACCACGGCGGCGTGTCGCCCCGGGTGATCACGGCGCGAAGTCATCGGGCGAGATGGTGTCGAGGAACTCGCGGAACTTCTCGACCTCGTGCTCCTGCTCGTCGGGGACGCTGATCCCCGCGGCGTCCAGCACGGCCTCGTCGGCGAACACCGGCACGGACATGCGCATCGCCAGGGCGATGGAGTCGCTGGGGCGCGCACTCACCTCCGCGCCGCCGGCGAAGCGCAGGGTGGCGAAGAAGACACCGTCCTGCAGCTCGGTGATCTCCACCCGCTCCAGGTCCCCGCCCAGCGCCTGGACGACGTCCCGCATGAGGTCGTGGGTCATCGGCCGCGCGGTCGTGACCTGCTGCTGGGCGAAGGCGATGGCGGTCGCCTCGACGGCGCCGATCCAGATGGGCAGATAGCGGTCGCCGCCGCTCTCCCGCAGCAGCACGATCGGCTGGTTGGACGGCAGTTCGACGCGGACGCCGACCACGTGGACCTCGCGCACGGTCCTCCTCCTTGCGATCGCCCGGTGCGGGCGGCGCCGGAGCCCCGGCGGCCGTCCCCTCAGCAGAGTATCCGCCCCGCGGGCGTCCTACGCCGCATCCGGCGTGCACCTATCCCGGGAGCTTCCTGCGCCGCACGGGCGCGTCGGTTCAGCCGGCGAGGTCGGGACCGAGACCGGCCCGGACGAGGGCCGCGTGGAGGCGCACCGACAGGGCCGCCATCTCCCGCGCCGTCTCCTGCGCGCGCGCCCGCGCCTCGGGGTGCCGCTGCCGGGCCAGCGGGGTGACCACCTGCTGCACCAGCCCCACCTCACGGTCGGCGGCGGTGCGGAACGCCCGCAGGTGGCGCGCCTCCAGCCCGTAGCGGGCCATCTCCTTCACCACGACGGCCACGGCCAGGGCGTCGGCGTCGAACCACGTGGTCCCCGGCCGCATGCTGACCAGGCCGTGCTGCACGCAGTCGGCGACCTGCTCCTCGCTGATGCCGGCCGCCTCGGCGAGTTCCCGCGCGGACAGCCGCACGTCGTCGGCGGGCGGCGCGAAGTGGCCGGGCTCGACGCTCACGAGGGCGCGGGGAGGCCGACCGGCGGACGCCGCACCGCGGTCGTCGTCGCTGCTCCCGGACTGCGCCAGCTGGTCCTTGATGACACGCAGCGGCAGGTAGTGGTCGCGCTGGCTGAGCAGCACGAACCGGAGCCGGGCGACGTCGGCGCGGGAGAACTTGCGGTACCCGCTCCGGCTGCGCGCCGGCTCCACCAGGCCCTCGGCCTCGAGGAACCGGATCTTGCTGATGGTGACGTCCGGGAACTCGGTCCGCAGCTCGGCCAGCACCTCGCCGATGCTCAGCAGTCCGGGCGCCGGGGTGTCACCGGCCGCGGCGGGGTTCATCCGAGGGCGGTTCCCGTCGCTGCCGTCAGGAAGACGAGCCGGAACTTGCCGATCTGCACCTCGTCGCCGCCGGAGAGCTCCGCGGCGTCGATGCGCTCCCGGTTCACGTACGTGCCGTTGAGGCTGCCGACGTCGCGGACGAGGAACACCGGCAGGCCACCGCTGGTCTCACGGCGGAACTCCGCATGGCGCCGGGAGACGGTGACGTCGTCCAGGAAGATGTCGCTGTCGGGGTGGCGGCCCGCGGTGGTGACCGGCTCGTCGAGCAGGAAGCGGCTGCCCGCGTTGGGGCCCCGCTTCACGACGAGCAGCGCGCTGCCGGCGGGGAGGCTGGCCAGCGTCGCAGGGTCGGCGGCCGCGGCCACATGCTCCGCTCCGGTGTCACCGTCCGCCGCGGCGACCGCGGCGTCCTCGACGCCCACTGCCGAGATGACGCTGGTCTGCTCGGCCGGCCGCTCCGGACCTGCCCCCGAGAGCGTGGCGGGGTGCGCCAAGGGCGCCCCGCACTTGGCGCAGAACGCCGCGTCCTGGGGGTTCTGCTGACCGCAGCGCGTGCAGAACACCGCTGGCACTCCTCCCGATCGTGCGGGCCCGGAGGCCCGTGGCTGCCCGTCGCAGCCGGAAGTTCGTTGGTCTCGCCGTACGCCGACGGATGATCCGGCGCAGTCGTGGGTGAAGGTACCCGGTCGGCGCGGCACCTCCCGCGCCCGCAGCGGGTGGCTTCTCAGTCGGTCGACGCTAGCGGTTGCCGCGACAGAGCGTCAACGCGGCGACCACCCGACCGGTGCCTCAGGCGCTCTCGACCTGCGCCCGGTATGCCGCGGCATCGAGCAGGCCGGAGGCGGCCGCGCCCTCGTCCTCGACATCGATCTCCAGCATCCAGCCGTCGCCGTAGGGGTCCGAGTTGATCAGCTCCGGGCTGCCGTCGAGGGCCTCGTTGCGGGCGACCACCGCGCCGGCGACCGGCGCGTACACGTCCGACACGCTCTTGGTCGACTCGACCTCGCCCACAGCGGCACCGGGCGCCACGCGGTCACCCACGGCAGGCAGCGACACGAAGACGATGTCGCCCAGCGCGTCCTGCGCGTAGGCGGTGATGCCCACGCGCGCCCGGGAACCGGTGAGGCGCACCCACTCGTGCTCCGCCGTGTAGTGGAGGTCGTCGGGCACCTCGGTCAAGGCAGCTCCTCTTCTCGCCGGACGTCCCGGCCGGGCCTCGGCGGGTCGGGCAAACCCTAGCGTGCCGCCGCCGCCTGATGCAGGGACGTGATCTGCAGGCTCGGGCTCGACGTGATGGTGATGGCGGCCCCCTGGACGGCGGAGACCGTCTGCTGCACCCCGCCCGGGATGCGCAGGGCTGCCGCCAGGGTCGGGGGATCACCGATCGCGGTGAACCGGTAGGGCGCCGCGAGCGGCATCCCGTCGACCGTCACGCCTCCCTGGCGGTCCACCACGTACGTCGAGGCGACGACGCGGATCCCCGACAGGTCGATGGCCTCGGCCCCCGCGTCGCGCAGCTCTTCGATGGCGCCGACGAGCACGTCGGCCCCCACCTGGGAGCGGGTGTCCGTGATGGTCACCGTCACCCCCGGGCCCGTCGCCCCCAGCGTCCCCGCCAGCACCCCGAGCTCCTGCGTCCGCGCGCGGGTCTCGATCAGGGCCTCGTCGGTCGTACCGCTCGAGAGGCGGGCCTGCGCCTCGGACAGCGTCGCGGCCTCCTGACGGAGCCGCTCGTTGCGCAGGTCCAGGTCGTCGAGCAGCTGGACGAGGTCCTCCGGGCGGGCCACGGCGAGGCCCGAGGTCTGCTGCTCGTTCCGGACGGTGACGGCCACGGCGAAGCCGAGCAGGAGCAGCAACACCGCCACCAGGGCCTCGCCGCGGCTGCCGCGGGACCGCAGCAGGGACCACAGCTGGCCGCGGGGCTCGGGCCGGGGTCCGGCGGGCCCGGCGGGTGGCTGCGTCGGCTCGGCGACGGCACTGTCCGGTTCGGCGGGCGGCTGCGCCGGGGAGTCCACGGCCTTCGGCTCGGGTTCCACGGCCGCCGGCCCGGGTTCCACGGCCGCCGGCTCCGCCGCCGCCGGCCCGACGGCCTTCTGCTCCGCCTCCGGCTCCTCCCCCGCGGCAGGGGCCGACACGGCGGGCGCCGCGTCGTCTGGAGCTGGGCGGGCCGCCTCCGGCGCGCCCTCGGGGGTCTCGCCGTCGCGGGGTTCCGGGTCGGTCGTCATGCCTTGAACAGGTGCCGCCGGATCGCGGCCGTGTTGCTGAAGATGCGGATACCGAGCACCACGATCACGGCGGTCGACAGCTGGCCACCGACCCCGAGCTGGTCGCCGATGTAGACGACCAGCGCAGCGACCAGGACGTTGCTGACGAACGAGACCACGAACACCTTCTCGTCGAACACCCCGTCGAGCCGCGCCCGCAGCGCCCCGAACACCGCGTCGAGGCCGGCGACCACGGCGATCGGCAGGTACGGCGCCAGCCACGTGGGCGCCGTCGGGTGCAGGACGAGCCCGATCACCAGCCCCCCGATCAGGCCAAGCAGGGGGATCATGAAGGAGCTCCCGGGGTCGGTAGTGGTGTCGCGACGCGCAGCGCGACCGGGGCGGCGCCCGCGAGCGTAAGCCGGTCACGCCGGAGCAGCGACAGACTCAGCCCGTAGACCTGGCTGTAGACCGAGAAGCGCTGGGCCTCTGCGGAGTTCGCGAACCCGGCCAGCAGCGTCTGCGGATTGCCGACGGCGTCCACCAGGTACGGCGACGACACGGGCTTGAAGTCCACGAGGATGGTCGACCCGGCGGACCGGATAGGCGTGCTCGACGACAGCCGGATGCCGTTCACGGCGATCGCCTGCGCCCCCGAGCTCCACAGCGCGTTGACGACGTCCTGCACGTCCCGGTCCAGGACCCGGGTCTGCCTGTCCCGGACCAGCGGCACGCGGGTCGCGCCCGTGGCGCTCGGCGTCGGCTGCGCGGGTACCGCGGGTGCGTCCGTGAGCCGCACCGTGACCCCGGCCCCGGTGACCGGCAGCTCACCGGCTGCGGCCTGCGCGGCCGCCAGCGCCTCCGTGGCGGCCCGCCCCTGGCGGTCGGCCGCGAGCGCGGCGTCCCGCTGCGCGGTCACCTGCTGCCGCTGCCGGTCCACGGACAGCGCGACCTGGTTCACCGCCTCGGTCCGGCCGGTCACCTCGGTCACGAGCCGCGCCCGGGTCTGGGCCACGTCCGCCAGACCCTGCCGCTGCAACCCGATCGTGATCCCGACCAGCACCCCGGCCACGAGCAGGGCAACGAAGCCGACGGCCGCCCGCCGGCTCCGTCCGCCGGGGGGCCGCGGCGTCGAGGCGCGCAGCAGGTAGGCGGGGTCCAGCGCGGTCGCGACCACCTGGTCCAGCAGCGGCGGTGGCGTCGGGCGCCGCGGAGCGGTGGGGGGCGCCGGGACCGCCGGCCCGCCGTCGGCGGCGCTGGGGGTCCCCATCAGCTGTCCGCCGGGCGCGACCGGTCGGCCCGGGCGAGCCCACGGACCTGTCCCACGTACAGCACGAACGACCAGAGGTACAGGCCCGTGCCCCACAGGACGAACGCCCAGCCCAGGGGGCGGAACACGGTCCGCAGCCCCTGGCTCTGCTCCCCCAGCAGCAGCATCGGGAAGGCGTACAGCAGGTTGAAGGTAGCGGCCTTGCCGAGGAAGTGCACCGGGAGCGGCCCGTACCCGAGCCGCTTCAGCGGGATTCCCAGGCACGCGATGGCGAGGTCCCGTGCGAACAGGACAGCCACCAGCCACCACGGGATGACCCCGCGCACCGCCAGCGCCACCACGGTGGCGGCGATGTACAGCCGGTCGGCCAGCGGGTCCAGCAGCTGTCCGACCCGGGTGACCTGGTTCCAGGCGCGGGCGAGCTTGCCGTCGAGGTAGTCCGAGAAGCCGGCGTAGATGAGGACCGCGAGGGCCCAGCCGTCCGCGTGCGGCCCCAGGACCAGGTAGACGAAGAGCGGCACCCCGAGCAGCCGCAGGAACGACAGCAGGTTCGGGAGGGTGAGAACCCGGGAGCTGACCTCCGGTTCGGGCCGGAGCGTCAAGGGCGAGCCCCCCGGACCTGCCACGCCGTCACTCCCGTCCGCGTCGCCGACCGTCCCGGGAGGGCGCCCGCCGGGCGGACCTGGCGGCGCCTCCAGCGTCGGGACGGCGGGATTCGAACCCACGACCCCCTGACCCCCAGTCAGGTGCGCTACCAAGCTGCGCCACGTCCCGCAGCACGCGCGAAGCGTGCCGGGGAACCGTACCGCACCGCGCGGTCCGGCCCGCAGGCGGGCGGGCCCTCCGGCGCGGTCGGCGCGGCCGCGTCAGCGGCCCCGCTTCTCCGACACCCGGATGGCGACCTCCACGGGCGTGCCGACGAAGCCGAATTCCTCCCGCAGCCGCCGCTCCAGGAACCGCCGGTACCCGGCCTCGAGGAAGCCGTTCGTGAAGATCACGAAGCGCGGCGGGCTGGTGGCGGCCTGCGTCGCGAACTTCACCTTGGGGATCTTGCCGCCGCGCCCGGGCGGGGGCGTCGCCGCCACGACCTCGGCCAGCCAGCTGTTCAGGCGGCCGGTCGGGACGCGCTGCTCCCACCCCGCGAGGGCGGTCCGCAGCGCCGGCGCGATCTTGTCGACCGCCCGGCCGGTGCGCGCGGAGATGTTCACGCGCGGCGCCCAGCGGACGTGCTGCAGCTGCAGGTCGATCTCGCGCTCCAGCATCGGGTGCCGGTCCTCGTCCACGACGTCCCACTTGTTGAACGCGAGGACGAGGGCCTTGCCGGCCTCCTCGACCATGCCGATGACCCGCTGGTCCTGCTCGCTGATGGCCTCCCCCGCGTCGAGGAGCACCAGCGCGACCTCCGCGGCCTCCAGGGCGGCGGCGGTGCGCAGCGACGAGTAGTACTCGGCGCCGCTGGCGTGCGACACCCGCTTGCGCAGTCCGGCGGTGTCGACGAACCGCCACACCTCGCCGCCGAGCGTGATCTCCGTGTCGACGGGGTCCCGCGTGGTGCCGGCGACGGAGTCGACGAGCACCCGCTCGCTGCCGAGCAGCTTGTTGATGAGGCTGGACTTGCCCACGTTCGGCTTGCCGATGAGCGCGACGCGGCGGGGCCCGCCCTCCTCGTCGACGTCGTCGGGGGCCCGGTCGCGGCCCTTCTCGAGCGCCTCGAGCACCAGGTCGAGCAGGTCGCCCGAGCCGCGGCCGTGCAGCGCGGACACGGGGAACGGTTCCCCCAGCCCCAACGACCACAGTTCCGCGGCGTCGAGCTCGCCCCGTGCGTCGTCGACCTTGTTGGCCGCCAGCACGACGGGCTTCTTCCCCCGCCGCAGGATGCGGGCCACCGCCAGGTCCACCTCGGTGGCGCCCATGGTCGCGTCGACCACGAACAGCACCGCGTCGGCGGCCTCGACGGCCGTCTCGGCCTGCTCGGCGACGCGCGCCGCCAGCCCCTGGGCGTCGGGTTCCCAGCCGCCCGTGTCGACCAGCGTGAACCGCCGGCCGCGCCAGGTGGCGTCGTAGGCGACGCGGTCGCGGGTCACGCCCGGCACGTCCTGGACCACGGCCAGCCGGGCACCGACGATGCGGTTGACCAGCGACGATTTGCCGACGTTGGGGCGGCCGACCACGGCCACGACGGGCGCGGTCGGCCGGCCTTGCGGGCGGCCGCTCCGGACCGTCGCGGTCCCGCCGCCGGTCCGGTCGTCGTCCACCTGGTGCTCGCCCGCCATGCCGTTCCCACTTCCTCACGCCCGTCGCCGGTCCCCTGCCACCGGTCGTCGGTCGCTGCTACGGCGAGCGGCCCTTCGGCCGCCTCGCCTCCTACTGTCGCATCCCGCCCCGCAGCGGAGCGGCCCCGCGGCCCCGGGCAGGGTCAGGAGCGGACCGCGGGGCGCACGCCGGCCGCCGCGCAGATCTCCAGCGTGGCCGCGACGGACCGGGCCAGGTCGAGCTCCGAGGTGTCCAGGAGCACCGCGTCGTCGGTCCGCAGCAGGGGCGCCACGGCCCGGCCGCTGTCGTGCGTGTCCCGGCGGTGCAGGTCGGCGAGCGTGGCGTCGACCTGCTCCGGCGCCGACTGTCCGGTCTGCCCGGCCCGCCGCGCGGCCCGCACCTCCGGGGACGCCGTCAGGAAGATCTTGACGGCGGCG
>JAOPWU010000156.1 GCA_025965515.1 Mycobacterium sp.
GGCCGCCGCGCTGAGGTAGTTCATCGAGTCCGGGCTCAAGGCTGGGCCCCGACGGCAGAACCAGACGGCGAGCAGGGCGCCGACGACCATGACGACGAACAACCACGGGTCGCGGCCCTGGACCAGGCCGGCGACGCGGCGGCCCGCCGCGGCACCTGCTGGGTCAACTGCGGCCGGGGCGCCCGCGCGCATCTCTACCTGACTCATCTGCCGAGAGACGATAACCGTCGCTGCGACCGATCCGCTCCATTGTGCGCGCTAGCAGGAGCCACACGCGGGCGTATCCCACATCGGACAATGGTGACAAGGGTGCGCGTTCGAGCCGGCGCCACAGCAACGGCGGCACCGACTTGATCGCGCCGGCTGTCCGTGCCGGCCGCGCGCCTCGGTGCAGTACTCACAGGTGTCGCCGTCGCGCACCACCTCGCGTGCAGCGTCGTCGTACACCGCAGGGGTGGCCGCCACCCGTGGTCCTCGCCGGACAGCTGGCTAGCCCCATCGCGACCGCGGACGGCAACGGCAACGCGACCGGCCGCTCACTGTCGAGGCGACCGCTGTGGCCCCGGACCCGTGCCAGGTGCCGCAGGTTCCGTGACCCGGCAGAGCTCGCGGCCGGCGTTGAGTCGGGCGGCCTGGCGCGTCAGGTGGTCACGCTCGGCGACATCGGGTGCCTTGTGCGCCGCCTCGGCGTACAGCCGTGCCGCCGTCACCAGGTCGCCGTCGCGCTCGTGGAGGTACGCCGCAACCGCCGCGTGGCGGGGCAGTGAGCCGTCCAGCGCGGCGAGCGCCGCCAGCCCGGCGGGCGGTCCGTCGGCCTCCCCGACGGCCACCGCGCGGTTGAGCCGGACGACCGGGCTGTCGGTCAGGCCCGCGAGCTCGTCGTACCACTCGACGATCTGCACCCAGTCGGTCTCCTCGGCGGTGCGCGCGTCAGCGTGGAGTGCCGCGATGGCGGCCTGGGCCTGGAACTCGCCCAGCCGGTCGCGGGCGAGGGCGGCCTGCAGGAGCTCGACGCCCTCGGTGATCGACCCAGTGTCCCAGCGGCCGCGGTCCTGCTCGGCGAGCGGCACCAGGCTGCCGTCGGGCGCAGTCCGGGTGGCGCGCCGGGCGTGGTGGAGCAGCATGAGGGCGAGCAGTCCCGCCACCTCGGGGTGGTCGATCGCGGCCGCGAGCTGCCGGGTGAGTCGGATGGCCTCGGCGGCGAGGTCGACGTCGCCGGAGTAGCCCTCGTTGAACACCAGGTAGAGGACGCGCAGCACGGTGGCGACGTCGCCGGGCTGGTCGAACCGCACGCCGGAGACGGTGCGCTTGGCCCGGCTGATGCGCTGCGCCATGGTCGCCTCCGGCACCAGGTAGGCCTGGGCGATCTGGCGGGTGGTCAGCCCGCCGACGGCGCGCAGCGTGAGCGCGATCGCGGACGACGGCGGCAGCGACGGGTGGGCGCACAGGAAGTAGAGCAGGAGCGTGTCATCCACCCCGGGGGCGGACCCGGGCGCCGGCTCCTCGTCGACGAGCTGCTCACGCCGGCGGCGGGCGGCGTCCGACCGGGTTGCGTCGAGGAACCGGCGCCAGGCCACGGTGACCAGCCAGCCCTTCGGGTCCCGCGGCGGGTCGACCGGCCAGACGCGGAACGCCTCGACCAGCGCGTCCTGCACGGCGTCCTCGGCCGCCGCGAAGTCGGCTCCGCGACGGACGAGGACCCCGAGCACGCCCGGTGTGAGGCTCCGGAGCAGGACCTCGTCCACCGGCGAGGTCACTCCGTCATGGTGTGGGCCGCGCCCAGGAACGGGCGCAGCTCGAGCCACTCATGGATCGGCTTCCCGCCCGCGCCGGGGGCGGCCGACAGCTCCCCGGCCAGCTCGACGGCGCGCTCGTAGCTGTCGACGTCGATGACCATCCAGCCGGCGATGAGATCCTTGGTCTCGGCGAAGGGGCCGTCAGTGACCGGCGGGCGCCCCTCGCCGTCGAACCGGACGAACGTCCCGTCGGGGGCGAGCGCCTGGCTGTCGACGAACTCGCCGGTCCCCTCCAGCCGGGCCGCGAAGTCGTTCATGTACTGCACGTGCGCCGAGATCTCCTCCGGCGTCCACCGGGCCATGGGCACGTCGTTGACCGAAGCCGGCGCGCCGCGGTAGTGCTTGAGCAGCAGGTACTTGGCCATCGTGGTTCTCCTCGGTGCTGGTGCGACCCATTCTGGTCGCGTTCACCGCGGGGACGGAGCCGGTCACGCGTTCTCGACACCGCGGACGGGCGCCTCACAGGGGCGCTGACGCAACCCCCCGGTGCGTGGGCGCCGTCTCCCCGCAGCGGTCCCCGAGCCAGCGCAGTCGGCTCACGAGTGCGTGCGGCGGGCGAACCCGGGGGCGTGTTCGGAGCGGTAGCCGACGCCGATGAGGTAGGCGGGGACGTAGGCGGCCCGAGGGAGCCGGTCCATGAGCGTGGCCAGCTGGCGTGGCGGTCCCTGCCGCCGCCCCGTGACGACGGGGTCGGCGATGAGGCGATGCATGATCCGCTGCAGTGCCTGGACCAGCCTCGTCGGGAGGAGCCGGCGGCGCTGCACCGCTGCCAGGTCGGCGCGCGTGAGGGTTCCCCGGAGGAGGGGTTCGGCCAGCATCGTGGCGGCGGCCACGGCGTCCTGAATGGCGAGATTGATCCCTACGCCGCCCATCGGCGACATCGCGTGGGCGGCGTCGCCGATGCACAGCAGACCGTCGGCGTACCACCGGCGGAGGCGGTTGAGGCGGACGTCGAGGAACCTGACGTCGTCCAGCGACCGGATGGCGTCGACCCGGTCGGCGAACTCGGGCATCAGCTCGGCGATGTCGCGGCGGAAGGCCTCGACGCCGCGTCCGCGCAGCTGGGCGTCGGTGCCCTTACGCCCCAGGTAGCCGATCTGGAAGTAGCCCTCTCGGGGCAGAACGACGGCCATCCGGCCGTAGCCGAGATGCGGTGCCAGCGTCGAGGTGGTGTCACCTTCGCGTTGGGGGAGGCGGAACCACCAGGCGTCCATCAGGATCGGGAACTCCCGGACAGGCAGGTTCGCCTGGCTTCTCGCCATCGAATGACGCCCGTCACCGGCGAGGGTCAGGTCGGCGGTCAGCGTCCCGGTCCCGCCGTCGCCGGTGCGGTATTCCACGCCGGCGACCCGGTGGCCGTGCCACACCAGCCCCGTCGCCTCGTGGCTCATCCGTAACGTGAAGGTCGGCTCCGCGGCCGCGGCCTCGGCGAGCAGGTTGAGAAGTTCCCATTGCGGGACGAGGGCCACGTAGGGATGCCGGACCCGCAGCAGCCGGAAGTCGCCGGTGACCAACAGCCGCTGCTGCCCGTCCAGCGGGAAGGCGACCCGCTCCACCCTGCTCTGGCGCAGCGCCGCGAACCGCTGGCCGAGCCCGAGCTCGTCGAGCAGCTGCAGCGTCGAGGGGTGAACGGTGTCGCCGCGGAAGTCCCGCAGGAAGTCGGCGTGCTTCTCCAGCACGGTGACCTTCACTCCCGCGCGGGCGAGCAGCAGCCCGGCCATCACTCCGGCCGGCCCTCCGCCGATGACACAGCACGTGGTTCGTTCCATGCCGATCCGCCTCCACGAGGGAATCCATTCGGCGCGACCTCACTGTGCACGCTCCGCGCAGCGAAGCCCAGCGACCCAACGGTCTGCGTCCACGGGCCGGTGGCCTGCAGTTCGCCGTTGCGACGGCAAACCTCTGGCGCCGCCCGGGGATCGCGCGCGTAGCGTCAGCGCTGTCGCGGTCCTGGCTGCCAGGAGGCCAACATGACCCAGACCCCGGTGATGCCGGTCCACATGCAGCGCGTCGGGTTCGACCCGGTCGCCGAGCTCGCCCAGGTGCGCGCGGCCGAGGGTGTGACCCCGGTGGTGACCCCGTTCGGGATAACCGCCTGGCTGGTGACCCGCTACGACGACGTCCGCGCGGTGCTGTCGGACCCGGAGCGGTTCAGCAACGCGCGCACAGGCTTCCCGCTGGCCCGGCAGCTGGGGCTGAGTGAGGACGAGGCGGCGCAGCAGCGCGCCGGCCGGCTGCTGGGGATGGACCCGCCCGCGCACACCCGGCTCCGGCGAATGCTGACGCCGGAGTTCACGGTCGCCCGGATCCGCCGGCTGGCGCCGCGGATCGAGGAGATCGTCGCCGACCACCTGGATGCCCTGGAGCGGACGGGGGCGCCGGCCGATCTGGTCGCCGAGTTCGCCCTGCCGATCCCCTCGCTCGTCATCTGCGAGCTGCTCGGGGTGCCGTACTCCGAGCGCGCGCAGTTCCAACGCCGCACCCGCCGGCAGCTGGACCTGTCTGTTCCGATGGAGGAGCGGATGGCGCTGCAACGGGAGAGCAGGGCGTTCATGGCGGAGCAGGTCGCCCGCGCCCAGGCCGACCCGGGCGACGACATGCTGGGCATGCTGGTCCGCGATCACGGCGCCGAGCTCACCCGCGACGAGCTGGTCGGTATCTCGCTGCTGCTGCTCGTCGCCGGTCACGAGACGACGGCGAACATGCTCGGGCTGGGCACCCTCGCGCTGCTGCTCCACCCGGAGCAGGCGGCCGCGGTGCGCGACGAGCCGGCGGCGATCGAGCCGGCGGTCGAGGAGCTGCTGCGGTGGCTGTCCATCGTGCCGCAGGGGATGCTGCGGACCACGACCGCCGATGTCACCGTCGCCGGGCAGACCATCCCCGCCGGCGAGCTCGTGGCGCTCTCCCTGGTGGCCGCCAACCGCGACCCGGTGCTGGTCGAGGAGCCCGACAGGCTGGACATCTCCCGTGGTGCGATGGGCCACGTGGCGTTCGGGCACGGGGTGCACCACTGCCTGGGCGCGCCGCTGGCCCGGATGGAGATGAGGACGGCCTTCCCGGCGCTGCTGCGCCGCTTCCCGCGGCTCGACCTCGCGGTGCCCGTCGAGGACGTCCCGTTCCGCCCTCATCACTTCATCTACGGGTTGCAGGCGCTGCCCGTCACCTGGTGAGGGAGGTACAGCGGGTGAGAGTGGCCGCAGACCGCGAGGTCTGCATCGGCTCCGGGAACTGCGTCTTCGCCGCCCCCGCGGTGTTCGACCAGGACGAGGACGCAGGTCTCGTCGTGGTCGTCATTCCGGACGCAGCACCGCAGCACCTCGACGCCGTCCGCGAGGCGGTCGCGCACTGCCCCTCCGGGGCGCTCCGGCTCGTCGAGGACTGACCCCTCGGTCTCGGCCCGTGCGGAGCCGCGGGAATGGCTGAGCAGTCAGCAGTCCCCCAGGGCAGGAGATCCCCTCATGCGTCTGATCATCGACGCGGACCCCGGCAACGGGATCGCCGGCTCCGACGTGGACGACGGCTTGGCCATCGCACTCGCGCTTCGCTCGCCGGAGGTCGAGCTGCTGGCCGTCACCGTCGTCAGTGGCAACGTCCCGGTCGACCGCGGTGTCCAGGGTGCGCTGGAGATCCTCGACGCGGCGGGCGCGGGACATGTCCCGGTGCACCGCGGATCCGAGCGGCCGCTGCTGCAGGACCCGCGGCCGTGGCGCGCGCTGCTCGATGCCCGGCGCGACGAGCCGGCGGCGCAGCAGCTGTGGGGCGCCCTGTCGTCGGGGGCGACCGCACTCAGCCCCCGTCCGGAGCCGGCTGCGCAGGTTCTCGTTGATCTGGTCGCCGCCCATCCCGGCGAGGTGACAGTGCTGGCGATCGGGCCGCTCACGAACGTCGCTACCGCGATGCTGCTCGATCCGCAGTTCGCGGTGAACGTCCATCGCATCGTCTGGATGGGTGGCGCCTTCGAACTGCCGGACGTCCTGCAGGAACTCAACGCGGCGTACGACCCAGAGGCCGCGCACATCGTCCTGACCAGCGCCGCACCGCTACTCGTCGTCCCTCTGGACGTGACGCTGCGGACCTACCTCCGCCTCGAGGAGCTGGACCGGCTCGATGCCGTGGACGCGCCGCTGACGAGGTACCTGAGCCGGACCGTGCGGCCGTGGGTGATGTGGCTGGCGGCCCGCTTCGGCCGTGACGGTTGCCCACTGCACGACCCGCTCGCGCTGGCCGCCCTGCTGGACCCCGAGGTAGTGCGCACGCGTCTGCGCGCGGCGGACATCGAGCTGTCGGGTCGGCTGACCCGCGGCCGGACTGTGGCGTGGGACGCGACCAACGACGAGCTGCTTCACGTCGTGGTGCCGCTGCACGACGCGCGACCGGTGGAGATCGCCTATGACGTCGACCACGACCGCTTCACGTCTCTGCTTCTCGACCGCCTGACCCGCTGATCGACAGCGAAGGGTTTCAGCCGTCGGAAAAGTGGCGACCTTGCGGGCCGTGACCGCCCTGCCGCTTTCCGCGCATCCCGCGACCACGCGTCTCCGCGACGACGCGCCCACCGGCACCGGTCGTTCGCTGGCTGGCTATCTGCTGGTCCCTCGTCCGAAGGACCTCGTCAAAGCCGTCGTCGCGCCGCTCGGCTTCGCGGTGGGCACGGTCGCGGTCGGCGGTGTCGCCGCCGAGCAGGCAGGTCGAGCCGTGCTCGTGTGGCTGGCCCTCGAGCTGCTCGTCTACCAGGCGCGCTACCAGTGGAACGACGTCCGCGGCTTCGCCGCCGACCAAGCGCATCCTGACGCGGCGGCTCGCGGCCGGCTGCCCGGGCCGCTGGAGAAGGCACGTCCGCACATCGCCGCCAGCCTGGCCGTGATGGCGTTGCGGCTCGGGCTCACGGCAGCGCTCGCAGTGGCCGTTCCGGGGGTCGCCGGCGTGCTCCTGGCGATGACCGTCGGTGTTTTCGGCGCTGCCGTCGTCTACGAGAGGCTCCGGTCGGCGGCGACCGGACGCACGTCGACGGTGCCCGTGCCGCTGCGCCCGGCATTGCTGGCGCTATGGGTCGTGGCGGGTGCCGGGTACGCGGTGCGCGGCATGACCGGCCTTGCCCTTGCCGTCGACCTGACCGGCCGCCCGGCGCTGGTTGCCGCCGCTGCGCTGGCGATGTGGGCACTGGGGGTGGTGTTCGTGACGTGCCGCTGGACCCTCGAGGCGATGCGCTTCGCCCGCGTCGAGGACGATCGGCTTGCGTGGCGTGTACGTCCGGACCAGGCCCGAGAGCACACCCTCGGCCTGGTGCGGTGGCTGCCGGGAGACGCCTCCGGCGTCGGGGACCGCGGCCCGTGCGCGTGGCGGGCGTTGCAGGGGCGTACGCCCCTGCTGGCCCCGTGGAACCTCGCGCTGGTCATCGCCGGCGGGTCGGCGGCGGTCGCCGGTACCGAGCTGGTCGACGCAACCGGCGATGTCGACGGGTTCGGTGCGCTCGGCACGGGCGCACTGGGCGCGCTGGCGGCTCTTGCGGTCGCGCTGCTTCCTCGGCGTCGTCGCGCCGTCACGCTCGCCGGTGTCCTCGTTCTCGCCGTCCTGCACGTTGCGCTCGGCGGTGACCGGCCGCTGGCCGCGGTGCTGCCGTGGACGGTGGTCCTCGCCGCGTACGGCTGCTTCACACGACAGTGTGCCGATGAGGTCGGCGACACGCTGCGCCGGCTGCGGCCACCGCAGCGCGCGTGACGGCGCAGCCGGGCGACCTGCTGGACGTGGCGCGGGTTGCCGCGCAGGCGGGCGCCGAGGTGGCGATCGGCTGGCGACAGCGCGCGGACGAGCTTCAGGTGTCGGAGAAGGCCGCCTCCGATGACCTCGTCAGCCAGGCCGACACCGACACCGAGACGGCGATCCGCGCGGTCCTGCGGCGGTACCGGCCGGACGACGCGCTGCTCGGCGAGGAGGCCGGCGAGGAGCCAGGGACAACAGGTGTCCGCTGGGTCGTCGACCCGATCGACGGCACGACCAACTACCTGTACGGCCGGCCGGACTGGGCCGTCAGCGTCGCCGCGACCGACCGCACCGGCCGGCTCCTCGTCGGCGTCGTCGTCGAGCCGGCGATCGGACGCAGCACCTGGGCCCGCGCCGGCGGAGGCACGTGGAGCGACGACCGCCAAGTCGCAGCGCTGACACAGTCCGACCTCGGCCGGGCTTTGGTGGAGCTGAACCTGGGACGGCCTGCGCAGAAGCCGGTCGTCGCAGCGATGCTCGACGCCCTTGTCCCGCAGGTGCGCGACGTCCGCCGCGGCGGCAGCGCCGCGTCGGCGCTGGCGCAGGTTGCGACCGGCCGCGCCGACGCCGCCTGGGTGCCCGGCCTGCAGCCGTGGGACTGCGCCGCCGGCGTGCTGCTCGTCGTCGAGGCCGGCGGTACCGTCGGCGACCTGAACGGCCCGTCGGCCGGTCGCGTGCCTCCAGCAGGTGACGTCCTCGCCGCTCCGCCGGCCCTGTGGGGACCGCTGCGCAGGCTGCTCGCCCCGATCTACCAGAGCGGCTGAGATCGACCGCTGCACGGCCGGTTTCAGCGAGCAAGCGAAGCGGTACGAGGGTCCCAGCGTTGAGCAGCCCAGCGCATCCACGTGTCGGCCCTGGGCTCTGCTTCGCCCAACGGCTGAGTCCTCGATTCGTCCGGAGACTTGCCAAAATGCCACCTGAGCGCGCCACCGCTCTGACCGGAGCCATGCTCGACGCCCTCCCCTCGACCGTCTTGGTACCCCAGTACGACCGTGACGCCCTGGTGCCGTCCGTCGTCCACATCGGCGTCGGTGGATTCCACCGCGCGCACCAGGCCGTCTACTTCGACGACCTTGCCGCCCAGGGCGAGACCGGGTGGGGCGTCATCGGTGTCGGCCTGCGCCGCCCGCAGATGGGCGAGGTCCTGGGCTCGCAGGACGGGCTGTTCACCGTCGTCGAGCGCAGCCCGGACGGCGACCGCGCCCGTGTCGTCGGCGCCCTCGTCGAGTACCTGTTCGCGCCGGACGACCCGGAGGCGGTCCTGCGAGCGCTCGCCGACGCACGCACCCGCCTCGTCACGCTCACCATCACGGGCGGCGGCTACCTCGCCGACGGCGAAGGCCGTTTCGAGGTCCACGACGACGACGTGCAGCACGACCTGGCGCACCCCGAGCAGCCGACCACCGCCGTCGGGTTCCTGGTCGAGGCCCTGCGCCGGCGCCGGCAGGCGGGAACGGGGCCGTTCACCGTGCTCTCCTGCGACAACCTCCCCGACAGCGGCGCGGCGGCGCGCACCGCCGTCGTGTCCTTCGCCGAGCTGACAGACCCGGAGCTGGCGCGGTGGATCGGCGGGCGGGTGAGCTTCCCCAGCAGCATGGTGGACCGCATCACCCCGGAGACCTCCCCGCAGACGCGCGACGAGGTCGAGGAGCTCTTCGGCGTCCCCGATCGGTGGCCCGTCGTCACCGAGCCTTTCCGGCAGTGGGTCGTCGAGGACGACTTCTGCGCCGGACGGCCGCCGCTGGAGCGCGTGGGCGTGCAGCTCGTCGGCGACGTCGCCCCGTACAAGGTGGTCAAGGCCCGGCTCCTCAACGGCGGGCACTGCGCCCTGGGCTACCTCGGCAGCCTGCTTGGCTACGAGCGGACCGACCAGGCCATGGCGGACCCGGCCGTGCGCGGCGCCGTCGAGCGCATGCTCCGCGACGAGGTCGCGCCGCTCGTTCCGACCGTTCCAGGGCTCAACCTGGCGGAGTACCTCGACACGACGTTGCAGCGCTTCGCCAACCCCGCCATCGGCGACAGCCTTGCGCGGCTGTGCCGGCGTGGGTCAGTGAAGATGCCGTCGTACCTGCTGCCGTCGCTGCGCGAGGCCCGCGACCAGGGCCGGCCGCACGCCCTGCTGTTGCTCGCCGTCGCGGCCTGGTTCCGCTACCTGCGCGGCACCGACCTGTCGGGCGCCGCCCTGGAGGTGTCGGATCCGCGCGCGGAACCCCTCCGAGCGCTTGCCTCGCACGGGGCCGACGACCCGCGCCCGCTGCTCGGGATGCGGAGCATCTTTGGCAACCTCGGCGACGACCGTCTCCTGGTCGAGCAACTCGCCCGCACCCTGCGGGTCCTCTCGCACGGCGGTGTCGAGGCGGCCGTGTGGGCATGCTCCGACGACGACCGCCCCGCCGTGCTCGGCGACCAGAGCGCCGCCTGACGCGGAATCTGCTGCCGAGCTCATCCCGATCGAGGAGCCTCGTGACCGACCTGTCCCAGCTGAACGTCAGGGCTGTCCTGTGCGACGCCGACGGCAACCTCTTCCCCTCCGAAGAGCCGGCGTTCGTCGCATCCGCCGCCGTCACCAACGCGTTCCTCGAAAGCATCGGCGTCGCCGCCCGCTTCGGCGCCGAGCAGCTGCGACTGGCCACGACCGGCAAGAACTTCCGCACCACCGCGGTCGACCTGGCGGTCGCGCATGGCGTGCCCCTCGAAGCGGGTCTCGCGGGCCGGCACCCGGACGCGGTCACGACCGACCCGGTGCTCACGGCGGACGCGCTGGAGTACTGGGTCCAGGAAGAAAAGGACCGGGTGACCCGCTACCTCGGCAGCGTCCTGCGCCCCGACCCTCACGTCCTGGAGCCGCTGGACCGGCTGGGCTCGCGGTACGTCCTCGCCGCCGTCAGCTCCAGCGCCACCGCCCGGCTCGCCGCCTGCTTCACCGCGACCGACCTGGACCAGCTGATCCCCGACGAGCGGCGGTACAGCGCGGAGGACTCCCTGCCCGTGCCGACGAGCAAGCCCGACCCGGCCGTCTACCTGTTCGCCTGTGCCCAGCTCGGCATCACACCGGCAGAGGGCCTCGCCGTGGAGGACTCGACCGTCGGGGCGCGCTCCGCCGTCGCCGCCGGCATCCCGACGATCGGCAACCTGCAGTTCGTGCACCCCGCCGAGCGGGACGAGCGGGAGGCGCAACTTCGCGAGGTCGGGGTCGACGCGATCATCAGGTCGTGGTCGGAGGTCGAGCAGCTGCTGGGCGCGGCGGACGCACGCGCGGCGTGACCGGGGGTAGAACAGCCGCTGTCTGCACCTTCGACGCCGTGCGGCTCGTCCCGTGACGCGGCTGTCGGATACGACCCTCGCCGGGCTCGACGTCCCGACGCCGTCGTACAACCGCAGCGCCGTGACCGCCGGCATCGTGCACGTCGGCGTCGGCGGCTTCCACCGCGCCCACGAGGCCGTCTACGTCGAGCGGGTGC
>JAOPWU010000036.1 GCA_025965515.1 Mycobacterium sp.
TTGCCGTGACGGCGCGCTCGGGCGCCCGGGCGGGGCGGACCCCCACCCGCGGGAGCCGACCGCGGTCCGGCGGCAGGCCCCGTGGAGGCACGCCGGGCGGTGTCGCCCCCGTCACCGTGACGCTGTGGGACCACCTGAGCGCCCTGCTGGCGCTGCGCGAGCGGCTGCCCGCGCCGCGGCGGGCCCGCGCGAAGCTGCGGATCTCCTCGGCGCTGTTCGTCGTCCTCGTGCTGCTGGGCGTCCTGGTCGTCCGGCTGACCTACCTGCAGTTCGCGCACTCCCACGACTACGGCCTGCGGGCCGAGCAGCAGCGGGTGACCACCGAGGCGCTGTTCGCCCCGCGGGGAGCCATCACCGACCGCACCGGCAACCCGCTCGCCTACGACGTCCCCACGCGCACGGTGATCGGCGACCCCAGCGCGCTCACCCATCCCACGATGCGCTACTCCGCGAGCGTTCCCGGCACCCCGGAGAAGGCGGCGGCGGCCCTGTCGCCCCTGCTCGGGCTCCCCGTCGACGTCCTGACGAAGAAGCTCACAGGGGCCAACAAGTACGTGAAGCTTGCCACCCAGGTCCCGCTGGAGACGGCCACCAGGATCGGCGCGCTGGCCGTCCCCGGGATCAGCATGGTGGACACCAGCCAGCGGATGTACCCGGGCAAGGACCTCGCAGCGGGGGCGCTCGGCTTCGTGGACGGCGCGGACAACGGCGTCGGCGGTATCGAGCAGCAGTGGAACAAGCAGCTGCAGGGGACACCGGGCTCGCTGCTGGTGGAGCAGTCCAGCAGCGGCGCCCAGTTGCCGTTCGGGGTCCACAAGCAGGTGGACGCGAAGCCCGGCACGGGCCTGAAGCTGACGCTCGACCGCGACCTGCAGTACACCGCGCAGGCCGAGCTCGCCGCCGAGGTGCAGGCCGCCGGCGCGCGCGGCGGTGCCGTGATCAGCATGAAGCCGACCGGCGAGATCCTCGCCCTGGCGACCGCGCCGTCGATGGACCTGACCAACCCGGGTGCGGCCCCCGCGGCTGCCCGCGGCAACAGTGCCGTGAGCGAGGTCTACGAGCCCGGTTCCGTCAACAAGGTCATTACGGCGGCCGCGGCCATCGAGACGGGCACGGCCACGCCGGAGACGCAGATCGTCGTTCCGCCGTCCATCCACGTCGCCGGGCAGGACTTCGTCGACGCGGAGGCCCACGGCACCGAGCGGCTGACCTTCACGGGCGTCCTCGCGCAGTCCTCGAACATCGGGACGATCGAGGTCGCCCAGAAGCTCGGCAACCAGACGCTGTACGACTACCTGCGCAAGTTCGGCCTGGGCAGCACGACAGGCTCCGGCCTGCCGGGGGAGAGCCCGGGCATCCTGGCGCCGGTCCAGAAGTGGTCGGGCACGCAGGCCGCCACCATCCCGTTCGGCCAGGGCATGGCGGCCACGGTCCTGCAGGTCGCGGGCGTCTACGCGACCATCGCGAACGGCGGGGTCCGCCCCGTCCCGCGGCTGGTGGACGCCACCGTCGCCCCCGACGGCACCACGACCCCGGTCCCCGGCAAGCCCGGCACCCGCGTGGTCAGCGCCGCGACGGCGAAGACGGTGTCCCAGATGCTGGAGGCGGTCACCGGCGGGGCCGGCACGGCGCCCGCGGCCGCCATCCCCGGGTACCGGGTGGCGGGCAAGACCGGCACGGCGTACGCGGTGAGCAACGGCCGCTACGACGGCGGGTACGTCGCGAGCTTCGTCGGCTTCGCGCCGGCCGACGCCCCCGCGCTGATCACCGTCGTGGTGCTGGACCACCCGACGACCAGCCACTTCGGCGGCGAGGTGGCCGCGCCGGTCTTCCACGCCGTGGAGAGCTTCGGCCTCAAGACGCTGGCGGTGCCTCCCACGGGGGCAACCCCGCCCCCGGCGAAGCTCAACTGGTGACCCGCCGCTCTCAGGCCGGGTATCCGCGACTGGGTAGCCTGCCCCGGTGACGACAGCGAACGGCCCGGGCGGCCTGCGCCCCGCCCACGCAGTCGCCCGCGACCTCGCCGACGTGCTCGGGGCGGCCGGCGTCGCCCCGCTCGGGGCGCCCCCGGCCGGGGTGCGGGTCACGGGGGTTACCCACGACAGCCGGGCCGTGCGCGCCGGCGACCTGTACGCCGCGCTGCCCGGCGCCCGGGTCCACGGGGCGCGGTTCGCCGCCCAGGCGGCGGCGTCGGGCGCCGTCGCGCTGCTGACCGACCCGGAGGGCGCCGAACTGCTCGCACAGCAGGCCCGCGCCGCATCGGGCGGCCGGCACCCCGCCGACCCCGACGACCCGGACCCCGAGGACGGCGAGGACGGCGATCCGGAGCCCGACGCCCCCGGCGGACTGCCCGTCGTCGTCGTGCGGGACCCGCGCGCGTGCCTTGGCGCCGTTGCCTCCGCCGTCTACGGCGACCCCAGCAGCAAGCTGCTGCTGCTCGGCGTGACCGGCACCAACGGCAAGACCACCTCGGCCTACCTCCTGGAGGCGGGGCTGCGGGCGGCGGGGCACGAGACCGGCATCATCGGCACGATCGAGACGCGCTTCGCGGGCACCTCGCTGCCCAGCGCGCGGACGACCCCCGAGGCCCCGGACCTGCAGGCCCTGCTCGCGGTGATGGTGGAGCGGGGGGTCACCGCTGTGGCCATGGAGGTGTCGTCCCACGCCCTGGCGCAGGGTCGCGTGGCGGGCGCAACGTTCGCCGTGGCTGCCTTCACCAACCTGTCGCAGGACCACCTCGACTGGCACCCGGACATGGCCGCCTACTTCGAGGCGAAGGCGTCGCTGTTCGCCCCCGGGTTCGCCCGCGTCGCCGTGGTGTGCACCGACGACGACTGGGGCCGGAAGCTCGCCGCCCGGCTCACCGAAGCGGGTCGGCCGCCGATCACCTGGGCGCTCGACGGCCCCGCCGACTGGACGGTCGCCGCGGTGCGGCCGTCGCCGTCCGGCACCCGCTTCGAGGCGCACGGCCCGGCAGGCGTCCTCGACGTCTCGGTGCCGATGCCGGCCCGCTACAACATGAGCAACGCCCTCGGCGCCCTGGCGGTCCTCACCGCGGCCGGGGTGCCACCGACCGCAGCCGTGCGGGGCATCGCGCAGCTGCCGGGCGTCCCGGGGCGCATGGAGCGGGTCGAGGCGGGTCAGCCGTACGCCGCGATCGTGGACTACGCGCACACGCCCGACGCGGTGGCGAGCGTGCTGGCCGCGCTGCGCGAGACCACGCCCGGCCGGCTCGTGGTGGTGCTGGGGTGCGGCGGGGACCGCGACGCCGGCAAACGCCCGCTCATGGGCCGGGCGGCCGCCGACGGCGCGGACCTCGCGGTGCTGACCAGCGACAACCCGCGCGGCGAGGACCCCGACGCCATCCTCGCGGCCGTGCGCGCGGGCGTCCCCGAGGGCGCCTCGGTGATCGTGGAGCCGGACCGGGCGAAGGCCATCGCCCTCGCCGTGCAGGGACTGGGGGCGGGCGACACGGTGCTGGTGGCCGGCAAGGGCCACGAGACCGGGCAGGACCTCGGGGACCGGGTGCTGCCGTTCGACGACCGCGCGGTGCTGCGGCGCGCCGTCCAGCAGCGGGGCGAGCTGTGCGGCTGACCGCGCAGGAGGTCGCCCGGGCCGTCGACGGGCGCCTGGCGGGTGGCCTCGCGCCCGGCACCCTGCTCACGGACGTCGTTGTCGACTCCCGCGCCGCGGGACCGGGGGCGCTGTTCGTGGCGCTGCCGGGGGAGCGGGTCGACGGCCACGCGTTCGCTGACGCCGCGGTCGAGGCGGGCGCCGCCGCCGTCCTGGCGTCGCGGGAGACGGGCGGCCCGGCCGTCGTCGTCGGCGACCCCGCGCAGGCCCTGCTGGCGCTCGCCGCCGCCTGGCTGCAGCGCCTGCCAGATCTGGTCCGCATCGGGATCACCGGCTCGTCCGGCAAGACCACGACCAAGGACCTGCTTGCGGACGTGCTCGCCGAGCTGGGGGAGACCGTCGCGCCCCCCGGTTCCTACAACAACGAGATCGGCGTGCCGCTCACGGCGCTGCGCTGCGAGGCGGACACCCGGTTCCTGGTCTCCGAGATGGGGGCCCGCGGCCTGGGCCACATCGCGACGCTCTGCGCCGTGGTCCGGCCGGACGTCGCCGCGGTGCTCAACGTGGGGTCGGCGCACCTGGGGGAGTTCGGGTCCCGGGAGGTCGTGGCGCAGGCGAAGGGGGAGCTCGTCGAGAGCCTTGACCCGGCCGCCCCGCGCGGCTCCGGCCTGCCGTTCGCCGTGCTGCAGGCCGACGACCCGGTGGTGGCCGCCATGGCCGCGCGCACGGCCGCACCGGTCCGCAGCTTCGGAACGTCGCCCGGCGCCACCGTGACGGCCGAAGACGTGGAGCTCGACGGCCACGGCCGCGCCGGGTTCCGACTCGCCGCAGGGGGTGCCGAGGCCGACGTGCGGCTCAACCTCGTGGGAGAACACCACGTCGGCAACGCGCTGGCCGTCGCCGCGATCGCCACGGGGCTGGGGATGACCGTCCCCGCGGTGGCCCGGGCGCTGTCGGCCGCGCTGCCGCGCAGCGCCCAGCGCATGGCCGTCGTCGACACCGCCGACGGCATCACGGTCGTCGACGACAGCTACAACGCCAACCCCGAGTCGGTGCGGGCCGCGCTGAAGGCCCTGGTGGCCCTCGGCCGGCCGCCGGGGGGGCCGCGGCGGCGCACCGTCGCCGTGCTCGGACAGATGGCCGAGCTCGGCGACGCCGCGGACACCGAGCACCACGCCATCGGCGAGACCGTCGTCCGGCTCAACATCGACCAACTCGTCGTCGTGGGGGCCGCGGCGGGACGGATCCACGCGGGCGCCGTCCTGGAGGGCTCGTGGGAGCGGGAGTCCCTCCCGGTGGCGGACGTCGACGAGGCCCTGGCGGTGCTGCGGACGGTGCTCGCGCCGGGTGACGTCGTGCTCGTGAAAGGCTCCCGGGTCGCGGGCCTCGAGCGGGTGGTGGCCGCAGTGCTCGCGGAGCACGGCGGACCGGCCGGGCCCGAGGGCCCCGCAGGTGCCCGTCCGTCGCCGACCGCGAAGGTGCAGCAGTGAAGTTCGTCCTGATCTCGGCGCTCGTGTCGCTGGTGGTGAGCCTTGTCGGCACGCCCCTGGTGATCCGCGCCTTCCGCTCCCGGGGCTACGGCCAGGAGATCCGGGAGGACGGGCCCAAGACCCACATCAGCAAGCGCGGCACGCCCACCATGGGCGGGATCATGATCATCCTCGGGACGCTCGCCGGGTACCTGGTGGCGCATCTCGCGGAATGGCGCGGCTTCACCGTGTCCGGGCTCCTGGTCCTGCTGGTCATGGTCGGCCTCGGGGCGGTGGGCTTCGCCGACGACTTCATCAAGATCAAGAAGCAGCGGTCGCTGGGCCTCAACGCCCGCGCCAAGTTCCTCGGTCAGGCGCTGATCGCGGTGGTGTTCGCCGTCCTCGCGCTGCGGTTCCACAATCGGCTGGGGCTGTCCCCGGCGTCCACGCACATCAGCTTCGTGCGCGACGGGGCCATCGCGATCGGCGCCGTGGGCTTCGTGGTCTGGGCCTACCTGGTCATCTCGGCCACCAGTAACGGCGTGAACCTGACGGACGGGCTCGACGGGCTGGCCAGCGGCAGCTCGGCTATGGTCTTCGCGGCGTACGTGCTCATCGCCTTCTGGCAGTTCGGCAACGCCTGCGGCCGCCTGGCCGCGCCCGGCTGCTACGCCGTGCGGGACCCCCTCGACGTCAGCCTCATCGCCGCCGCCTGCA
>JAOPWU010000196.1 GCA_025965515.1 Mycobacterium sp.
CGGAGCGACCGCCGCGGCCCACGGCTCCCTCGCCGCGGCAGCCGCGGCCCGCGGCGCCGTGCTCGGGCTGCTGACCGGCACCACACCCGCGGCCACCCTCGGCGTCGTCCCCTCCCCCGGGCCGACCCCGTGAGCGCCGCCGGGACGCCCACCCCGTCCCCGTCGGGTGCGTCCGCCCCGGACGCCGACCGGGCGGCGCTGCGCCGCACGCTCGCGACCGAGCACGCGGTCGTCTACGGCACCGCCGCGGCGGGCGCGGTGCTGGCGAGCACGGGCGACGCCGACAACGCCGCGCTGGCGACCGCGCTGCGGGACGCCGCCCGCGCCCGGCGGGACACGCTGCAGGACCTCCTGGCCACCCGCGGGGAGACGCCACCCGGGCCGCTCGCCGCCTACCGCCTCCCGGTCCCGCCGGTGGCTGGCCCGAGCGCGCTGGCGCTGCTGGTCCGGCTGCAGGAGGAGGCCTGCGCCGCCTGGCGTGACCTGCTCCGCAGCGTCACGGATCCGGGCGTGCGCGGCACCGCCGGCCAGGCCATGGCGGCCACCGCCACCGCTGCCGCGGTGCTCCGGATCCGCGCCGGCACCCCGCCCGCCGCCGCGGTTCCCGCGGTCCCCGGAACCTGAGCCGGCAGGCGCCGGACGCACGCCCGGGCACGGCCGCACCGGCGCTGCCCCCTACGATCCGGACATGGCAAAGCCCTCCCTGTTGACGTCGCAAGCCGTCGACTTCCCCCGCTGGTACCAGGACGTCGTCACCCAGGCGGAACTCGCCGACAACGGCCCGGTGCGCGGCACGATGGTGATCCGCCCGACCGGCTACGCCCTGTGGGAGGGCATGCAACGGGACCTGGACGTCCGGATCGCGGACGCGGGGGCGGAGAACGCCTACTTCCCGCTGTTCATCCCCCAGTCGTACCTGCGCCGCGAGGCCGAGCACGTCGAGGGCTTCAGCCCCGAGCTCGCCGTGGTCACCCACGCGGGCGGCAAGGAGCTGGAGGAGCCGGTCGTGGTGCGGCCGACCAGCGAGACGATCATCAACTCGTTCTTCTCGAAGTGGGTGCAGTCCTACCGGGACCTGCCGCTGCGGGTGAACAACTGGTCCAACGTGGTGCGCTGGGAGCTCCGGCCCCGGGTGTTCCTGCGGACGACCGAGTTCCTCTGGCAGGAGGGGCACACGTGCCACGCCGACGAGGCCGAGGCCCGCGCCTACGCCCGGCAGATCCTCGAGGACGTGTACGCGGCGTTCATGACGGACGTGCTGGCCATGCCGGTGGTCAAGGGCCGTAAGACGGCCCGGGAGCGGTTCGCCGGTGCGGTGAACACGCTCACCTGCGAGGCCATGATGCGCGACGGCAAGGCCCTGCAGATGGGGACGAGCCACGAGCTGGGCCAGAACTTCGCGCGCGCCTTCGACGTCCGGTACCTCTCCTCGGCCGGCCAGCGGGAGTACGTCTGGCAGACGTCCTGGGGCGTCAGCACCCGGATGGTCGGCGGGCTGATCATGTGCCACGGCGACGACGCCGGGCTGCGGGTGCCGCCGCGGCTGGCACCCGTGCAGGTGCTCGTCATGCTGGTGAAGGAGGACCCCGCCGCGCGCAGCACGGCCGAGGGGCTGGTGGCGGACCTGCGCGCCCGGGGCATCCGGGCGCGGCTCGACGGGCGTGACCTCGCGTTCGGGCGGCGGGCCATCGAGGCGGAGCTCAAGGGCATCCCGGTCCGGGTCGACGTCGGCCCGCGCGATCTGGCCGAGGGGAACGTCACCGTGGTCCGGCGGATCGCGGGCGACAAGCAGACCATCGCCGTCGGGGCGGTGCTCGACACCGTCGCGCGGGCGCTCACGGACGGCCAGCAGGCGCTCCACGACGAGGCGCTCGAGCGGCGCCTGGCGAACACGACGGACGTGACCACCGTGGCGGACGCGCTGGATGCGGCGAAGACCGGCTGGGCGCGCATCCCGTGGCACCTGCTCGGCCCGGAGGGCGAGGCGGAGCTGGCCCAGCAGGCGGTGACGGTGCGCTGCCTCAGCACCGCTGAGGGCACCGTCCCCGAGCTGGGGGACGGTCCCGACGGTGACGCGGCGGCGCTCGCGGACCCGTCGATCCTGGCGTACGTCGGCCGCGCCTACTGAGCTGCGCCCGGGCCGCCGGCCGGGTGTCCCGCCCGGCGGCCCGGGGTCTGGCTAGGCGACGGTTGTCGCGTCGGTGGTCGCCGCGAGCGTCCGGAAGGCCTGCGCCACCTCGACGATCGCGGTAGCCGCGGCGGGCACGAACGGCCCGAACCCGAAGAAGCCGTGCACGAGCCCGCCGTAGCGGCGGGACCACACGGGCACCCCCGCGTCACGGAGGCGCTCGGCGTAGGCCTCCCCCTCGTCTCGCAGCGGGTCGTACTCGGCCGTGCAGACGACCGCCGGTGGGGTGGCCGCCAGCAGCTCCGCGGGCGCGACGAGCGGGGAACGGCCCCAGTCGGCCGGGTCGGACCCGGTCGGGCAGTACTGCGCCTGGAACCACTCCATCTGCGCCGTGGTCAGGAAGTACCCCTCGGCGTTCTCCACGATCGACGGGAAGTCCCCCGTGGAGGACGTGTTGGGGTAGATCAGCACCTGCGCCAACAGCCGGGGGCCACCTGACGCCGCGAGCCGCAGGCAGGTCACCGCCGCGAGGTTGCCGCCGGCGCTGTCCCCCGCCACGGCGATGCGGTCGGGGGCCGCGTCGAAGTCGGCGGCGTGCTCGACGAGCCAGCGCGCAACGGCCTCGCAGTCGTCGGCGGCGGCCGGGTACGGGTCCTCCGGGGCCAGCCGGTAGTCCACCGAGAGCACCGCGGCGCCGCCGTGAACGGCCAGGGCGCGGGCCTGGGCGTCGTGCGTCTCCAGGTCGAACAGGACGTAGCCGCCCCCGTGGAAGAACAGGATCAGGGGCGTCGTGTCGTCCCCCGCGGTCGCCTCCGGCCGGTAGTAGCGGGCCTTGAGCGGACCGACCGCGCCGGGGACCTCGAGGTCCCGGACGGACGTCGGGTGGTCGTAGACCGGGTCGCCCTCCCGGGCGCCGAGCTGCAGGGCGAGGATCCCGGCGCGCGTCTGCTCGATGGGCGTGGTGGTCCAGTCCTGCTGCGCCGAAGCCGCCAGGAACTCCAGCAGCCGTGCCATCGCGGGGTCGAGTGCCACGTGTTCCCCTTCCGTCGCTTGGCGCCGCTCAGACCCGCGGGCCGCAGCGCCTGCGCCGGGGAGCCCGACGCGCACTGAGCGTAACCGGGCATGTTACCTGGGCCACATATGCCTCGCGTCAGCTGCTCAGGCGGGCGAGGGACCGGGCGGCGTCCAGCGCAGCACGGCGAGCAGCGCGACGACGCCCGCGAGCCCTGCGCACCCCACCGCGACGGGCGGCGTGACCAGCAGGCCGAGGACGCCCGCCAGGGCGACGCCGACACCCTGCGCCGTGCCGAGCCCGGAGGCCGCCACGCCGAACGCGCGGCCACGCACCTCGTCCGGCGTCGCGACGACGAAGGCGATCCGCGCGAGCACGTCGTAGCTCGCGGCGAACCCGGAGAGCGCCAGCAGCAGCAGCGCCACGCCGAGCCCCGGCGAGGCGAACATCGGCACGAGCACGGCGACCGAGACGAGCGCCAGCCCTGCCATCCAGCGGCGGTCGGCCTGGACCCGGGCCCGCCCGACGAGCAGCAGCCCCAGCACGCTCCCGACGGGGTTGGCGGCCAGCAGCAGGCCCACCGTCCCGGTCCCCCGGTGCAGGCTCGCAGCCCACGGCGCGGCGAGCGCCTCGGGTGCGATGACGAACGCGAGTCCGACCCAGGCCAGCAGGATGGCCCGGCGGCTCGGCGCGGCCAGCACGGCGGCCAGGCCGACGCGGGTGTCGGTGAGCGCCTGCCGGACCCTGTCGCCGACCGCGCGCGCCGCATCCGGGTCGGGCGCCACGGCGGCCACCCGGTGCCGGACGCCGAGCAGCACCAGCAGGGCGCTGGCGCCGAACGTCGCCGCATCGACCAGCAGCCCGGTCCGTAGGCCGAGCCAGGCGAGCACCGCGCCACCCACGCCGAAGCCGGCGATCTGGCCGACGTGCTGCACGCCGTCGTCGAGGCTGGTGACCCGGCCGTAGGAGCGGTCACCACCGGCGACGCTGCGCAGCAGGGCGCCGCGGGCCGCCTGGTACGGGGCGTCGACGAGCGCGATGGCCAGCACGAGGACGAACAGCAGCGGCAGGGGCGCGCCGGGGACGGCGGCGAGCAGGACCAGCGCCGCGCGGAGCAGGTCGCAGGTGACGGCCACGGAGCGGCGCGGCAGCCGGTCGGCCAGGCCGGCGAGGGTGGCGCTGCCGACGATGGACGGCAGATAGCTCACCGCGTAGACGAGCGCGGACGTGGCGGCCGAGCCGGTGCGGCCGTAGACGATCACGGAGAGGGCGACGCGGGCGAGCTGGTCCCCGACGACGGAGACGAGTCGGGCGACGAGCAGCAGCAGCGCCTCGCCGGTCACGACGGCCCGGTCGGGATCCCGGTCGGTGTCGGGCGGCGGAGCGGTCACCGCACCGCCGGGGTCGGCTTGCTCCGCACGCCCGGGTGATGCCCCGGTCGGTGCGGACACGGCGAGACGGCCCCTGTCAGTCGTTCGCAGCCGGCAACCCGGACGCACGGATGATTGTGCAAAGAAGCTACTTATGCCCACTTCCCGGGGCACCGCTCCTTGGCTACTCTCCCATGGCGACGGAGGGTGACTAGCCAATAGCGGCTAGTCACCCTCCGGAAACCCCATGGAGGAGGTGTCACAACATGCGCGGTCGTACCTGGAGCTAGTGCTGCGCGCGTCACCGGAGCCGCCAAGCAGGGTGACGCGAACCAGCCGGAGGTGCTGGTGTCGGGGCCGAAATTCTCGGTCCCGACACCAGCTTCGGTACCCCCGCACCAGCTCCTGATCCCCCAACCGGGTGATACGCAGCCAGCTCGTCGTTCCGGTCAGGTCGCCGGGTAGAGCGAGTAGTCCGGGAAGTTGCCGAACAGCCGCTCCCCGGTCCCCTCGGGTCCCATCGTCACCGCGGTCACCAGCAGGTCGCCGCCGACGAACGCGCCCTTCCAGGACGCCCCCTTGCCGCCGAAGACCTCTTCGCGGTCCCCGCGGCTCCGCGGCTTGTTCACCCCCACCTTGAAGGCCTGCAGCTCCTCCGAGACGCGGGCCGCCACGTCGGCGTCGTCCGTCGCGATGCTCGCCACGAGGGATCCGTTGCTCACGTTCATCGCGGCCAGCAGCTCCGCCTCGCTGTCGACCAGAACGATCGAGTCGAGCGGGCCGAACGGCTCGCTGTGGTGCAACGACCAGGACGTCCGCGGCTCCAGCACGCAGGCCGGCGCGACGTAGGCCGAGGTGTCCTGGCCGGGCAGGAAGCGCCCCTCGTCGAGGCTCCGCCGCGCCAGCGGGATCCCGCCCCCGGAGATGGCCTCGGCCAGCCGCTCCTGCAGGTCCGCCGCCTTGCTGGCGTGGATGACGGGGCCGAAGTCGAGCTCGGGCAGCGGGTCGTCGGCGTTCTCGACGGCCAGCGGGTGGCCGTAGGTCACGGCGTTCACGACCGGGAGGTACATGGCGAGGAACTGGTCGAACAGCTCCCGCTGCACCACGTACCGCGGGTACGCCGTGCACCGCTGCTTGGCGTACTCGAACCCCTTGCGCAGGTGCTTGGCCAGCGTGTCCCAGTCGCTGTAGTCCCAGACGCCCCAGGCGTTCAGCCCCTCCTGCTCCAGGAAGTGCCGGCGGCCGGTGTCCGCGAGGGCGGTCGCGGCCTTCCGGCCGTTGGCCCGGCCGCCCACGAACGCCAGGGCACCGATGCCCTCACCCCGGATGAGGGCGTCACCCAGCGCCGCTCCGACGCCGGAGACCAGCGTCACGGGCAGACCCGCGCGAGCCATGAGCGCGTGCGCCAGCGTGAGCGTGTGGAACCCGCCCTGGCTGGGCGTCTTCGCGATGACGGCATTGCCGGCGAGCGCCTGCACCAGCTCGGCGTGCACCTGCACCGACATCGGGTAGTTCCAGCTGGCGATGTTGGACACCGGGCCTGGCAGCGGGGAGCGGCCGTCGAGCTGCCGCTCGATCTCGCCGACGTACCACCGGACGCCCTCGAGGCACCGGTCGACGTCGGCGCAGGCGAGGCGCCACGGCTTGCCGATCTCCCAGACCAGCTGCAGCGCCAGCAGGTCGCGGTGCTCGGCCATCAGGTCGACGGCCTGCGTCACGCGCGCCCGGCGCTCGTCGAGGTCCACGTCGGCCCACCGCTTGTGTGCGCCGGCCGCCGAGGCCACGGCCGCGACCGCCTCGTCGTACCCGACGCGGGGCGGCCCGATGATCGGCGTCCCGTCCAGCGGCGAGAGGTGATCGCCGGAGACCCCCGTCCGCCGCCACTCCCCGTCGATCAGGTTGCGCAGCCGGTCCCCGTCGAAGGCCTCGGGCGCGGCCGCCTGCGCCGCCGCGTACACCTCGTGCCAGCTGGTCCCGGGCTTCACCTGCAACGTCATGAGTGGCTCCCCTTCGCGCGCGCCGACCTGCCGGGTGGCAGACAGCGGGTGCAGCGCATCTTGCCCTAGGAGCGGGCAGATCCCTTCCCGGGGTGGCGCCTGGTGTCCGGATGGTCAGTGGGCGGCCGCCGCGCCGTCAGAAGAGGATGCTGGCGAACGTGCCGATCTGCCGGAAACCGACGCGGGCGTAGGCCGCGCGGGCGGGCGCGTTGTAGGAGTTGACGTACAGGCTCACGGAGGAGACCCCGTCCCCGAGGGCGAAGGCGGCGACGGCCGCGGTCCCCGCGGTGCCGAGCCCCTTGCCCCGCCAGTCCGGGTGGACCCAGACGCCCTGGATCTGGGCGTTCGAGCGGCTCACCGCGCCCAGCTCGGCCTTGAAGACCACCTGGTCCCCCTCGGTGCGCAGGAAGGACCGCCCGGCCAGGATCAGCTCCGCGATGCGGGACCGGTACAGCAGGCCCCCGTCCGCCTCGACCGGGCTGACGCCGACCTCCTCGGTGAACATCTCGACGGCGGCCGGGAAGACCACGTCGAGGTCCGCCAGGGCCGCGCGGCGCACGAGCGGGTCGGGCAGCACGAGCGGCGGCGCCGACAGCGCCAGCAGCGGCTGGTCAGGCCGCACCTCGCGGGGCGGCCCCCAGCTGGCGGCGAGCGTCCGCCACAGGGTCAGCACCTGCTCGGCATCTCCGACGATCGAGGAGCAGCGGCGGCCGAGCCGGCGCGCCCGGTCCGCGAAGGCGGTCAGCGCAGCCGGGGAGCAGCCGACGGGGACGAGGTTCGCCCCCGCGAAGCAGACGCCCGCCAGGCCCTCCGCGGTGGCGTACCCCCACAGCTCGGCCCCGAGCCGCCAGGGGTCGAGCCCCGCGGCCTCGACGCGGCCGGCGACGAAGACGTTGGCGACCGGGTCCCGGGCGAGCAGGGCCCGGACGTCCGGGAGGTCCTTGTCGTCCAGGACCCGGCACGGTGAGGTCCTGCGCACGTCGTCAGCCTAGAGAGCCACGCCGGTCACCGGACGCCCACCGGTCCCACCCGCCTCACCCGACGATGACCTCCGCCGGTCCGGCCGCCAGCCCCCGCTCGTCGGCGAGGCGCAGGGCCTCCTCGATGAGCGTCTCGACGATCGCCGCCTCGGGCACGGTCTTGATGACCTTGCCCTCCACGAAGATCTGCCCCTTGCCGTTGCCGGACGCGACGCCGAGGTCGGCCTCGCGGGCCTCCCCCGGGCCGTTGACGACGCAGCCCATGACCGCGACGCGCAACGGCACGCTGAGCCCCTCCAGCCCGGCCGACACCTGGTTGGCCAGCGAGTACACGTCCACCTGCGCGCGGCCGCACGACGGGCACGACACGATCTCCAGCCCGCGGGGCCGCAGGCCCAGGGACTCGAGGATCGCCGACCCGACCTTGACCTCCTCCACCGGCGGGGCGGAGAGCGAGACCCGGATCGTGTCGCCGATCCCCTGGCTCAGCAGCGCACCGAAGGCCACTGCCGACTTGATCGTCCCCTGGAAGGCGGGGCCGGCCTCGGTGACGCCGAGGTGCAACGGGTAGTCGCACCGCTCGGCGAGCAGCCGGTAGGCCTCCACCATGACGACGGGGTCGTTGTGCTTCACCGAGATCTTGATGTCGCGGAAGTCGTGCTCCTCGAACAGCGAGCACTCCCACAGCGCGGACTCGACGAGCGCCTCGGGGGTGGCCCGGCCGTACTTGCTGAGC
Organism: Mycobacterium sp.; assembly: GCA_025965515.1. Lineage (GTDB taxonomy): Bacteria > Actinomycetota > Actinomycetes > RYN-182 > RYN-182 > RYN-182. The sequence goes on from JAOPWU010000196.1 coordinate 8,224, forward strand.
AGCCGCTTGTCGAGCGAGCCGGCGTTGACGCCGATGCGGATCGGGATGCCGGCCGCCTTGGCCGCTTTCGCCACCTCGCCGACCCGGCCGTCGAACTCCTTGATGTTGCCCGGGTTGACGCGGACGGCGGCGCACCCGGCGTCGATCGCCGCGAAGATGTACCGCGGCTGGAAGTGGATGTCCGCGATCACGGGGAGCTGCGACTTCGCGGCGATCGCCGGCAGCGCCTCGGCGTCGTCCTGGCTGGGGACGGCGACCCGCACGATCTGGCACCCCGCCGCGGTGAGCTCGGCGATCTGCTGCAGGGTCGCGTCGACGTCGACCGTCTTGGTCGTCGTCATCGACTGCACGCTGATGGGGGCGCCGCCGCCGACCGGCACGGCCTTCGGCCCGCGGCCGACCACGATCTGCCGCGAGGCGCGCCGCGGCGCCAGCGGGCGGGGCGCGGGGGTGGGGATGCCGAGGTCGGTCACGACTGCTCCAGACGAAGGTGTGCGAAGGCGGCGACGTACCGGGTCACTGCACGATGCGGATCGGATTGAGGATGTCAGCGCCGGCCAACGCGACGCTGAACACGAGGAAGAGCCCGGCCACCGCGTAGGTGATGGGCATCAGCCGGGCATAGTCCACCGGCCCCATCGGGGCGGCGCCCCGCCGGCGGCGGATCGTGTCGCGCACCTTCTGGTACGCCACGACCGCGATGTGCCCCCCGTCGAGCGGCAGCAGTGGCAGCAGGTTGAACAGCCCGACGAAGACGTTGAGGCCGATGATGATCGACAGGATGCTGAAGATCCGCGACGACAACGGGACGGACGTGGCGGCGAGCACGTCGCCCGAGACCCGCGTCGCGCCGACGATGCCGACGAAGCCGGCCGGGTCCCGGTGCTTGCTGAACAGCTGGGTGACCGAGCCCAGCTTGTGCGTCACGGTGGTCCAGACGCCCTCCAGCTGGAAGCGCAGCAGGTCCCCGGTGCCGGCGATGGCCTGCAGCGGGCTCTGGCGGTAGAGGAACTGGCCCGTCTGCGCCGGCTGGACCCCGATCTGCCCCACCGTGACCAGGGGGCCCGTCTGCGTGCCGTTCACGATCTGGTGCCGCTGCACGGGCACGGGTGTCAGGTGCAGCGTGACGTCCCGGGTGCCGCGGCGGACGTCGAGGACGAGGTCCTGCCCGGGGTGGGCGCGCAGCTGCGTCACCAGGGCGGTGGGGTCCGGCGTCGCGACGCCGTTGACCCTGGCGATGCGGTCCCCGGGGCGCAGCCCGGCGGCCTGCGCGGGGCCGGCGGGATCGCCCGGCGCACAGCTGGCGGTCTCCGCCAGCGGGACGCAGCTCTCCACGGCCGCGACGCCGACCCGGTGGAGGTCAGGGCCGCCGAGCGTCGCCAGCGTGACGAAGGTCAGGACGATCGCGATGATGAAGTGCATGACCGAGCCGGCCACCAGCACGATGGCGCGGCGGCCGGCGGGCTGCACGTAGAAGGCGCGGGGGGCGTCCTCCGGCGGGACCTCCTCCAGCGGGGTCATCCCGACGATCTTGCAGAAGCCGCCCAGCGGGATGGCCTTGATGCCGTACTCGGTCTCGCCCCGGGTCCGGGAGAAGATCGTGGGCCCGAAGCCGACGAAGAACTGGGTCGCCTTCATGCCGAACCGGCGGGCCATCACGAAGTGGCCCGCCTCGTGCAGGGTCACGGAGACGAGCAGCGCCACCACGAAGATGACGACGCCGAGCAGGTAGGTGCCGTTCACGCGCGCACCCCGCCGGCCGCCGCGGCCACCAGCTCGTCCGCGCGGGCGCGTGCCCAGGCGTCCACCTCGGCGACATCGGCCAGGTCACGGGGTTCGACAGGGGTGTGCTCGGCCAGCACCCGCTCGATGGTCTCCACGATGGAGGGCAACGACCGCGACCCGGCCAGGAATCCCGCCACCGCCTGCTCATTCGCTGCGTTGAAGACCGCCGGGGCGGTCCCGCCCGCGCGGCCGGCCGCCTTGGCCAGCTCGACGGCCGGGAAGGCCACCGTGTCGAGGGGGGCGAAGGTCAGCTCGGACGCCCGCGTGAGGTCCAGACCGGCCGCGGCGTCCGGCACCCGGTCGGGCCAGCCGAGCGCGAGGCTGATCGGCAGCTTCATGTCCGGCGGGCTCAGCTGCGCGAGCGTCGAGCCGTCGACGAACTCGACCATCGAGTGGATGACCGACTGCGCGTGCACGACGGTGTCGATCCGGTCGTAGTCGAGCCCGAAGAGCTCGTGCGCCTCGATGGTCTCCAGTCCCTTGTTGACCAGGGTCGCCGAGTTGATGGTGACCAGCGGCCCCATCTGCCAGGTCGGGTGCGCGAGCGCCTGGTCGCGGGTTGCGCCGGCGAGCTGCTCGCGGGACCAACCGCGGAACGGGCCGCCGCTCGCGGTGAGGACGAGGCGGCGGACCTCCTCCGCCCGGCCGCCGCGCAGGCACTGCGCCAGCGCGCTGTGCTCGCTGTCGACCGGCACGACCCGCTCGGCCATGGTCGTGCCGAGCTCCGCCAGCAGCGCCCGCACCAGCGGGCCCCCGGCCACGAGCGACTCCTTGTTCGCGAGCGCCACCCGCCGGCCGGCCCGCAGGGCGGCGAGCGTCGGCGCCAGGCCGGCGGAGCCGGGCATGCCGTTCACCAGGATGTCGGAGGGTGCCGCGGCGATCTCGGTCATCGCGTCCGGTCCGGCGAGCAGCCGCGGGAGCCGCCACTGGCCGGCCCGGTAGCCACGGCGCTCGGCCTCGGCGTACAGCGCCAGCGTCACGTCCTCGAGGGCGGTCGCGCGGCCCACGGCCACGACCTCGACGGTCTCGGCGTGCGCCAGGACCTGCCGCGCCAGCAGCCCCGGGTCCGCGCCCCCGGCGGCGAGGCCGGTCACGCGGAACCGGTCGCCCGCGGCCGCGACGACGTCGAGGGTCTGCGTACCGATGGAGCCGGTGGATCCGAGGAGCACGACGGCGGTCACGACCGCCATCCTCGCACCCGGCGGGGTGGCGCCGCGATCACAGCGCGGCGGCGAGCTGCCCGCAGGCGCCGTCGATCTCCCGGCCCCGGGTGTCCCGGACAGTCGTCGGGACGCCGCGCTGCCGCAGCCGCCGGACGAACTCCTCCTGGACCGGCAGCGGACTCGCGTCCCACTCGCTCCCCGGCGTGGGGTTGAGCGGGATGAGGTTCACGTGCGCCTGGACGCCCGCGAGCAGCCCCGCCAGCAGGTCGGCGCGCGCGGGCTGGTCGTTCACGTCGCGGATGAGCGCGTACTCGATCGACAGCCGCCGACCGGACCGCCGCGCGTACCCGAGCGCCGTGTCGAGGACCTCGCGGACCGGCCACCGGGTGTTGACGGGGACCAGGGTGTTCCGCAGCTCGTCATCGGGGGCGTGCAGGCTGAGCGCCAGCCGCACCGGCAGCCCCTCGTCGGCCAGCCGCTGGATCCCGGGGACCAGCCCCACCGTCGACACCGTCACGGTGCGGGCGCTGATGCCGAGCCCGGAGGGCGACGGCTCGGTGATGCGGCGGACCGCCGCGATGACCCGCTTGTAGTTGGCGAGCGGCTCCCCCATGCCCATGAACACGACGTTCGACAGGCGGACCGGGCCCCCCGGCACCTCGCCGCGCTCGAGGCTGCGGACCGCCGTGACGACCTGCTCCACGATCTCCGCGGTCGACAGGTTGCGGGTCAGGCCGGCCTGGCCGGTGGCGCAGAACGGGCAGTTCATGCCGCAGCCGGCCTGGCTCGAGATGCAGACCGTCGCCCGGTCCGGGTAGCGCATGAGCACCGACTCGACGAGCGCCCCGTCGAAGAGCCGCCAGAGCGTCTTCACGGTGGTGCCGCCGTCCGCCTGCTGCACGCGCACCGGCGTGAGCAGCGGCGGCAGGAACTCCGTCACGAGCCGCTCCCGCGCCGCGGCGGGGAGGTCTGTGAGCGCCGCCGGGTCGTCGGTGTCGTGGCGCCCGAAGTAGTGCGCCGCGAGCTGGTCGGCCCGGAACGGCTTCTCCCCCAGCGCGACCGCCGCGGCCCGCCGCTCGGCGGGGTCCAGGTCGGCGAGGTGGCGCGGGGGCGCCGGCCGACGGGGGGCGGCGAACGTCAGCAGGGGGCGGCCGCCGGCGTCGGGCTCGGTCGCGGGGACGGTGGCCGCCGGCGGGAAGGCGGCAGGTGAGGTTGACATGTCCCCCCTATCATCCCACCTCCCACGCGCCGGCAGGACCCTTCGGGGCGTGCCTCTGGACACGCCGGTCGGACGCCCTGTCAGACGAACAGCGAGAGCAGCAGCCAGGCGACCGGGGCGGAGAGCAGGAGGCTGTCGAGCCGGTCCATGAGCCCGCCGTGGCCCGGGAGCAGGGAGCCCATGTCCTTCACGCCGACGTCCCGTTTGATCATCGACTCCAGCAGGTCACCCAGCACCGCGGAGACCATGATCGCGAGCCCGAAGACCACGCCCTGCCAGACCGCGGCGTGCAGCAGCAGCGGGAACAGCAGTCCGGACACCGCGGCGCACACCACCGCCGAGCCCGCGGTCCCCTCCCACGACTTCTTGGGCGACACCGACGGCGCCATCGGATGCCGACCGATGAAGACGCCGGCTGCGTACCCGCCGATGTCGCTGGCCGCGGTCGTGGCGACGAAGAGGACGACCCGCGCGGCGCCGTGGTCGGCGGCCAGCAGCAGCATGGCGAAGCCCGCCAGGAACCCCACGTAGACCGCGACCAGGGTGCTGGCGGCGATCTCGCGCAGCAGCCCGGGTGCCGGGTCGAGCACGCGGTAGGCGGTGACCGCGAGGACGGTCAGGAACAGCGCGACGACCAGCCCCTCCGCGCCCGCCCGGTAGGCCGCGACCACCATGCCCACGGCGCCCAGGGCCAGCGGCGGGTAGGGCAGCCGGACGGCGGACCAGCGCTGCGGGTCGGCGGCGCGCTCCGCCTCGTCGTGGGCGGTGGTCGCGAAGGCCGTGACGACCTCGTGGGTGCCGAACGCGACGGCCAGCGCCACGACCGCGACGAAGGCGGGCGGGTACACGCCGAGCGGCACGAGCACGAGCCCCGCGAGCGTCACCCCGACCGCGACGGCGGCGGGCAGGTTGCGGCCCGCCCGGCCGGTCGGGGCCGCCGGCTGCGGTGCGGCGTCCGCCGGCGTGGACACGGTCAGACCGCCAGGAGCTCGGACTCCTTGGCCTTCATCAGCTCGTCGATGGAACTGACGTGCCGGGCCGTGATCTCCTCCAGCTCCTTCTCGGCGCGACGGCCGTCGTCCTCGCCGGCCTCGCCGTCCTTCACGAGCTTGTCGAGCGTGTCCTTGGCGTGCCGCCGCACGGAGCGCACGGAGACGCGGGCGTCCTCGGCCTTGCTCCGGACGACCTTGGCCAGCTCGCGGCGGCGCTGCTCCGACAGCTCCGGGAAGACCACGCGGACGATCGAGCCGTCGTTGCTCGGGTTGACGCCCAGGTCCGACTCGCGCAGCGCCTTCTCGATGCCGGCCATCGACCCCTTGTCGTAGGGGGTGATGACGACCATGCGCGGCTCGGGGATCGTGAAGCTCGCGAGCTGCTGCAGCGGGGTCATGGCGCCGTAGTACTCCACGAAGATCTTCGCGAAGACGGCGGGCGTGACCCGGCCGGCACGGATCGTGGAGAAGTCCTCCCGGGCGACCGTGACGGCCTTGTCCATCTTCTCCTCGGCCTCGAGGAGGGTGTCGTCGATCATGTCCTGGGAACTCCCTCGTCCGTGCTGGCGCTGACAGTCGTCCCGATCTTCTCGCGGGCGACCGCGCGGGCGATGTTGCCCTCCCGCAGCAGGTCGAAGACGACGATCGGCAGGTCGTTGTCCATGCAGAGGCTGATGGCGGTCGCGTCGGCGACCTTCAGGCCGCGCGCCAACACTTCGCTGTAGGTGAGCGCATCGAAGCGGCGGGCCGCCGGGTTGCGGCGCGGGTCGTCGTCGTAGACGCCGTCGACCTGCTTGGCCATGAGGACGCACTCGGCACCGATCTCCAGCGCCCGCTGGGCGGCCGCCGTGTCGGTGGAGAAGAACGGCGCCCCGAGCCCGGCGCCGAAGATCACGACGCGGCCCTTCTCGAGGTGCCGGATGGCGCGGCGCGGGATGTACGGCTCCGCGACCTGGCCCATGGTGATCGCCGTCTGCACCCGCGTCTCGACGCCCTGCTCGCGCTCCAGGAAGTCCTGCAGCGCCAGGCAGTTCATGACGGTGCCGAGCATGCCCATGTAGTCGGCCCGCGGCCGCTCCATGCCGCGGTCGGACAGCTGCGCGCCGCGGAAGTAGTTGCCGCCGCCGACGACGACCGCCACCTGGACGCCCTCGTGGACGACCTCGGCGATCTGCCGGGCGATGGTGGCCACCACGGCGGGGTCGATGCCGAGCCCGCCGCCGCCGGCGAAGGCCTCGCCGGACAGCTTGAGCAGCACCCGGCTCCAGCCACCGGTCGCGGCACCGGCCACCGGCTCGGCCACGGCATCCGTCGTGGCCGCCGCCTGCGGAGCAGTCGTGGCTGCTAGACCCGTCACGTCGTGATCCTCCTACCGCAGCGGGGAGCGTCGCTCGCCCGGGATGTGTCGTCGGTGGCCGCTCCCGCCGCGCGTCCGCCGCTGAGCCTACGGCCCGGCGGCCCTGCCGCGCAGCGGGACGCCGGGGACCCGTCGGACGCACGGGGGCCCCGCACCAGCGGTCTGCTGGTGCGGGGCCCCCGTGTGCGCTGTCGGCGCGGGTCAGGCGGCGCCGACGTCGAACCGCACGAACCGGCTCACCGTCACGCCCGCCTCGTCGAGCAGGGCCTTGACGGTCTTCTTGCTGTCCTGCACGGACGGCTGCTCGAGGAGCACGACGTCCTTGTAGAAGCCGTTGACGCGGCCGTCGACGATCCGGGCCAGCGCCGCTTCGGGCTTGCCCTCCTCGCGGGCGGTCGCCTCGGCGATGCGGCGCTCGTTCTCCACATCGGCGGCGGGGACCTCGTCGCGGGTGACGTACTGCGCCTTCAGCGCCGCGACCTGCATGGCCGCCGCGCGGGCCGCGTTCACGTCGTCGCCGGAGAAGGAGACCAGGACGCCGACCTGCGGGGGCAGGTCCGTGGCGCGCTTGTGCAGGTAGGTCGCGATCTGGCCGTCGAGCAGCGCGAGGCGGCGCAGCTCGATCTTCTCGCCGATGACGGCGTTCAGGGCGTCGACGTTCTCCTGCACCGTCTTGCCGTCGGCCATCGTCGAGCCGAGCAGCTCGGTCAGGTCACCGATGCCGGCCTTCCAGGCGTGGCTGACGACGTCCTGCGCGAGCTGCTGGAACTGCTCGTTCTTGGCGACGAAGTCGGTCTCACAGGCGAGCTCGATGATCGCGCCCTCTGCTGCCGCCACGATGCCGTTGCTGGTGGTGCGCTCGGCACCACGCTTGACGGCCTTCGCGGCACCCTTGGTGCGGAGCGCCTCGATCGCCTTCTCGGCGTCGCCCTCCGCCTCCACCAGTGCCTTCTTCACGTCGCTCATGCCGGCGCCGGTGGTCGCCCGGACGCTCTTGATGAGGGCTGCGGTGACCTCTGCCACGTGTCTGTCCTCTACGGATCGGCGATGGACCGCGCCTGCGGCCCGTCATGTCGGGGGGAGGACGGGCGGCGATGAGCCGCCCGCCCTCCGGGGAACTGCTGTGCTCAGGCGCCCGCGGCGGGGGTCTGCTCGGTGCTCTGCGCGGGGGCTGCGGCGGGCACCTCGACGCCGGCGGGAGCCGGGCCGCCGGGGGCCTGGGTGCCGGGCGTCTCCGATGCGCCGACGCCGACCAGCTCGGTGGCGGGGGCCTCGACCGGAGCCTCGACAGCTGCCGCGGCCGGGGTCTCGACAGCTGCCGCGGCCGGGGTCTCGACAGGTGCCGCGGCCGGGGTCTCGACAGGTGCCGCGGCGGGCGCCTCGGGAGCGGCCTGGCCTTGCGCGAGGAGCTCCTGCTCCCAGGCGGCGACCGGGTCGGCAGCCGTACCGGCGTCACTGCCGCCACGCTGCGCGAGGCCCGCGGCGACCGCGTCGGCGATCACCCGGGTCAGCAGGCCGGCGCTGCGGATGGCGTCGTCGTTGCCGGGGATCTTGTAGTCGACCTCGTCGGGGTCGCAGTTGGAGTCGAGGATCGCGACGACCGGGATGCCCAGCTTCTTGGCCTCACCGACCGCGATGTGCTCCTTCTTGGTGTCGACCACCCAGAGCGCGCTCGGCACCTTCTGCATGTTGCGGATGCCGCCCAGCGTGCGCTCGAGCTTCGCCTTCTCGCGGGAGAGGACGAGCTGCTCCTTCTTGGTGAGCACCGCCTCGCCGCCGGTGGCCTCGATCTGCTCGAGCTCCTTGAGCCGCTGCAGGCGCTTGTAGACGGTCTGGAAGTTGGTCAGCATGCCGCCGAGCCAACGCTCCTTCACGTAGGGCATGCCCACGCGGTCCGCCTGCTCCTGGATGGCCTCCTGGGCCTGGCGCTTGGTGCCGACGAACAGGATCGTGCCGCCGTGGGCGACCGTCTCCTTGACGAAGTCGTAGGCGCGGTCGATGTACGACAGCGTCTGCGTCAGGTCGATGATGTAGATGCCGTTGCGCTCCGTCAGGATGAATCGCTTCATCTTGGGGTTCCAGCGCTTGGTCTGGTGTCCGAAGTGCACGCCGCTGTCGAGCAGCTGCTTCATGGTGACGACGGCCATAGCCGTGCCCACCTCCTGTCGCGCCGCGTCCGTGGGACGGGGCGCTCTCGGTTCCTCGCGGCCGACCGGTCGGTCGCCGCGCCTGACGCCCCACGGCGGCCGGGCGGGGCCCGGACCGAGATATGCCGTCCCCGGGGCACACGGCGCGGGCCGCGAGTTCCGGGAGGGGGCGTGCGAAGTCAGCCGGAAAGCACACCGGCTGCCGCTCCAGCATACGTCCTGCCACGCGGGGACGTACCGGCGGGGCGCCCGCCCTGGGGACGAGCAGCCGCGCAGGGCCGTTGTCCCCAGCCCGGCGCCGCAGCGCCCGCTGCCCCACCGCCGGCGGACAGGGTGGCCGCATGCGCATGCCCCGCTCCCCGCTCTCCCCCGCGCCGTACCGAGCGCCGCGCCGGCGACGCCCGCACCTGCGGCTCGGCGTCGAGGACCGCCTCGTCGCCGCCTGCCTGCTTGCCGCGGCGCTGCTCGCGGGCTGCCTGCCGGCCGTTCCGACCACCGTCAGGGCGCCGGGCCGCCCAGTGGCCCTGCTGGGGGCCGCCGCACCGGAGCCGGCGGGCATTCCGCCTGTTCGGCCGCTGGTGGTGGTCCGGGAGTTCGTGCCGCCGGCGCATCCGTTCGGCCCCGGCCACCGCGGAGTGGACCTCGCGGCGCGACCCGGCCAGGCGGTGGCCAGCGCGGTGGCGGGGACGGTGCTGTGGGCCGCCCCGGTGGCCGGGCGGGGCGTCGTCAGCGTCGCGGACGGCGCGGGCGGCCGACTGACGTACGAGCCGGTGACCGCCGCCGTGGCCGCCGGTCAGCAGGCCGAGGCGGGGCAGCGCCTGGGCGTGGTGGAGTCGGCCGATCCGGGGCACGACGACTGCGGCGGCTGCCTGCACTGGGGCCGGCGGCTCCCGGGCGCCGACGCCTACGCCGATCCACTGGAGCTGCTGCGCCCTGCGCCGGTCCGGCTGCTGCCGGTGCGGACGTCGGCCGCAGCCACCGCCGACGAGGCAGTTCTGTCCCGCAACGGTGCGGGGCGCGCGACGGTCAGGTGGGAGACGGCCAGCGGCAGGCCGCGCGTCGACCCACGGGGCGCTGCGGCGGGCACGCCCCGACGGCCCCCGCTGCCCGCGGGCTGGGACCCGTCGCCAGGGGCCAGGGCATCCCGGGCCCCACCTCGACCGGGCCGACGGTCCCGACCGGCAACTGCGCGGCCCGGCGGCGGCTCAGGCTCGGTGCGAGGGGACAGCGGCGATCCGCCCGCGCGGCACGGGGATCGGCGCCTTGAGTGAGTCGGCGATGTCGTCGGCCCAGGCGCCGATGGCGTCCCAGTCGCGATGGTCGCCGTAATGGCCGCCGTGCAGGCGGTACGTCATCCGGCTCCGGGCACTGAGCTGCTCCTCCCGGACGACTCCGGCGAAGACCCGGGTGCCGAGGGGTCGGACGATGCCCGCGAAGGGCGCGGCCACCGCTCCGGCGTCCTGCACGACCCAGTGGTCGAGCGGATGAGCCAGCGCCCCGGGCGCCCCCACGCTGAACAGCCAGAGCGGCTTGTCGGCGAGCGAGGGGACGCGGGCGGTGACGAAGTCGACGGCCTCCGGCAGCCAGGCCCGGTCGTAGACGCCACTGCCCACGACGACCGCGTCGTAGCGCCGGACGGCCCCGATGTCCGTGACCCGCAGGCAGGTGGCCATGAGGCCGCGAACATGGAAGCCGTCGGCGATGCGGCAGGCTACCCCTCCGGTGGATCCGGAGATGCCGGCGTAGGCGACGAGGACGTGCATGACGACCACCTCCACCGGAAGGGTCCACCTACCGGGGCGGCTCCGCCAGGGTCAGCTCTCCCGGCTGCCTCAGGGAGCGTGACGGGTCGTCAGCGGGACGGGACACGATAGTTGAGCAGCACCGCCGTCCCTGGTGCTCACCCCCACCCCTCGGACACGGCAGTTGAGCACTGCCGCGGTACTTGGACATCACAGTTGAGCATGTACTGACCGGGGACATTGGTTGAGAGCCGCGCCCACGCGTTTTCTTTCGTCGCCGCGTCCAACGCACCTGCGGGTTTGAGACTTACGAGGCCAACCGCGCACGTGCGTTGCGCCCAGAGATGGTCGGTTCAGCACCACGGTCGGGTTGGTTGATCTCGGCCCACACCGCATCGAGGGAAAGGCCGAGGACATCGGCGATCGCCGCGATGGTCGGGAAGGCAGGGGTCGCTACGCGGCCGGACTCGATCTTCCGGAGGGTCTCCGGTGAGACGCGAGCATCGAGTGCGGTCTCAAGCATCGAGCGCTTTCCCCTGGCGCGACGCAACAGGGCACCGAGGCGCCGCCCGCGCTCGACCTCTGCGGGAGTGAGCGGCAACCTGACCATGGCGCCGATTCTAGTGCCGATACGATGGCCGGGATAGTTATTGGTTGCACCAGGAGGGCGCCACATGATCGAAATCCTGAACCCCACCGAACTGCCCCGAGCGAAGGACGCAGGAGCCCTGGTCGCCGACATCTTGCAGACGCTGAAGAGCCGCAGCGCAGTTGGCACGAACCTCCAAGACATCGACCGGTGGGCCGAAGCCATGATCGCCCAGGCCGGAGCACTGTCCTGCTACGTCGACTACGAGCCCTCCTTCGGACGCGGGCCATTCGGTCACTACATCTGCACGTCCGTCAACGACGCTGTGCTCCATGGACTGCCATACGACTACACGCTTGCCGACGGCGATCTGCTATCACTCGACCTCGCCGTCTCCAAAGAAGGAGTCGTTGCAGACTCTGCCATCAGTTTCATCGTGGGCGACTCAGAATCCCCCGAGAGCGTTGCGATGATCAGCGCAACCGAACGCGCATTGCACGCGGGGATCGCTGCTGCCGGACCTGGTGCTCGCATCGGTGACATCTCCCATGCCATCGGCTCGGTCCTGAGCGAAGCGGGGTACCCGATCAACACCGAGTTCGGCGGTCATGGCGTCGGATCGACGATGCATCAGGACCCGCACGTCCCAAATGCTGGGAGGCCCGGTCGTGGATACAGACTGCGGCCTGGGTTGCTGCTGGCGCTGGAGCCATGGGTCATGGCGGACACCGCTGAACTCATCACCGACGGCGACGGCTGGACGCTCCGAAGCGCGACAGGCTGCCGGACGGCACACAGTGAGCACACGATCGCTATCACCAACGACGGAGCCGAGATTCTCACCTTGCCGCGGCCCAACCTCAACAACGGATGCCGCCGGTGAGCACGAGTTGGCTCTCACCGGCGGCGTCCAGGTAATGCATACATGCTGTCAAGCGTCGTCAGCGCTGGTCGGCGAGCTTGCCCCGTAGCTGCAGGACGGCCTTGGTGTGCATCTGGCAGATCCGGCTCTCGGTCACGCCGAGCACCTGACCGATCTCCGCCAGCGTGAGTCCTTCGTAGTAGTAGAGGGTCACGACGATCTTCTCGCGCTCCGGCAGGTGGTTGATCGCCCGGGCGAGCAGTGTCTTCGTCTCCTCGGACTCGAACGCCACGACCGGGTCCTCGGCCTTGGTGTCCTCGAGGGTGTCGACGAGGCTGACCTTGTCGCCCTTCTCGCCGCCGCCCGCGGACAGCAGCTCGTCGAGCGCCACCACGTTCACGTACGACACCTGGCTGAAGATCGCGTGCAGTTCGTTGAGCGACAGCCCGAGCTCCGCGGCCACCTCGGCCTCGGTGGGCGTGCGGTGCAGCTGCGCCTCGAGGCCGGCGTACGCACGCTCGACGTCGCGGGCCTTGCTCCGGATGGAGCGCGGGATCCAGTCGATCGCCCGCAGCTCGTCGATGATCGCGCCCTTGATCCGGCTGATCGCGTACGTCTCGAACTTGATGGACCGCGAGAGGTCGTACTTCTCGATCGCGTCCATGAGCCCGAAGATGCCGTAGCTGACCAGGTCGGCCTGCTCGATGTTGGACGGCAGGCCCACGCCGACCCGGCCGGCGACGTACTTGACCAGGGGCGAGTAGTGCAGGATCAACCGCTCGCGGACCGACTCCGAGCCCGTGGTCTTGAACTCCTCCCACAGGACGGTGACAGCCGCCTGGGCAGCGGCCTTCTCGGCTGCCTTGCGCTGCTCCGGGGTCAGAGCCTCGTGCGGCTCGACCCCCGCCGTATCCGTAGTCAGCGTGCTCCCCACCTCTGGTCGTTCGAACGCCCGACGACACTGTGCCGCCCTGGCCCGCGCCGGCTGTCGCCCCGTCGGTCCTCAGTAGCTCCTATCGCCCGGTCATGCCCGCGGATGAGCGAGCTGGTACGTCTGTCTCAGACGTTCGGCCGTGACATGCGTATAGAGCTGGGTTGTTGCGAGCGTAGCGTGACCGAGCAGTTCCTGAACGCTGCGCAGGTCGGCGCCCGCTGCAACCAGATGGGTGGCCGCGCTATGCCGCAGGCCGTGCGGCGAGAGGTCCGGGACCCCCGCCGCGAGCGCGCGCCGGTGCACGAGCTCCCGCGCGGTCCGCACGTCGAGGCGCCGGCCGCGGACCCCCACCAGCAGGGCATCCCCCGCAGCCGGTAGGGCCAGCTCCTGCCGCACGGGGGCCCACTGCGCCAGCGCTCGCGCCGCCGGCGCGCCGAAGGGCACGACGCGCTCCTTACGGCCCTTGCCGAGCACCCGGACCGTGCGGCGGTCACCGTCCACGTCCCGCCGGTCCAGCCCGCAGAGCTCGGCCACGCGGATGCCGCAGCCGTAGAGCAGCTCGAGCGCCACCTGGTTCCGCGCCTCGACGGCGCGCGCCCGCGCCTCGGCCCGGGGGTCGCCCTCCGGGTCCGGGACGGCAACGGGCGGCACGAGCAGTTGCGCCGCCTGGCCCGCGGTGAGGACGTCCGGGAGGTGCCGGCCACGGCGGACGGTCCCGAGGGACGCCGACGGATCGCCGGGCATGCGCCCGGTCGCGACGGCCCACCCGCAGAACCGACGCGCCGCCGAGGCCGACCGGGCGAGGGTCGCCGGACCCGCTCCGCAGGTGCGCCGACGGGCCAGCCAGCTGCGGAGGGCCGTGAGGTCCAGCTCCGCCAGGTCGGGGCGGTGCATGCGCTCGAGATGGTCGACCAGGTCGCGGACGTCCGACAGGTAGGCGCGCACGGTGTTGGGGGACAACCCCGCGACCGTCGTCAGGTGCTCCCGGTACGCCTGGAGCGCCGCCTCGTGGCGAGCGGCCCGCGGCACACTCGCCGGCGCAGGGCGAGTGGGCGACTCCATGGTGCGCAACGGTGTCTCCCAAATCGGTCCGGGTCAACCGGAACGCCGCGTTACCCCCTGTCACGTGGAGTTCCCAGTGCCGCGGGTGATCGTCCAGCCGTCGTCGGTGACGGTGACGAGGCCCGCCTCGCGGAAGTGCTCCAGCAGCGCCAGCGCCCGGTGCGGGTGCACGCCTGCCGCCGCAGCCACCGCCTCCAGGGGGCGGGGACCGCGGGCGGGCACCTGGTCGAGAACCAGCAGCGCCAGGCCCCGGATACTGTCCCGGGCCCGGGCGTCGGCAGAGCGCTCCTTCGCGGCCCCGCCGCGGCGGACGGCGGGGGGCTCCGCGCCGAGCGGCCCCACCAGCTCGAGCACGTCGGCCCCGCCGGTGACGAGCGCCCCGGAGCCCTGCAGCCACCGGTTGCTTCCGCCGCTGGCCGTCGACGTCACCGGTCCCGGGACGACCATGTCCACCCGGTTCAGGTCCACTGCGCGCCGGAGGGTGCTCAGGGCGCCGCTGCGCACCGCGGCCTCGACCAGCACGACACCCGCGGCCAGCGCGGCGATCAACCGGTTCCGCGAGAGGAACCGGTGCCGCACGGCCACCGCCTCCGGCGGGCTCTCGCTCACGACCGCCCCCTCGGCCGCCAGCCGCTGCAGCAGCGCCCGGTGCGCCCGCGGGTAGATGTCCAGCGCCCCGCCGGCCAGGACGGCGAGCGTCGGCCCCCCGACGGCGAGCGCCCCACGGTGCGCAGCCCCGTCGATGCCGAGCGCTCCCCCGGACACGACCGTGTGCCCGGCCTCGGCGACGTCGGAGGCGATCTCCGACGCGGCCCACGTGCCGTAGGCGGTAGCGGCCCGCGAGCCCACGACGGCCACCGCCCTGTCGGCGCGTGCGGGGAGCCGCAGCGGACCGAGCACGTACAAGCCGAACGGGGGGCCGACGCCCGGCTGGCCGGGATCGGGTGACCACCCGGGACCGGGCAGGTCGTCCACGCCGTCGGGCCACTCGTCGTCGCCGGGGACGAGGAACCGCACCCGGGCCCGGGCGGCGGTGTCGAGGTCCGCCGCCGGGTCGGTGTCGAGGGCGCGCCAGCGCGCGTCCGCCGCCCCCGGCCCGCCCGAGCAGCGGAGGGCCTCGCGCAGCGCCGCCTGAGGGCGCCCGGCCCCCAGCAGCGCGTGGACGGCGGGGTCCCCGGGCCGCGCGTAGCGGCACAGCGCCGCCCGGACCAGCCGAGGGTCGGTGGGAAGCTCCGACAGGTCGGGCACCCGGTCCGTCAGCTGCGGGCGGGCGGCGGGCGGCGTCATGCCGCCAGCTCCGCTCCGGTCGGGGCACGCAGGCTCAGTGCCTCCTCGACGTGCTCCACCGCGGGTAGCGCCGTGCCGGCGAGGTCGGCCAGCGTCCAGGCGACCCGCAGCACCCGGTCGAAACCCCTCGCCGTGATCGCACCCCGCCGCAGCGCGGCCGACACCGGGCGGAGCGCCGCGACCGGCGGCCGCCAGCGCGTGCGCAACACCGGCCCAGGCACTTCCGCGTTCGTCCGCCAGCCGGCCGCCGACAACCGGGCGGCGGCCGCGGCCCTGGCGACCGCCACCCGCGCCGCGACGGCCGCACTGCCCTCCCCCGGCGTCGGGTCGAACAGCGCAGCCCGGGTGGCGGGGGGAACCGTCAGCCGGACGTCCACCCGGTCCAGCAGGGGTCCGCTGATGCGCGCCCCGTAGCGGCGCCGCTCGACCGGCGAACAGCTGCAGCGCACCGTGCCGGCGTGCGGGCAGCCGCAGGGGTTCGCGGCCAGGACCAGTTGGAACCGCGCCGGGAATGCGGCCGTGATCCCCGACCGGGCGAGCACCACCTCGCCCGCCTCCAGGGGCTGGCGCAGCGCGTCCAGCACCCCGCGCGCGAACTCCGGTGCCTCGTCGAGGAAGAGCACGCCGCGGTGGGCGAGGCTGGCGGCGCCGGGGCGTAGCCCGCCCGCCGCCGACCCGCCGCCGACGACGGCCGCGACGCTCGCCGTGTGGTGGGGCGCCTGCAGCGGCGGCCGGCGCACCAGGGGGCGGCCGGGCAGCAGCAGGCCCGCGACGGAATGGACGGCGCTGACCTCCAGGGACTCCTCGACGGTCAGCGGCGGCAGTAGCCCCGGCAGCCGCTCGGCGAGCATCGTCTTGCCTGCCCCGGGCGGCCCGACCAGCAGCAGGGAGTGCCCGCCGGCCGCGCAGACCTCCACGGCCCGCCGGCCCTCGGGCTGCGCGACGACGTCGGCCAGGTCGGGGCCGCCGGGCTCGCCCGGTGGCGGCAGCGAGGCTGCGGTCCGGGCGGCCGTCCCCTCGACCGGAGCGGCGAGCTCCCGCAGGTGCCGCACGGCCCAGATCGCGAGGCCGGCCACCAGCCGGGCCTCCGCCTCGTTGCACTCGGGCACGACGACCCGGGGGATCCCGGCCGCGCGGGCCGCGAGGACCGCGGGCAGGATGCCGGGCACGCCGCGGACCTGCCCGTCGAGCCCGAGCTCGCCGAGCACCACGGCATCGGCCAGCAGCGCCGCGGGCAGCTGCCCGGCGGCGCTCAGCACCGCGGCGGCGATTGCCAGGTCGAACGACGCACCCGCCTTGGGCAGCGTCGCCGGGGAGAGCGCGACCGTGATCCGCTGGGCCGGCCAGCCGAACCCGGCGTTCGAGATCGCGGCGCGCACCCGGTCCCGTGCCTCGTGGAGCGCCGTGTCGGGCAGCCCGATGATCGTGGTGGACGGCAGGCCCTGGGCGATGTCGGCCTCCACGTCGACCAGGGAGCCCGCCAGTCCGGTCAGTGCCATGGCCCGCACCCGCGCCAGGGCCATCAGAACGCCCCCGGGATGTGCAGCACGCGGACGGGCTCGCCGTCGGCAGCCGGGCGGACCGTGACAACGTCGAAGCGGACGTCGGGCCCGTTGCGGCCGGGCGCCGGACGGAGCTCCGGGTGATCCGCGTGGTCGGCGAGCCAGGCGGCGGCGGCGCGCCGCAGCCTCGCCTGCCGGCGGGCGTCCACCGCCGCCTGGGGAGGGCCGAACGTCTCCGTCCGTCGGGTCTTCACCTCCACGAAGGCCACGCAGGTGCCCTCGGCGATGACCAGGTCGATCTCCCCGGCCCGGCACCGCCAGTTCCGCGCCAGCACCGTGGCGCCCTGCTGCTGCAACCAGGTGGCCGCCTGCTGTTCCCCCCACGCACCCAGGACGTCCTTGCCGCGCATCGGGCCCCCCCGCCGGTCGGTTTCGATGGGGACCACGCTGCCCGCCCGTGAGGGGCGGGGGCCGGCAACGACGCGGCGGCTGTGGACGGTGGTCGGGATGGCCACACTGTCCACAGCCGCCGCGTCGCGTCGGCCGTTCCGCTACCGCACCGCGAGCCGACCGGTGCTGGCGCTCCAGAACAGTGAGCCCCGCTGGAAGTCGCTCTGCCGGCCGCCCGACGCGGCGTGTTCGTCGCTCGTCGGGAAGCCGAGCCCGCTGCGGTCGGCGCCGGCACCCAGCCACGCCGAGCCGATGGCGCCGTAGACCAGGTGCGCCCCGGTCGCGGCCGACCAGTAGATGGCGCCGCCCCTGCTGAAGGAGTTGAACCGGCCGGTGCCCGTCGCGCTGGCCTGCTCGTCGGTGGTCGGGTACCCGGCGGGGCCGGCCCCGCCGCCCGACGCGAGCCACGCGACGCGGATGGCGCCGTAGATCACGTGGGCGCCCGTCGCCGGGGTCCAGTAGACCGATCCGTTGCGGCTGAAGTCGTTGTAGCGGGCGACCCCGTCCGCCGTACCGGTCTCATCCGTGGTCGGGTACCCGGTGGGGCCGGCCTCCCAGCCCGAGGCGGCCCAGGCCGCGCGGATGGCGCCGTAGATCGCGTGCGCGCCCGTTTTCGGCGTCCAGTAGATCGACGCGGCATTCGCGAAGTGGTTGAACCGGCCGATGCCGTCGGGCGTGCCGGTCTCATCGGTCACGGGGAAGCCGAGCGGGCCGGCGGGCCCGCCCGTGGCCAGGTAGTCCCCGAGGATCGCGCCGTGCACCGCGTGGGCACCGGTCGAGGGCGTCCAGTAGATGGTCCCGCCCGCGAAGTCCTGGGCGCGGCCCCCGGCCACGCTCCGCTCGGCACCCAGCGGCGCGCCGAGGTACCCCGCGGCGCCGCCGGTGGCCGTCCACCGGGCGCCGATGTCGCCGTACGGCAGAGTGCCGGTGGCCCCGGAGCCGTTCGGGATCGGCGAGAGCCCGGTGGGGTCGCCGACGAAGTAGGCCGAGCTCCAGATCCCCTGCAGCTGGACGTTCTGGCCGGTCTTGGGGGCCGTCCACATCTGGTTTCCGCCGGCGTAGATGGCGTCGTGGTAGATCGCGCCGGTCGCGTCGTAGAAGAAGAGGACGTCGCCCGGCTGGGCCTCGTTCTGCGGGACCTGCGGCATCGCGCCGTACTGCTGCTGCGCGGTGCGCGGGAGGCTCACGCCGAGCCGGTTGTAGACGAACTGGACGAGGCCGGAGCAGTCGAAGCTGTCGGGGCCGGAGCCGCCCCAGAGGTACGGCTTGCCGGCCTCCTGGGACGCGTAGGCGACGGCGGTCTGGCCGACGGTGGCGGAGTGGGTCACGGTCGAAGCGGCGGCGGCGGCCGGCGGGAGCGCGGCGGCGAGGCCGGTCCCGGCGACGACGGCGGCCCCAAGCAGACAGCTCAGCAGGCGGGGACGGGAGCGGGCGAACGTAGACACGCAAAGCTTCTTCGGCGGTCCACCATGATCAACTGAAGCGTTCGGGCGAATCTCGCACCATCGCGACTCCGCCGGACGGCCGCCGGCGCGGTGCGCACGCGTCACCCGGCCGGGCGCTACCCAGGTCCTGACAGGGTGTCGATTCGTTCTGGTGTGCACCCCTGCGACGACACCGGCCGATGGGAAACGCTCCTCGCGCTGCTGGCCGACCACCCCATCGCGCGGCTCAACGCCGTAGCGGAGTCCGGCCTGTTCACCACCCTGCCGCCCGCGATGGCGGCGCTGGGCCGCGAGCAGCTCGTCGGCCGCTCCGGCATCGAGATCATCGACCCCGACGACCACGGTCTCGCCCTGGCCGCCTGGCTCGAGGTGCTGGCCACGGGCGCGGCGCAGGTCGACGTCCGCGACATCACGGTGCCGGACCAGGTCAGCCGGCTGCACTTCCTCGACCTCCGGGACACGCACGGGGTCATCGCTGCGCTCGGCTACGCCCTGCCGACGCCCGCCGACCGGAGCGCCCGGATGGAGCGCGACGCCGGGGAGGCCCCGCGGCTCGGCCGTACCTGCAAGGACGGTCTCACCTGCTTCACCGCCCTCGACGAGGGCGCCGAGGCGATGCTCGGTTACCCCCGCGGCGCGCTGGTCGGGAGCCAGGCCCGGGAGCTGATCCACCCGGACGACCTCGAGCTCGCCGTCTCGTCATGGGTCGAGCTGCTGGCCCGGCCCGGGACGCACCGGACCGTGCGGCTGCGGCACCGCCGCGCCGACGGCGCCTGGCTCTGGCTCGACGTCACGAACCACAACCTGCTGGCGGACCCGGCGCACGGCTGCGTCGTCTCGGACCTGGTCGACGTCACCCGGGAGATGGCCCTGCGCGAGGACATCCGGGCGCAGGAGCGGCTGCTGCAGCGGCTCGCCCAGGCGCTGCCCGTGGGCCTGCTGCACGTCTCCCCCCGCGGCGACGTCGTCTACACCAACGAGCGGCTCCACGCGATCCTCGGGGTGGGGGCGTGCTCGTCCCTCGCCCACCAGCTCGACACGGTCGACCCCGCCGACCGGACGCGGCTGTCCGACGCCGTCACCGAGGCCCTGGCGACGTCGCAGGACGCCGAGCTGCAGGTGCGGCTGACCGCCGGAACCGCCCGCCGGGTGTGCTCGGTCGCGCTGCGCCCGGTCGTCGACGATGCGGGCGTGGCGGACGGGGTCATCGCCTGCGTCACCGACGTCACCGAGAGCACCGAGCTGCGCGCCGAGCTGGAGCACCGCGCGACCTACGACACCCTGACGGGCTGCCTCAACCGGGCCGCGCTGCTGCTGCGACTGTGCCGGGAACTCGAAGCCGCCCGGCCGGGCGCGGGGTGCGCCGTGCTGTTCCTCGACCTCGACGGCTTCAAGGCCGTCAACGACTCCGCCGGGCACGCCGCGGGCGACGCCCTGCTGCGCACGGCCGCCGCCACCCTGCAGGCGGCGGCGCGCCGCACCGACGCGGTGGGCCGCATCGGCGGCGACGAGTTCGTCCTCGTCTGCCCGGGCGTGGGGTCACGCGACGATGCGGAGGCGCTGGCCGTCGAACTCCAGGGCCGGCTTCGGCGGGTCGCCGCGGCCGACGCCCCCGCCCTGCGGGCGAGCATCGGGCTGGCCTGGGTGGACGACCCCGCGGTCGACCCCGACACCGTCCTGGCGCAGGCCGACGCGGCGATGTACCGCGCCAAGCGCACGCGACGGCGCGCCGTCCCGGCGCCCCGGCACTGACGCCGGAGCCACGGCGCACTAGAGCTCGGGCTTGGCGAGCTCCTCGACGTTGACGTCCTTGAACGTCACGACCTTCACGTTCTTGACGAAGCGGGCCGGCCGGTACATGTCCCAGACCCACGCGTCGGCGAGCCCGAGCTCGAAGAACACCTCACCGTCGGCGTTGCGCACGTCCAGCGTGTACTCGTTCGCGAGGTAGAAGCGGCGCTCCGTCTCGATCACATAGCGGAAGAGCCCCACCACATCCCGGTACTCCCGGTAGAGCTGCAGCTCCATGTCCGTCTCGTACTTCTCGAGATCCTCGGCGCTCATCGCTCTCCCGTTCCCCGCGTCGACCCCGCGACCCGCTCCATCACGAGGCTCGCGTCGCCGCCATCCTCCCCCACACCGGGGACGTCCAGAACCACGACATCCCCGAGAGCTCGCGCGGCGGCCCAGTCACCCCGCTCGCCGCGCATCGCGGCGCGCACATTGGCGAAGGACCGGCGGTGCTCCGCGCACGGGCCGTGCGCGTCCAGAGCCCGTCCGTGCACCTCGGTGCAGTACCCCTTGTGCACGGCGAAGCCGTACTCGGGCCACGTGGCGTCGAACTCCTGCATGATCCGGTCCCGCGTCACCTTGGCCAGCACCGACGCCGCGGCGATGCAGGAGACGACCTGGTCACCCTTGATCACGCCGAGCGCCGGGGCGGGCATGCCGCGCACCGCGAAGCCGTCGGTGAGGACGTAGTCGGCGGGCTCAGCGAGCCGGGCCACGGCGCGGCGCATGCCCGCCAGGTTGGCCACGTGGACCCCGTAGCGGTCGACCTCTGCCGCCGGGATGACCACCACGGCGGCGTCCACCGCACGGCGCTGCACGCTGACGTAGGCGGCCTCGCGGGCCTTGGGGGTCAGCAGTTTCGAATCCGCGAGCCCCGGGATGGGGCCGCCGGGCGGCAGAACGGCTGCGGCCACGACGAGCGGCCCGGCGCAGGCGCCCCGGCCGGCCTCGTCGACCCCGGCGACGCGGCGGAACCCCTGCCGGGCCAGCGCCCGCTCGAAGCCGTGGAGCCCCGCGTTGCGGGGCAGTGCGCGCGGCCGCGTCCCGTCGGCGGTCCGACCCATGCTGCCGCCCATCAAGCCGCCCGGGTCAGGCCCGCGGCGGGAGCGCCGGAAGGCGCCGGCCCCGGGTCCCGGCCAGCGGCAGCACGAGTGCGGCAGCAGCGGCGGCACCGTCGACCGGCAGCCCGGCCCGCCGCTGCGCCACCGCGGCGGTCCCGGCGGGCACGTGCGCGAAGGTCGCGGGGACGGGCAGGCGCGCGAAGCGGCTGAACGGCCAGACACGCACGAACGCACGGCCGATCACACTGCTCTCGGGCACCAGCCCGTAGACGCGCGAGTCCGCCGAGACGGACCGGTGGTCGCCCATGACCCAGAGCATGCCCTTCGGCACCGTGGTCTGCGGGAAGGGCCGCTGGTCGTCCTCGTAGAGGTACGTCTCGTCCAGCGGGGTGCCGTTGACCGTCACGTGGCCGCCGGTGCAGCAGGCGACCTGGTCGCCCGGCAGGCCGATGACCCGCTTCACGAAGTCGCTCTCGTCGGACTGCGCGAAGCCCAGCGTGCTGCCGATCGCGCGGCCGACCTTGCCGAGCGTGGAGGTGGCGGGCGCGGCTGCCTCGTTGGGGAAGTTGGTGCCGGCGCGCTTGAACACGACGACCTCGCCGCGGTGCGGGCCGCGGGTGTCGTAGACGAGCTTGTTCACGAGGACGCGGTCACCCACGAGCAGCGTCTGCTCCATCGAGCCCGACGGGATGTAGTACGCCTGCACGACGAACGTCTTGAGCAGGAACGTCAGCGCCAGGGCGATGACGATGAGTACGGGCAGTTCCCACCACACCGAGTCACGCGCCGGGCGGTGATGGCCACGCTGGCCCCGGGGCGCGGGCGCAGCCGACGTCGACGAGACATCGGCCGGTCCGCCACCCGCCGGCCCGGCGTCTGCCGAGCCGGCCTGCGCGGCGGGCCCGGCGGCGGCCGGGCCGACGCGCGCCGGGTCGGCCGGGTCTGACGGGTGCGCCATCCGGTGCGGCTACTTGCCGGCCGGGATGCGACGCTCCTTGATCTTCGCCTTCTTGCCGCGGAGGTCGCGGAGGTAGTACAGCTTCGCGCGACGGACGTCACCGTGGGTGACGACCTCGATCTTCTGGATCACCGGGGTGTGCACCGGGAAGGTGCGCTCGACGCCGGTGCCGAAGCTCACCTTGCGGACGGTGAACGTCTCGCGGGAGCCGGCGCCCTGGCGGCGGATCACGACGCCCTGGAAGACCTGCACGCGCTCGCGGCTTCCCTCGATGACGCGGACGTGGACCTTGAGCGTGTCCCCCGGCCGGAACTCAGGGACGTCGTCGCGCAGCGAAGCGGCGTCGAGGCTGTCGAGGGTCTGCATCGTCAAATCCTTCGGGCGTGCGCGCAGCGCTGTGCGCGATGTACAGGTCAGAGCGTTCGCAGTGCGGCTCCCCCGCGCATCCGGCGGGTACGGAGCCGGTGGTCCGGCTGTACGGGTCACCGTCCGGCTCCGGCCCCAGGATGGGACAGCGAAGGCCAGCGACGGCTGTAGACCCGACGCCCTATCGTGCCACACACTCGCCCCGGGCGGGCACGGCGCCCCCCGGCAGGCCGTCCGGCGGGGCCCGCGAACGGTCAGCCGGACCCGTCCGCCTCGGGCGCGGGCGCCCCCAGCGCGTCCAGGACCCGGTGGTCCCGATCGTCCAGCGCGACGGCCGCCAACAGCTCCGGCCGTACCAGCGCGGTGCGGCGCAGCGCCTCGTCCCGCACCCACCGGGCCACGGCTGCGTGGTTGCCGGTCAGCAGCTCGGGCGGGACGTCGCGGCCGGCGAACGACGGCGGCCGGGTGTACACGCGGCCCTCGAGCAGGCCGCTGGTGCCGTCCGCGCCGAAGGAGTCGTCGGCCAGCGACGCCTCGTTGCCGACCACGCCGGGCAGCAGCCGGGTGACCGCCTCGAGGATCACCAGGGTGGCCACCTCGCCGCCGGCCAGGACGTAGTCGCCGATGGACAGCTCGTCGTCGGCCCAGGCGTCGACCACCCGGCCGTCGATCCCCTCGTACCGGCCGCAGCCGAAGACCAGCCACGGTTCGCGGGCCAGCTCGGCAGCGACGGCCTGGGTGAAGGGACGGCCGCTCGGCGACGGGACGATCACCCGCGGGCGGGGGCCCGACCGTGGGTCGCCCGCGTCCGCCCCGGGCGGCCCGCCGGTGACCTCGGTGAGCGCCTCCCACCACGGGCCCGGCGTCATGACCATCCCTGGGCCGCCCCCGTAGGGCGCGTCGTCGACGGTCCGGTGCACGTCGTGGGTCCAGGTCCGCAGGTCGTGCACGGCGAGGTCGACGATGCCGCGGCGCTGCGCCTTGCCCAGGAGGGCGAGGTCGGCGGGGGCAAAGTAGTCCGGGAAGACGGTGAGGATGTCGACGCGCATCAGAGGTCGAACAGTCCCTCGGGTACGACGGCGGTGAGCGTGCCCGCGGCCAGGTCCACGTCCGGGACCAGCGGGGCGACGAACGGCAGCAGCCCCTGGCCACCGCCGGGCAGCGCGACCTGCAGCAGCGGCTGCGCGGAGGTGTGCACCACGTCGGTCACCTCGCCGACCGGTGCGCCCTCCGGGGTGACGACGCGCAGCCCCACGAGCTGGTGGTCCCAGTAGGCGCCTTCGCCGGGGTCACCGGCCTCGTCCTCGCGCCGCACGACCATGGTGCCGCGCAACGCCTCGGCGCCCGTGCGGTCGTCGACGCCCTCGACCGTGACGACCAGGCGCCCCGAGTGCCAGTGGCGCCCGGCCAGCACCACGGTGCCCTCGACGCCGCGGCGGAACGTGTGCAGCGGGGCGCCGACGACGAGCCGGCCCTCCGGGTCGTCGGTGAGCGGTTCCAGCAGCACCTGGCCGCTGACGCCGTGCGGCGGCCCGAACCGCCCCATCGCGACCAGCCCCGCCGGGAGAGCGTTCTCCCGGGCGGGGCTGGGGCGGGGGTCGGTGGCCACGGCGGTGTGCTGCCGGCCGGTCAGAGCCGGTCGGTGTCGACCACGTCGACGCGGACCGCGCGGCCACCGACAGCGGCCATCACGGAGCGCAGCGCACGGGCGGTACGGCCACCGCGACCGATGACCTTACCGAGGTCCTCGGGGTGCACCCGCACCTCGAGGGTCTTCCCGCGCTGGCTCGCGACCAGGCTCACCGCGACGTCGTCCGGGTGGTCGACGATGCCGCGCACCAGGTGCTCCAGTGCTGCTTCCAGCACCTCAGGCCTCGGCGGGAGCCGCAGCCTCGCCGCCGGCGGCCGGAGCCTCGGGGGCGGTTACGGCGGCCGTCTCGGCCTTCGGCGTGGCGGCCGGCTTCTCGGCCTTCGGCGTCGTGGCCGGCTTCTCGGCCTTCGGCGTCGTGGCCGACTTCTCGGCCTTCGGCGTCGTGGCCGACTTGTCGGCCTTCGGCGCGGCGGCCGGCTTCTCGGCCTTGGGGGTCGTGGCGGGCTTCTCGCCCAGCCCGGCCGCCTCGCGGGCCACCTCGGCGAAGAGGGCCTTGCGGTCCGGCTTCGGGGCCGCGACCTTCATCGGGGCCGGGGCCGGCTCGCCCTTGAACTTCTGCCAGTCGCCGGTGACCTTGAGGATCGCGGCCACGGGCTCGGTCGGCTGGGCGCCGACGGACAGCCAGTAGGCCACCCGCTCGGGATTGACCTCCATGAAGGAGGGGTCCTCCTTGGGGTGGTACTTGCCGATCGTCTCGATGACGCGGCCGTCCCGCTTGGTGCGGCTGTCCGCCACGACGATGCGGTAGTACGGGGCGCGCATCTTGCCGAGGCGCATGAGCTTGATCTTGGTTGCCACGAGAGTGCTGTTACTCCAGTCGAAGGAGAGGGACGGGTCCCTCGGTGAGCGGGCGGTCCGACGGTGGGGCCCGGCGGGACACCCGCGGGGTCGACACCGGGACGGAAGAGGGCCGTCCGCAGCGCCGCGCCACACACGGCTACGCACCCCATCATGCCAGATGCCGGCTCCCCGAGGGCAGCGGGCCGGGCGGGTGACCGCTACCGGTCGCGCGGCGGCCGCGCCTGGGGCAGCCCGAGCGGGTTCCGGCCGCCGCCGCCGGGCAGCTGCAGACCGGAGCGCTGCAGCTCCGCGAGCTGCCCGCTGGACAGCCCGAGCGCCTCCATGTCGAAGCCGCCCGCACCGGTGCCGGCCGGCAGGGCGCCGCCCCGCGCCGCCTGGGCATCCTTGCGCCGGGGCGTCGGGCCCTTCTTGCCCTTGCCGCCCTTCTTGGCCTGCTTGCGGGCGATCTTCTCCTGCCGGCGGGCCCCCGGCATGGAGCCCATCATCTGCTGCATGACCTTCTTCGCCTCGAAGAAGCGGTCCACCAGCTGATTCACGTCGGTGACGGTCACGCCGGAGCCGCGGGCGATGCGGGCCCGGCGGGACCCGTCGATCAGCTTCGGGTCAGCGCGCTCGGCGGGCGTCATACCGCGGATGATGGCGGCCACGCGGTCGAGGTCCTTCTCGTCCACGTTGGCGATGGCGTCCTTGAACTGGCCCATCCCCGGGAGCATCCCGAGCAGGTTCCCCAGCGGACCCATCTTCCGGATCATCATCATCTGCTGCAGGAAGTCCTCGAGCGAGAAGTCCTTGGCGCCGATGCGACTGGCCATGGCCTCGGCCTCGTCGGCCTCGAAGGTCTGCTCGGCCTGCTCGATGAGGGTGAGGACGTCGCCCATCCCGAGGATGCGCGAGGCCATCCGCTCGGGGTGGAAGCGGTCGAACTCCGTCAGCTTCTCGCCGTTGGACGCGAAGACGATCGGGGCACCGGTCATCGTGGCGATGGACAGCGCCGCGCCGCCGCGGGCGTCGCCGTCGAGCTTCGTGAGCACGACCCCGGTGAAGCCGACACCCTCGCCGAAGGCCTGCGCCGTCGTGACGGCGTCCTGACCGATCATGGCGTCGACGACGAAGAGCACCTCGTGGGCCTGCGTGGCCGCGCGGATGTCGGCGGCCTGCTGCATGAGCTCGGCGTCGATGCCCAGCCGGCCGGCCGTGTCGACGACGACCACGTCGAAGCCGCGCCGCCGCGCCACCTCGATGCTGTCGGTGGCGACCTTCACCGGGTCGCCGACGCCGGAGCCCGGCTCGGGCGCGTAGACCTCGACCTGCGCCTGGCCGCCGACCACCTGCAGCTGCTGCACCGCGTTGGGCCGCTGCAGGTCGGCGGCGACGAGCATCGGCTCGTGACCCTGCTGCTTGAGCCAACGGCCCAGCTTGCCGGCCAGTGTCGTTTTACCGGCGCCCTGCAGGCCCGCCAGCATGATCACGGTCGGGGGGTTCTTGGCGAGGTGCAGCGGCCGGGCGGTACCGCCGAGGATCGTGACGAGCTCCTCGTCGACGATCTTGATGACCTGCTGGGCCGGGTTCAGCGCGCGGCTGACCTCGGCGCCGCGGGCGCGCTCCTTGACCCGGGAGATGAACTCCTTGACCACGGGCAGCGCGACGTCGGCCTCGAGCAGCGCCAGCCGGATCTCGCGCGCGGTGGCGTCGAGGTCGGAGTCGCTGAGCCGGCCCTTGCTGCGCAGGCCGGTGAAAACGGTCGCGAGGCGGTCGGAGAGGGTGTCGAACACTCCTCGATCCTAGTCGGCGCTACTCCGTGCGGGCCGCGTCGGAGGCATCCGAGGCCCGGGTGAGGGCGCTGAGCACCGCCGTCTCGACCGCGGGGCGCTCCGCCGGCGCCACCGGCGGCCGGACGTAGAAAGCGTCGACCACCTCCGCGCCCAGGGTGGAGCACCGGGCACGCACCACGTCCCGGCCGCCCGCCGCGAGGGCGTCGGCGATGGCATGGAGCACCCCCAACCCGTCCGGGGCGCGGACCTCGACGAGGGCAGCGGGGTCCGCGGCCGCCGCGTCCGCGCCGCGGCGCAGCCGGGCGCCCGGGACCGGCTGGGCCCGCTCGTCCGGCCACAGCACGACGGGAGGCAGGGTCGGCACCCGCGGCGCGGGGTACGCGGCGGCCCGCCGAGCCAGCTCGCCCGGCACGTCGAGGGAGCCCGCGAGGGCCCGCCGCAGGTCCGCCCGCAGCCGGACGGCCTCGGGCGGGGTGCCGAACCGCGGCGACGCGGCGAACACGGCGAGCGAGGTGTCGCCCAGGGTCCGGACGTCGGCGCCGTGGATGTGCAGCCGGTGCAGCGACAGCACGCCCGCCACGAGGCCCAGGAGGCCGGTCCGGTCCGGGGCCGCGACACTGACCAGGTCGCGGTCGACCGCAACGGCGACCTCCGCCCCGGCCGCCACCTCCGCCAGCAGCGCCTGCTGCGTCTCGTCCGGCTCGGGGTCCAGCGGCGGCGGCTCCCCGTTCAGCACGGCGGACACCCGCCGAACCAGCTCGTCGACGAGGAGCCCCTTCCACCGCGACCAGGCGGCGGGCCCCGTGGCGGCGGCATCGGACTCGGTGAGCGCGACGAGCAGCTCGAGGACCTCCCGCGAGCCGCCGATCGCCCGCGCGACCAGGTCGATCGTCGCGGGGTCGTGCAGGTCGCGGCGCACGGCCACGTCCGCGAGCAGCAGGTGGTTCTGCACCATCGCCACCAGTACGTCCGTGTCCCGCTCGTTGAAGCCGAGGGCGGGGGCCAGCCGGGTCACGATGCGGACACCGACCTCGGTGTGGTCGCCGGGAAGGCCCTTGCCGATGTCGTGCAGCAGGCTGCCCACCAGCAGCAGGTCGGGGCGCTGCACCCGGCGGGTGCGCGTGCTGGCCGCGACGACCGCCTCGATGAGGTGCCGGTCGACGGTGAACCGGTGCAGGGCGTTGCGCTGCGGGCGGGCCCGGGTGTGGTCCCACTCCGGCAGCATCGCCGACCAGAGCCCGGCCTGGTCGAAGGCGTCCTGCACGGCCACGAGCCCGCGGCCCGCGCCCAGCAGTCGCACGAACGTCTCCCGGGCCGCAACGGGCCACGGCCGCGGCAGCGGCGGGCAGGTGACCAGCCGCTCGAGCGTGCCGGGCGACGGCAGCAGCCCCTCCTCCGCCGCGGCCGCGGCGACGCGCAGGGGCAGGATCGGGTCCTCGGCCGGCACGGCGTTCGCCGCCAGGACAACCTCCCGGCCCTGCGCGACGACCCCTTCGGCCAGCGGGCGCCGCAGCGGCCGGCCCCGGGACAGCCAGCGTCGGGACTGGCTGGGGGCGGCGGGGGCGAGCCGGCGCCACGTCACCTCGACGGCGTGGCTCACGGTTCGGGCGGCGGCGCTGACCTGCTGCAGCAGCACGTCCGCGTCGAGCGTCCCGTGCGCCTCGCGCAGGGCCGCGGCGACCCGGGCCTGCTCCTGCAGGACGAGCGTGTCCGAGGGGCGGGCGGCGCCGCGGCGCAGCTCGGTGCGCACGTCCAGCAGCAGGCCGTACGCGGCGGCGACCGCCGGGCTCCACCGGTCCGCCACCTGCGCGTACGCCAGGGCGGTGAGCAGCTGGCCGTCCCGCAGCCCGCCGCGGGACTCCTTGACGTTGGGCTCCAACAGGAACGCCATCTCGCCGGCGCGCTCCCACCGCTGCTCGGCGGCCTCCCGCACCTCCGGCAGCCGGCGCTGGATGCGGGACCGCCAGCGGTCGAGCCAGGTTTCGCGCAGGGCGCCGCTGAGGTCCTCGTCGCCCAGCAGGTGCCGGGCGTCGAGCAGCCCCAGTGCGGCCGTCACCTCGCCCTCGGCCACCTCGACGCTGGCGGCCACGGTGCGCACGCTGTGGTCGAGCGAGAGGCCGGCGTCCCAGATGCGGTACCAGAGCGCCTCGGCGACCGCGCCCGCGCGCGCGGCGGCCTCCGGCTCGTGCAGCAGCAGCAGGTCGAGGTCCGCGCCGGGAACCAGCTCCCGGCGGCCGAGGCTGCCCAGCGCGACCAGCGCCAGGCCCCGCAGCGGGTCGCTGGGCTCCCCCGCCGCGGCGAGGTCGGTGAACGTCTCGGCGAGCCAGCTCTCGGCGGCGTCGCACAGCGCCTCACGCAGCTCGCGGGAACCGGTCCCGGGCAGGGGGTCGCGGTCCAGCAGGAGGGCCAGCCGGGGGTCCGGTGCGGCCCGGTCGGCGCCGTCGGCGGGCGTCGTCGCCGGTGGTCGCGTCGGGGTCACGGGCACCTTCCGTCGGCGGTGGGTGGAGCACGGGGATCGGGGCGGGCTGCGCGCCCGCGGCCACGCCACGAGGCCGGGCCCGCGGGGAGGTCTTCCCCGTGGGCCCGGCCCCGATCGCTGCCGGGCTACAGCGCGTCGGCGCCGCGCTCCCCCGTGCGGACGCGGACGACGGTCCCGACGCTGGTCGTCCAGACCTTGCCGTCACCGATGGAGCCGGTGCCGGCGGCCTTGACGATCGTGTCGACCATCTCCTCCTCGTCGGCGTCGTCCACGAGGACCTCGATCTTGACCTTCGGGACGAAGTCCACCTGGTACTCCGCACCGCGATAGACCTCGGTGTGGCCGCGCTGGCGCCCGTACCCCTGGACCTCGCTGACCGTGAGGCCGTGCACGCCCTTGGCCTCGAGGGCCTGCTTCACGTCGTCCAGCTTGAACGGCTTGACGATGGCGGTGATCAGTTTCATGCGTCCGCTCCAGACTTCTCCACGCTGAGGGCCGCCCGCTGGGCTCCCAGCACACTCCCCGAACCGCCCAGGCCGTTGGAGAACTCGTACGCCGTCTCCGCGTGCGTGATCAGGTCGATCCCGGTCATCTCGTCCTCCTCGCTGATCCGGAACCCGATGGTCTTGTGGACCAGGAAGGCGAGGATCAGGGCGACGGTGAACGAGTAGGCCAACACCGACATCGCCGCGATGAACTGGACCAGGAGCTGGTGCCAGCCGCCGCCGAAGAACAGGCCCTTGGGGCCGCCGGTGACCTTATCGGTGGCGAGCAGCCCGACCAGCAAGGTGCCTGCGATACCGCCGACGAGGTGGACGCCGACCACGTCGAGGCTGTCGTCGAGGCCGAACCGGTACTTGAGCCCGACCGCCAGGCAGCACAGGCCACCGGCAACGGCGCCGACGGCCATGGAGCCGAGCGTGTTCACGGACCCGCACGCCGGGGTGATGGCGACCAGACCGGCGACCGCACCCGAGGCGAACCCCACGTTGGTGGCATGGCCGTCCTTGAGCCGCTCGGTGCCGACCCAGGCGAGGCCGGCGATCGCGGTGGCGATCATGGTGTTCAGGAAGGCCTGGGCGGCGATGCGGTTGGCCTGCAGCGCAGAGCCGGCGTTGAAGCCGAACCAGCCGAACCACAGGAGGCCGGCGCCGAGCAGCACGGACGGCACGTTGTGCGGCCGCATGGCCGTACCCGGCCAGCCCTTGCGCTTGCCGATCACGATGGCGCAGGCGAGCGCCGCGGCGCCCGCGTTGATGTGGACCGCGGTGCCGCCGGCGAAGTCGAGCGCGCCGAGGCGGTTGGAGATCCAGCCGCCGGTGCCGTAGAGGTAGGCGCTCGCCGCCCCGTTGCCGAGGTGCTGGCCCGGCAGGATGTTCCCGCTCGCGTCGGTGGCCGCGGTGGTGCCGAAGTTGAAGACCCAGTTGGCGACCGGGAAGTACACGATGGTCGCCCACAGGATGCTGAAGAGCACCCAGCCGCCGAACTTGGCCCGGTCCGCGATCGAGCCGCTGATGAGCGCGACGGTGATGATCGCGAACATCAGCTGGAAGGCGACGTACACGAGGTCGGGCACGCCCGTGGCGTAGGTGCCGATCGCCCCGTGGATCCCGCCCATGTCCTTCAGGCCGATGGCGTCGAGGGTGCCGAAGAGGCCGGCATGGCCCTTCGTCGTCGTGAAGGCGATCGAGAAGCCGTACAGCACCCACAGCAGGCTCACGATGCCGATCGAGATGAACGACATCATCATCATGTTTAGCGTGCTCTTGGAGCGCGTCAGGCCGCCGTAGAAGAAGGCCAGGCCTGGCGTCATCAAGAGCACGAGCGCCGATGCACAGAGCATCCAGGCTGTGTGCCCGGTATCCAACACAGTCGCCACCAACCTCTCGAGTTCGAGCAGAGAGGTCAGACTCGGCAGACGGTGTTACTCACCGTGATCTCCTGTGTTTCGCAGGCGTGAACAGTGCTGCGTCCGTGTTACGGGGACCTCACCGGACCGTACGGGGCTCACACCTCGGGCGCGGCCGCCGGGGGCGGTTCCGCCACCGCGCCGGCCGGCACGGTGGCGAACATCCGGAGCACGGCGCCGTACCGCTCGAGGACCGGCCGCAGCTCCTCGCCCGCGCAGCCGAACAGGGGCAGCACCGGCTCCAGGCTCGCCACGTACGGCGCGAGCGCCAGGTGCGGCAGCACGAGGATCAGCAGGCTCAGCAGGACGTCGATGTCGGCGTCCGGGCGCAGGCCCCCGGTCTCCCGGGCGTGCTCCAGCAGCGGCCGCAGCACCGCGAGGTAGTGCCGGTGGCCGACCCCCCGCACGGCCGCGCGGACCTCGGAGTCGATCTCCAGGTTGATGGCCGCGGTGACGCCCCGCTCCAGCGGGTGGTCCGCGAAGTAGTCCACCCACACGACGAGCATCTCCGGCAGCACCGCGAACAGGTCGCCGGTGGCCGCCAGCTTCATCACCCGGGGCGCCACCGCCGCGACGATGGTGTCGCTCGACGCCTCGCAGACCGTGCGGAACAGGTCGAGCTTGTCGTCGAAGTACTGGAACAGGCTGCCCTTCGCGACCCCCGCGTCCCGGGCGATGACGTTCAGGCTGCCGGCGCTGAACCCGTGCTCACCGAACTCGCGCATGGCGGCGGCGAGCACGCGCTCGCGCTTCTCGGCGGGCAGATTGGTCCACGTCGGGCGGGGCACCGGATCAGGCGGCTTCCGGGGCGGACGGCCCCGCGAGGAGGGCGTCGACGAACACCTCGGGGTCGAAGGGCGCCAGGTCGTCCGGCCCCTCGCCCAGGCCCACGAGCTTCACGGGGATGCCGAGCTCCTGCTGCACGGCGACGACGATGCCGCCCTTCGCGGTCCCGTCGAGCTTCGTGAGCACGATGCCCGTGACGTCCACGGCCTCCGTGAACACCCGCGCCTGCAGCAGGCCGTTCTGGCCCGTCGTGGCGTCCAGCACGAGCAGCACCTCGTCGATGGGGCCCTGCTTGGCGATCACCCGCCGGACCTTGCCCAGCTCGTCCATGAGGCCGGCCTTGGTGTGCAGCCGGCCGGCGGTGTCCACGAGCACCACGTCGGCGCCGGACCGCTTGCCGGCCGCCACGGCTTCGAAGGCCACGCTGGCGGGGTCCGCGCCCTCGGGCCCGCGCACCACCTCGGCGCCGACCCGCTCGCCCCACGTGGCCAGCTGGTCCGCGGCGGCGGCGCGGAAGGTGTCGGCCGCCCCGAGGACGACCGTCGACCCCTCCCCCACGAGCAGCCGGGCGAGCTTGCCGCACGTCGTCGTCTTGCCGGTGCCGTTGACCCCGACCATGAGCGCCACCGCGGGCTGGCCCCCCTCGTGCCGGGCGAGCCGCAGCTCCCGGGGCATCGTGGTGCCGACGAGCGCCAGGAGCTCACCGCGGAGCAGCTCCCGGACGTCGTCCGTCGTGCGGGCGCCCAGGACGGTCACCTTGGTCCGCAGGTTCGCGACGATCGTCTCGGTCGCCTTCACGCCCACGTCGGAGGTCAGCAGCAGGTCCTCGACCTCTTCCCACGCGTCCGCGTCGAGGACGTCGCGCGACAACAGGGCGAGCAGGCCGCGGCCGAAGGCGGTGTTGCTGCGGGCCAGCCGGCCGCGCAGTCGGACCATCCGGCCCGCCGCCGGGTCGATGAGGTCGCGGGCATCGTCGGGCGCTGCCTCCCCGGGCAGCTCCAGCGACTCGATGGTCCGGGTGGGGGTGTCCCGCGGGACCTCCGCGTCGTCCCCCGTGCCCGGCGCGTAGTCCACCCCGGGGACCGGCCGGCCCGCCCGTCGGCCGTCCCGCAGCGACGAGCCGCGGCGCTGCCGGGGTAGCCGCGCGACCGTGGCGACGGCGCCGGCCGCCACCAGGACGAGCACGACCGCCAGCACGATGACGAGGACGACGACGCTGATGGGGTTCCTCCGCAGACCGGGGGCGCGCGAACGGCGCCCGACCCCAGCAAACTACCGCCCGGGCGCGCGGCCGCCGTGCCCCGCGCGCGTGCCCCGCCGGTGCCGGCGCGCCGTCAGCCCGCTGCGGC
>JAOPWU010000047.1 GCA_025965515.1 Mycobacterium sp.
GCCCCGCTCACATCGCGGCCGCGCCGGCCCGGATGGCCTCGCGGATACGGACGTAGGTCCCGCACCGGCAGATGTTGCGGATCCCGTCGAGGTCGGCGTCGTTGATCGCCCGCCCCGAGGCCTTGACCTCCTTGACCAGCGCAACGGCCGCCATGATCTGGCCCGGCTGGCAGTACCCGCACTGGACGACGTCGGCCTCGAGCCACGCCTCCTGCATGGGGTGCAGGTCGGCGCCGACGGTCGCCGGTAGGCCCTCGATCGTGGTGATCTCGTCCGTCGGCTTGATGTCGCCGACGGGCACCGAGCAGGGGTTGAACGCCTTGCCGTTGATGTGGCTGGTGCACGCCTTGCAGACGTTCAGGCCGCAGCCGTACTTGGGGCCGCGGACGCCGAGGATGTCGCGCAGCACCCAGAGGAGCCGGACGTCGTCCTCGACGTCCACGCGCACGGGCTTGCCGTTGACCGTGAAGGTGTGGGTGGGCATCGCGGCGCTCCTAGAAGGTGTCTTGCAGGCCGTCGGTCGGCGACTGCGGGATCGGCGGGATGGTGGGGAGCGGCTCGAAACCGAGGTCCTGCGCGTCGTGCTTGAGCGGGAAGGTGGTCGGCATGGTGCCGGTGGCGCGGGCGTACGCGCAGGCGACGGCCGCCTTGGCCGCCGCGACGGCGAACTCCCCGGCGCCGCCGGGCTCGCCCGTGGTGGGCGGCATGATGACCACCTGGAAGTCCGGCGGGACGTTCCACTGCCGCGTGTAGAAGAAGTGGTCCCAGCTGCCCTCGAGGAAGTGGCCCTTCTCGAGGTGCAGGCTCATCGTGAGCGCCGAGGCGATGCCGTCCATCGCGCCGCCCATGATCTGGGCCTCCAGCCCGCGCGGGTTGACCGCCCGGCCGACGTCCGCGACGAACACGAGCTTCGTGACGCGCGGTCCGGTCCAGGCGTCGCGGATCTTGCGGTCCACCATGGCGGGCCGGCAGTCCAGCTCGACCAGGCAGGCGCCGACGCCCTTGTACTCGGCGTGGAAGGCGATGCCCTGCGCCGTGCCCTTGGGCATCTTCCGGCCCCAGCCGCCGACCTGCGCGGCCTTCGCCAGCACGGCCCGGGAGCGGTCGTCCTTGAGGAACGCCTTGCGGTAGCTGTAGGGGTCCTGCCGCGCCGCGGCCGCGAGCTGGTCGACCACCAGCTCGATCGCCGTGCACACGTCGGGGGAGTAGATGTTGCGCGCGCTGCCCGTGTGGAAGCCGGTGTCGACCTCGTTGAGCAGCTGCGTCGGCACGCCGAAGTTGTAGGGGACGTTCGCGGTCAGCTCGAAGATCGTCTCGGCGAAGCCGAGGAAGTTCGCGATCGGGATGTCGGCGATGTGGGAAGTGATCATGTCGCCGAGGCCGTGGCTGAAGTCCGTCGCGACGCTGGTGTGTCGCTGCTCGAACGTGACGACCTGGCCGTGCAGGTGCGTGGCCCGCACGTGCGAGGTCGCCATCGGGTGGACGCGGCCCTGCCGGAGGTCGTCGGTGCGGTGCCACATCAGGCGCACCGGCACCCCGAACAGCTTGGAGGCGCGCGCAGCCTCGATGGCCGCGTCGGAGAACAGGTGCCGACCGAACGACCCGCCGCCCTGCGTGACGTGCACCTTGATCTTCTCGATGGGCAGCCCGATTGCCTCGGAGATCTGCCGCTGCGCCACGATCGGCGACTTCAGCGGCGACCAGATCTCCGCGCTGCCGGGCCGGACGTCCGCCACGGCGGCGCCGGTCTCCAGCGGGCTGTTGCTCGCGAACGCGAACGTGAACGTGCGGTCGATCGTCTTCAGCAGCGGGTTCGGCAGCAGCGGCGGCACCGCCATCGGCAGCTCCGCCTTGCGCAGCTCGGCGAGGATGTCCGCGTCGGACCGGCTGTCCTCCGGCCCCGGGTTCCAGACGACCTGCAGGGCCCGGACCGCGTCGATGCACTGCCCGAACGTGCGGCCGCGCACGGCCACGCCGGTCGGCAGCACGCCGACGTGGGTGATGCCCGGCAGGGCCTTGACGGCCGCCATGTTGGTGACGCTCTTGACGCTGCCGTTGATCGTCGGCGGCCGGCAGATCATCGTCGGGAGGGCGCCGGGGACGTCGAGGTCGAGCGTGAACTGCTTGCGGCCGGTGACGGCGTCGAGGGCGTCGACGCGGCTCTGCGGGGTCCCGATCATCGTGAACTGCGAGGGGTTCTTGAGCTTCGGCGCGACGGTGATGTTCTGCGCGACCGCGGCCGCCTGGGCCAGCGAGCCGTAGGGGACCGACCGGCCGTCGGCAGCCGTGATCACGCCCTGGGCGACCCGCAGCGATGCGGCCGGGACGTTCATCCGCTTGGCGGCCGTGTCCAGCAGCCGCTGCCGGGCCGCCGCCGCTGCGGTGCGCACCGGGATGTACATCGACCGCATCGTGTTGGAGCCGCCGGTGAGCTGGTTGAACATCAGCTCGGGCCGCGCGTCGGCCAGCGTCACGGTCACCTTGTCGAGCGGCAGGTCCAGCTCCTCGGCGATGAGCATGCCCATCGACGTGGTGATGCCCTGGCCGACCTCGGCGCGGGGAAGAGCGAAGGAGGCGGTGCCGTCCCGGTTGATGGTGACGGTGATCAGGTTCGACGTCGGCAGCGCGGCCAGGTCCTGCAGGTCGCCCAGGTCGAACAGGTCCGAGGGCTCCGGCGGGGAGATGATCGCGGCGGCCGCGGGGCTCGCCTTGGCGGTGTCGACGAGGCCGGCCGCGGCCACCAGGGTGGGGCCGGCGATCAACAAGCCGAGGAATCTGCGCCGCGAGGGGCCGGAATGGTCCTCCGGCTCGGTGGCCGGGAGTCGGTCGCCCGCATGCTCGGGTCCGACCGGTCGGGTGAAGGTGGACACCGTCGTCTCCTGTCCCGCGCTGATCCCGGACCACGGAAAGCGGACCGGTACCGACAAAAAGGGTGACCAGTGGTCACGTTCCGCCGTTCGGGGAAGCTTGTGACAGGGCTCACGATCTGTCCAGTCGGAGCCGCTGGCGAGCGGAGCGACACCCCTGGCTTCTCAGGAAAGCGGGTTCCGGTGCGACGGGCGCAGCGCCCGCAGGGGGGCGTCAGCCGGCCGGCTGCTGGGTCCGCTCGTGGCCCGGCTGCCGGGGGGACGGGGTGCGTCGCACCGCCTGCTCGGCCAGCCGCTCGCGCATCTGGTCCGCGGTGCCCGGGCGCCCGAACAGGAAGCCCTGGCCGTGCTCGCAGTCCAGCTCGCGCAGCGCCGTGGCCTGGCCCTCCCGCTCGATGCCCTCCGCGACCGTCTCCAGGTGCAGGTCGCGGGCGAGCGCCGCGATGGTCGCCACGAGCGAGGTCTTGTGGCCGGGGATGCCGAGCTCGTCGACGAAGCTCTTGTCGATCTTGAGGATGTCGACGGGGAGCCGCTGCAGGTACGCCAGGGAGGAGTACCCGGTCCCGAAGTCGTCGATCGCCAGCCGGACGCCGAGCCGCTTGAGGGCGCGCAGCCGCTCCAGCAGCACCTCGTCGTTGCCGACGAGCACCGTCTCGGTGATCTCGAGGACCAGCGACTCCGCCGGCAGGCCGGCCCCCCGCAGCGCCTCCTGCACGTGCCCGACGAAGTCGGGGGACGTGAGCTGCCGCCCCGAGACGTTGACGTTGATGCTGGCGGGCGCCACTCGCCCGAACGTGGCCTGCCAGGACGCCAGCTGTGCGCAGGCCTCGAGCAGCACGTACCGGCCGATCGGCACGATGAGGCCGGTCTCCTCGGCGAGCGGCACGAAGTCGAGCGGGGGGACCAGCCCGTGCTCCGGGTGCTGCCAGCGCAGCAGGGCCTCGGCGCCGCGGATCCGGCCGGTCGCGAGGTCGACGGACGGCTGGTAGTGCACCCGCAGCTCGTTCCGCTCCAGGGCGCGCTGCAGCTCGGCCTTGAGCTCCAGGCGCCGCAGGACGTCCGCCGTCAGCTCCGGCGAGTAGAACCGCACGTCGCCGCTGGGGGCGGACTTCGCGAGGTACATCGCGGCGTCCGCGTGGGCGAGCATCTCGTCCGCGGTGGCGGCCCAGTCGCTGGTCGCCACGCCGATCGCCGCCTGCGGGAACACCTCGACGCCGGCGAGGTCGGCAGGCTCGGCGAGCGCCGCCTGCAGCCGCGTGGCCATGGCTGCGGCCTCCTCCTCCTCGACGTCCTCCAGCAGGACGACGAACTCGTCGCCGCCCAGCCGCGCGGCGGTGTCCCCGACCCGCAGGTGCAGCTCGAGCCGGGCCGCGACCAGCTGCAGCAGCTGGTCACCGGTCGAGTGCCCCAGGCTGTCGTTGACGGTCTTGAAGTCGTTGAGGTCCAGGAACAGGAGGGCGAGCCGCCGCTCGTCGCCGCGGCGGGCGAGGGCGTGCGTCAGCCGGTCCCGGAGCAGCGCGCGGTTCGGCAGCCCGGTCAGGCTGTCGTGGAAGGCCTGGTGGCTCAGCCGCTCCTCGAGCTCCTTCCGCTCGCTCACGTCGCGCAGGGTGAGGACGATGCCGCGCACCGACGGCTCGGCGGACAGGTCGACGACGTACGCCTCCGTGGCGACCTCGCGGCCGTCGGCGTGGCGCACCGCGAACTCGATGGGCTCGTCGGCGGCCCCGCAGTCCAGGCCGGTGACGAGCACGGAGATGTCCCGCTCGACGACGAGGTCCATCAGCGGGCGGCCGATGAGCTCGTCGGGGGTCATCCCCAGGAGCCGCTCCGCCGACGGCGTCGCCGACAGCACGGTCGTGTCCGCGCGGAGCACCAGCACGAGGTCGGAGGAGTGGGTGATCAGCGCGCGGTACCGCGCCTCGCTGTCCCCGAGCCGCCGGCGACCGTCCGCGATCCGCTGCGTCATGGCGTTGTACGCGCCGGCCAGGGCGGCCAGCTCGGGCGTCCGGGGCAGCGGGATGTCCGCGGTGTCCGCGCCGTAGTGCAGCCGGTCCGCGGCCTGCTGCAGGTTGCGCAGCGGCCGGCCGATGCTGCGGTTGAGCTGGCGGGTCAGGCCGGCGACCAGCAGCACGCCGACGAGCGCCAGGATGCGCAGCAGCAGCTGTTGCTCCGACTGGGTGCGGTGGGCCCGCCGGAGCTCGACCGTGAGGTCGGTCGCCGTCGCCTTGGAGGCGAGCTCCAGCGAGTGCTCGGGCGCGATCGTCTCGTTGCCCACCTTGACGAGCAGGACCAGCACGTTGGCGGTCTGCCCGCTGGCCGCCACTGTGCGCAGCAGCTGCAGGTCGGCGTACATCGTGCTCCAGGCCTGTCCCGCCGCTTCGACGTGCGGCCGGGCGGCGGCCGGCACGCGCCCTTCGAGCCGGGCGAACCGGGCCCGCACGTCGGCGTTGCCGGCGAGGTACTGGTCGAGCAGCTGCACGTTGCCGGAGCCCATGACGGCGGTCATGGCGGGACCCGAGGAGGTCACCGTGCTCTGCAGGGTGGCGACCTCCGCGAGCGCCTGGCCCCGCTTCTCCGCCTGCCGGAAGGCCCGGTTGCTCGCACCGAGCAGGAACGAGGTCGCGAGCGCCATCACCAGCAGCGGGACCGCGACTGCCGTCAGGGACAGCAGCACACGGTGGCGCAGCGGCAGTCCCATCCGCAGGAAGGGGCGACGCAGGGTGAGCACGGATCCTCCGGGGTGCGCGGCCGCATCCGATGTGCGCCCCCTCCTACGTCGGCGGGAACGGCGCAGTCCCTTGACCCCCCAGATGGGTTCGGCCGTTCGGACGATGGCGTTCACCCTCGGGCGTCAGTCCACCCGGCGCAGGGCGTCCCGGGTCAGGGCGGTGACCGCCGGGTAGCCGTCGATCGCCATCGTCAGGTCCGTCTCGGCGAGCAGGCACCGCACCACGTGCTCGATCCCCGCCCGGCCGCCCACCGCCAGGCCGTACGCGTACGGGCGGCCGATGGCGACGGCGGTCGCGCCGAGCGCCAGCGCCTTGACGACGTCCGCGCCGCTGCGGATCCCGGAGTCGAACAGCACCGGGGTGTCCCCGACGGCATCGGCCACGTCGGGCAGACAGGCCAGCGCGGGCAGGCCGCCGTTGGCCTGGCGGCCGCCGTGGTTGGAGCAGTAGATCCCGTCCACGCCGGCGTCGACGGCCCGGCGGGCGTCGTCGGGGTGGCAGATGCCCTTGAGCAGCAGGGGGAGCTTCGTGAGCGAGCGCAGCCAGGCCAGGTCGTCCCACGACAGCCGCTGGTTGCCGAACAGCGACGCCCACAGCCCCGTCGCCGCCTGCGGGTCCTCCTCCGGCGGCGCGGCCAGCTTCGCCCGGAACACCGGGTCCGTGAAGTAGTTGGCCAGGCAGAGCCCCGTGAGCTGGGGGAAGCTCGCGAGCGTCAGGTCCCGCGGCCGCCACCCCAGCGTCAGCGTGTCGAGCGTGACCACGATCGCCGAGTACCCGGCCACCTCGGCACGGCGGACGAAGCTCTCCGTGAGCTCCCGGTCGGCCGGCGGGTAGAGCTGGAAGTACCCCGGGGTGTCGCCGAGCGCCGCGGCCACGACCTCGAGCGGGTCCTGCATCAGCGTCGACGCGATCATCGGCACGCCGCTGGCCGCCGCCGCGCGGGCGGTCTCCAGGTCGCCGTGGCCCTCGGGGTCGCACAGCCCGATCACCCCGACCGGGGCCAGCAGCAGCGGCGTCGGCAGCCGCTTCCCGAAGAGCTCGACGGACAGGTCCCGCTCCGCCGCACCGGCGAGCATCCGCGGCATCAGCCCCCAGCGGTCGAAGGCCGCGACGTTGGCGTCCTGCGTCCGCTCCGTGCCGGCGCCGCCGGCCACGTACGACCACAGCTCCGGCGACAGCAGCTGCTCGGCCCGCCGCTCCAGCGCCGCGTAGGACATCGGCAGCTCCGGCTTCGTGCCCACCAGGCCGTCGAGGTAGATGGCGAACTGCCAGTCGCCGTAGTTGGGCACGCGGGACTCCTGTCGGGTCGGGGCGGACGTCACGGAGATCCAACCCCTGCGCCCGCGGCGCCGCTACGCCGGCTGCTTCTCCGACACCCCCCAGGACGAACCAGGCGGTGTCGGGCGCCCCAGGTAGTAGCCCTGTACGGCGGTCACGCCGACCCTGCGGGCCGCCTCCAGCTCGGCGGCCGTCTCGATGCCCTCGGCGATGACCATGAGGTCGACCTCGAGGGCGAAGCTGGCCACCGCATGGACCAGCGCGGAGCGGGTCCGGTCGGTGTCCATGCCGCGGACGAGCGCCTGGTCGAGCTTTATGTAGTCGGGGGCGAGCTGGAGGATGTGCCGGAACGACGAGTAGCCGGCCCCCGCGTCGTCGACGGCCACGCGCATGCCCGCCTGGCGGAGCCGCTGCAGGCAGTGGACGAGCGACGCGTAGTCGGCCACGCCGACGTGCTCGGTGACCTCCACGACGAGCTGCCGGCTCGGGCGCTCACCCGTGATGAGTATCGGGTCGGCCCGGCCGGAGCGCAGCGCCGCGGGGGAGAGGTTGACCGACACGTAGATGTCGGGCGGCAGCTGCTCCGCGGCCGTCAGCGCCGACCGCAGGGCGAGGATCTCCAGGTCGATGCCCAGGCCCACCTCCCAGGCCTCGGCGAACCACCGGTCCGGGGACTGCTGCGGCTGCCCCGGGAACCGTGACAGCGCCTCCGCCCCCATCACGGCGCCGCTGGCCGTGTTGACGATGGGCTGGAACAGGGTGCGGATGCTCTGCTCCTGGAGCACCTCGACCACCCGGTCGCGGGACTGGGCCAACTGCTGCGGGTCCGCGTGGGCCATGCCGAGGGGCTGCACGAGGCCGGCGAAGCCGGTCACCGTGCCGCCCGCGTCCACGTGCGCGATGCCGGTGCTCAGGTACGGCCGCAGCCGACCGTCCTTGGTCAGGAAGGTGTACGGCTGGTC
>JAOPWU010000045.1 GCA_025965515.1 Mycobacterium sp.
GAGCGCCGGCGTGGCGCTCGGCGCGGCCGTCGCGCCGCCCGACCCGGTGGCGGCCCTGTCGATCGGCCGCCGCGCCGGCCTGCCGCCGCGGCTGGTCACGCTGGTGGAGGGCGAGGGCCTGCTGAACGACGCCACGGCGCTGACGATCCTGCAGGTGGCCGCCGCCGCGGCCGTCGGCGGCTCGTTCTCGCTCGGCGCGGCGCTGGGCCGCCTGCTGCTCGCCGCCGCCGGCGGC
The DNA here is from genome assembly GCA_025965515.1 of Mycobacterium sp. Lineage (GTDB taxonomy): Bacteria > Actinomycetota > Actinomycetes > RYN-182 > RYN-182 > RYN-182. Next base: position 236 of record JAOPWU010000045.1, read on the forward strand.
CTCGCGGTGGGCATGGCGGTGGCCGTCACGATCGCCCGCGTGCGGTCGGTGCTGCGAGACGTCCTGGTCGAGAACGCGCTCTCCCTGGCCACACCGTTCGCCGCCTACCTGCTGGCGGACGAGCTGCACGTCTCGGGCGTGCTCGCGGTCGTGGTCACCGGGCTGTGGCTCGGCTACCGGAACCCGGCCCTGCAGTCGAGCCAGTCCCGGCTGCAGACGCGGGCCGTGTGGCGGCTGGTCGAGTTCCTGCTGGAGGGGTACGTCTTCCTGCTGATCGGCCAGCAGCTCCCCACGGTGGTGCGGGGCCTGCGCAGCTACCCGCCGGGCACGGTCGTCACGGCGGCGGCCGTCACCCTGGCCGTCGTCCTCCTGCTGCGGCCCGCGTGGCTCCTCGCCACCGCGCACCTGCCGGACCGCCTGCACGCCCGCCTGGGCGGGGACCGGCAGCGGGGCTACCGCCCGCTGTCGGGGCGGGAGGTGGTGGCGCTGAGCTGGGCCGGCACCCGCGGCGTCATCACGCTCGCCGCCATGTTCGCGCTCCCGCTCGACGTCCCGGCCCGCGACCTGCTCCTCTTCTGCGCCTACCTGGTGGTGCTGGTGACGCTGGTCGGCCAGGGGTTGACGTTCGCGCCGCTGCTGCGGGCGCTGCACCTGGGCGGCACGGGGGTCGGCCAGGCGCTGCTGCGCAACCAGGCCCGGACCGCCGCGGTCGAGGCCGGGCTGCAGCGCCTCGCGGCGCTGCAGCGGGCCGAGCCGGACCTCGAGGAGGTGATCACGCCGCTGCGCCGCGCCGCGGAGCTCCGGCGGCAGCGGTACTCCGACCGGGTCGCGCTGCTGAGCTCGGCCGAGGACCACGACGAGCTCCCCGTCGACGACAGCTACCGGCGCGCGGTGCGGGTCCGCCGGGAGATGATCAACGCCGAGCGTGAGGAGCTCCTGGCCTGGCGCGACGCGGGCCGGCTGCCCGACGGGGGGCTCCGCACGCTCGAGCGCGAGCTCGACCACGAGGAGAGCCTGCTTCCCGCGCCCCCGCGCGGGTAGCAGCGCGGTCGGTCAGCGACCGGCGACCGCCCGGCGCCGCCAGGCGCCGGCGCCGAGGAGCGCGACCATGCCGCCGACGAGCAGCCCCGCGGCGAGCCGCAGCAGCAGCGCCGTGTCCGAGCCGGTGTGCGGCAGCACGGCCGCGACCGCCGGCGCCGCGGCGACGTCGATGAACGCCGAGGCGGCGGCACTGGTGAGCCCTGTGGCGTCCGTGACCTGGTAGCTGAACGTGGCCCGCCCGACGTAGCCAGGGGCGGCGGTGAACGTGACCTCGCCGGTCGTGATGGACAGCGTCAGGTGGCCCTGCGCCTCCGGCGGGGAGGAGAGCAGCCGGTAGGTGAACGGCCCCCGGCCCGACGGCGTCGGCAGGGTCACCCGCACGGTGCCGCCCTGCACCACCTGGCTGGTGGCGGTCCCGGCGACGGGCGCCGGGGTGGCGACCGGGTGCACGACGAAGGTCGCCGGCGCAGCTTCGCTGGCCAGCCCGGAGCCGTCGATCACCCGGTACCGCACCACGCCCGTGCCGCTGAACTCGATGGCCGCGACGAACGTGATGCGCCCCGTCACGCCGTCGATCGTGGCGGCGCCACCGACGGACGAGCCGACGAGGGCGTACTGGAACGGCCCGGTGCCGTGCGGCGCCGGAGGCGTCCCGATCAGCGGGTCACCGGCGGTCCCCTCGCCGTGCGCGGCGCCCTCCGCGCCGGCGACGGGCAACGCCGCCGGGTGCACGCGGACGGTGACGACCGCAGCCGGGCTGGTACCGGCCGCCCCGTCCGTCACGACCAGCCGGAGGGTGGCGATGCCGCTGAAGCCGGCGGCCGGGGTGTAGCGGATGGAGCCGGTGGCCGGGGTGACGAGCGCCCCGCCGGCGCTGGGGGCGCCCGCCAGGCCGTACGTGAACGGCCCGGTGCCCCGGGTGGCCGGCAGCTCGAGCGTGACCGGCATGCCCTCGACCGTGTCCGCGGGAGCAACAGCGGTGAACGGCAGAACGGTGATGCGCACCGGCTGCGGGGCGCTGGTCGTGCCCGCGCCGTCCGTGACCGTGTACGCGGCGTCGGCCACGCCGCTCACCCCGGTCGCGGCGGCGAAGCGGACGGCGCCGGTAGCGGCATCGACGGTGACCGTTCCGCCGGCGGGCTGGCCGCCCGCCAGCGCGTAGTGGAACGGCCCGGTCCCGGTGGCGGCGGCCGGGATCAGGGTGATCCCGGCGGCACCGTCGGCGTCCAGCGCGGTGGTGCCCGCGAGAACCGCGCCGGCGACCGGGGAGACGGTGATCGTGACCGCCGCCGGGTCACTGGCGATGCCGTCGGCCCCGGTCACCCGGTAGGCGGCCGTGACCGTGCCGCTGCGGCCGGCGGCGGGGGTGAGCGTGAGGGCGCCGGTCGTGGCGTCCTGGGCGAGCGCGCCGTTGCCGGTGGCCGGCGGGGTGCTGAGGGCGTAGCTGAACGGTCCGGTCCCGGCGGGGTCCGGCACCGGCAGGGTGACCGCGTGCCCGGCCGTCGTGCCGCCGGTGACGGGCCCGGCGACGGGCACGACCGTGATCGTCACGGTCGCCGGCGCACTGGTCAGCCCGGCCGGGTCGGTGACCGTGTACGTGGCCGTGAAGCTGCCCGAGACGTCGGTCCCCGCGGCGGCGGAGTACCCGCCGTCATCGTGCAGCGCGAGGCTTCCGGCGACCGGGGTCGTCGTGAGCGCGTAGGTCAGCGGGCCGCTCCCGGTGGGTGCCGGCAGGTAGTCCGCCGCGGTGCCGCCGGACGGGAACTGCAGGCTCGCCGGGGCGGCCGACGGGACGACCCGGAGGTCCACCGTGGCCGGGGCGCTGGTCATCCCGGCGGGGTCGGTGACCGTGTAGCGGGCGGTCAGGTGCCCGCTGAAGCCGGCGGCGGGCGTCAGCGTCACCGTGGAGCCGGCGAGCGCGGCGGTGCCGTCGGCCGGCGGCGGGGTGGCGGTGAGGGCGTAGGTGTACGGCCCGGTGCCGGTCGGCGCGGGCAGCGGGACGGCCACCCCGGCCGGGGTGGCGCTGGCGGTGGCCGTGGCCGACGCGTCCGCGGCGACCGGAGCGACGCGGGCCGTCAGGGCGACGCCCGCGCTCGCGATGCCGTGGGTGTCCGTGGCGGTGATGGTCCCGGTGAAGACGCCGCTGGCGCCGTGCGGGTCGACCGTGACCACGCCGGTGGCCTGGGTGATCGTCGCGGTGACGCCCGCCGGCAGGCCGGCGACGGCGTAGCTGAAGGGGCCGGTGCCCAGGGGGGCGACGTCCAGCAGGACGACGGGGGCGGCGGCGGTGCCGCTGCCGGAGACCGGCGGGAGGTACGGCGCGACCGTGGCGGTCACCGGCTGCGGCGCGCTGGTGCGGCCCCCGGCGTCCGTCGCCGTGTAGTGGAAGGTGCTGGTCCCGCTCGTGGCCTGCGCGGCGACGAACGTCAGCGTCCCCGTGGTGGCGCCGACCGAGCCCGTGCCGCCCGCGGGCTGCGCGCCGGATACCGCATAGGTGAACGGGCCGGTGCCCGCCGGGGCGGCGGGGGTGGTCGACAGGGTGGCGGCGCCGTCGGCGTCCAGGGCGCCCGCGACGGCGACCGGCCCGGCCGCGGTCGGGGTGACCGTCACCGTCACGGCGGCGGGGTCGCTGCCGATGTGCTGCCCGTCGGTGACGGTGTAGCCGAACTGGGCCGTGCTGCTCACGCCGTCCGCCGGGGTGAACGTGACGCGCCCGGTGGTCCCGTCGATGGTGGCGGTGCCCTGCGACGGGGGCGGCGTCGAACTCAGCGCGTAACTGAAGGGACCGGTGCCGACGGGGGCGGCCGGCGCGGCCAGCGTCACCGGGGTGTGGTTGTCGGTGCCCCCGCTGACGTCGTGGGCGACGGGCCGGACGGTCACCGTGATGGGCGCCGCCGGGCTGGTCTGGCCGCTGGAGTCGGTGACCGTGTACGTCGAGGACAGGACGCCGCTGGTGCCACCGGCCACGCCCTGCGAGACCACGCCCGTGAGGAGGCCGATCCGGGCGGTGCCCGAGGCGATCGCGTACGTGAACGGCGGGGTGCCGTTCGGCGTCGGGACGCTGAACGTCAGCGTCGTGTCGAGCTGGCTGGCCGAGGCCGTGGTGGCGGCGGAGGCCGCCGCCGCGGCGGGCGTGACCGTCACGGGGACGGTGACGGTGGAGGAGCTGCCGCCGTTGTTGTCGCTGGAGCTGACCGTCGCCGTGAGGGAGCCGGAGCCGGTGCTGCTGCCGGTGACCGGCACCGTCACTGCCGGCAGGACCGTGCCCGGGGCGATGGGCGTGCCGGGGAGGTACGTGCAGCTCGCGATCGTGCCGTCGGTGGTGCAGCCGCTGTAGCCGGTGCCGCTGGGGGTCCCGAGGGTGACGCCGGCGGGCGCGGTGGCGGTGACGGTGACGGGCTGACCCTCCGGGCCGGCGGAGTCGACGACCGTCGGGGTGAAGGACAGCGTGGTGGAGGTGCCGGCGATGAGGGTTGTCGACGACCCGGGGCCGGACAGGTGGATCTCGGGCGGCAGCGGCGTGACCGTGCTGACCTGCAGCGCGTTGATCTCGTGGATCTCCGTCGACCCGCCGGTGGACGCGGCCCAACCGAACTTGAACGTGGGCGTCGAGGCCAGCTGCGCCGGCTGCGGGACCTGGGTGACCTGGGTGCCGTTGAGGCTGACCGTGATCTTCGGGCTGGCGTTGCCCGGCGGGTCGACCACGATGTGGACCGTCTGCAGCACGCCGGCCGCGGTCCGGCTGGTGGCGGCGGGGACATCGAAGCCGCCGCTGACGACCTGCGGGGTGCCGAGCAGGCAGTAGCCGGCGGTGCCGTTCCCGGGCCCGCGGACGCCGACGGCCTTGGCGTAGGTCGCGTTGCCGGTGGCGGGGTTCGTGATGGCGGGGCAGGACGGGTCGTTCGACTCGTAGGCGTAGTTGCCGTAGACGTCGAGGCCGACGCCGACGAGGCCGTGGGCAAGGCCCGAGACGGCGGGCGTCGTGGTGGTCGTGCCGTTGTTCGTCGAGCTCGTCGCGGCCTTGAAGTTGTAGCCAAGCGAACCGCCCGCGGGCCCGACGCTCGTCAGGTTGTAGGCGCCGTCGGTGAGGAAGAACGAGATGCCGTCCGCGGCGCCGGTCGAGGCCTGCTTGTAGTACTGGTAGCTCTGGAACGTGATGTCCAGGCCGGCCTTGGTCGGCAGGGCCTTGTTGTAGGTGACGAACCCGGCCTGGCTGGTGCCGTTGCCGGTGAGGCGCAGCGCACCCGAACCGTCCGCGTCACCGCCGGCCGGTACACCGAGCGCACCGCTGGCGCAGCCCACGACGCCGCTCTGCGTGGCGTCGGTGGACGCCGTGAGGCAGGGGGTGAACGCGGTGCCGCCCGTGACGAACTGGCTGTTGGCGGCGGTCGCGTGCGTGAAGTCCTCGGCCAGCAGCGCGGTGCCGGACGTGAGCGCGCCCGCGGACAGCACGAACGGTGTCGCACCCGCGACGAGGGCGGCCGCGACTCCCGCCACGACGGCCCGCCGGGCGAGCCTGCGGCTCTGGAGGACGGCGGCGACGCGAGCGGACAGGCGCGGGCGGCGCACCGGCATCGGGGTAACTCCCTGGGTCACTGTGGGCGTGGCCCAGCAGGAACCGGCCAACAGGATCTTGTCGGACATTTCTACGGCGGCGTGAGCCCCCAGCGGGTGGGTGTCCTGCCCGGACACCCCGCGGCGTGTGCCGGTCCGCCCCGGGGGCAGGTCTGTCGGGGCGGATCCACCGCACCCCACGGCAGGAGGGGAGCCACCATGCCGGACGACGAGGTCGAAGCCCTGCGGGAGATCGCGCGGGAGCAGGTCGAGAAGATGCCCGCGGAGACGGCTCTCGGGAACCGCGACCCCGAGGGGGGCGGCGAGGGCACCCCGGAGGAGTACGAGCAGGAGCACAAGGGCCTGGCGGGCGGGTAGCCGCCTCTCTGCGGCCAGGAGGTGCTGCTCCAGGCGAGGTGCCGGTTGTGACGGAGGAACTACGGTCGGCCACCTATGATGGGGCATCAGGAGTGCCTGCCGGGCGATGCGACATCCGGCGGGTGCGTCTGCTGCACCGTCATCTGGAGGACCGTGATCCCGCCGCCGGAGGCCGTGGGCGACCGCCTGCACCGCGGGTTGCCGACGGCAGTTCTGTCGCTCGACGGCGCGCTGCTGCGCGTCAGCACCGCACTGGCGGAGCTGCTGGGCCGCCCCGTCGCCGAGCTGGCCGGGCTCGCGCTTGCCGACGTCTGCCGCACGGCCGACGGCCGCGCGGTGGCCGGGGACCTGCTCGCGGCCGCCCGGGCCGGCGAGGACGGCGGCGAGGTCGCGCTCGAGGTCGTGTCCGCGGGTGAGCGGGGCCGGAGCGTCCGCGTGGCCTGGCACCTGCGCCGCACCCCGGCCGGCGCGCCGGCGGACATCACGGCGGTCTGGGCCAGTCAGCCGGGTCGCTGGGCCGCCGCGGACGGGGACACCGCGGCGTTGGTCGAGGCGAGCCTGCGCACCCGGTTCGAGCAGTCCCGCATCCCGCAGACCGCACTCGACCGGCAGGGCCGGTTCATCGCCGTCAACGACGCCTTCTGCGACCTGGTCGGCCGGCCGCGCGGCGAGCTCCTGGGCCGGCCGGTGAGCACCGTTCACCACCCCCGCGAGACCGGGGAGGCCGACCGCGTGCTCGCGCAGGTCCTCGCGGGCGAGCAGCCGTCGGCGCAGTACGAGCGCACGCTGCTGGGCGTCGGCGGCCGCCCCGTCTCGACGCTCGTGGACCTCGCCCCCGTGTCCGACGCCCAGGGCGTGGCCCGCGGCGCGGCGGGCTTCCTGCACGACCTGTCCGCCCTGCAGGACCTGGAGCGGCGGCGGCAGCAACAGGAGGACTTCTTCGTCGCGCTGAGCCAGCGGGCCAGCGACCTCGCCATCGTCGTCGACCCCGACGCGCGCATCCTGTACGCCTCTCCCGCGGCGTCGCACGTCCTCGCCTACGAGGTCGCCGACGTCCTGGGTGCCGACTCCTGGGACTTCGTGCACCCCGACGACGCGCCGCACGCGCGCGAGCTGTTCGAGGCCGTCGTCGCCGGGGGCGCCACCAGGACGTCGACCATCCGGGTCCGCGACGGCCACGGCGCCTTCCACGTCGTCGAGAACACCGTGACGAACCTGCTGGACACGGCGGTCGGCGGCATCGTCTGCAACCTGCGGGACGTGACGGAGCAGGTGGAGGCGGAGCAGGCGCTCCGCCGCTCCGAGGCGCAGTTCCGCGCCATCGCCGACACGGCGGCGGAGGGCATCTGGGCCGTCACCCCCGCCGGGACGACGCTCTACGCGAACGCCCGCATGGCCGACATGTTGGGGTTCCCGCTGGAGGAGCTCTACCAGCGGACGGTGCTCTCGTTCCTCCCGGTCGACGAGTCGACGGCCATGCGGCAGCGGATCGCGCAGCGCGAGGAGCTGGGGATCCTGCGCTACGAGGTGGCCTACCCGCGCCCCGACGGACAGCTCCGGGTGCTCTCGGTGGCCTCCAGCACGCTCCACCTGGCGGACGGCGACGGCCTCTACGGCTCGCTGGCGATGGTGTCGGACGTGACCGAGGCCCGCTGCAGCCAGGAGCAGCTGCGCCACGCCGCGCTGCACGACGCGCTGACCGGGCTCCCGAACCGGGCGCTGCTGCTCGACCGGCTGGAGCACGCGCTCTCCCGCGAGACGACCTCGACGGCCGTGCTGTTCGTCGACCTGGACCAGTTCAAGCTCGTCAACGACTCCCGCGGCCACGGCGTCGGCGACGACCTGCTGGTGGCCGTGGCCGGTCGGCTCGTGGCGGCCGCCCGGCCCGGGGACACCGTCGCCCGGTTCGGCGGCGACGAGTTCGTCGTCGTCTGCGAGGACACGAACGAGCACCAGGCCGAGGCCATCGCGCAGGAGCTGCTGGCCGTGCTGGTGGAGCCGGTGAACCTGGACAGCGGGACGATCCACATTCGCGCGTCGATCGGCGTCGCGATCTCCCCGCCGGAGTGCGCGAGCGACCTCCTGCGGTACGCCGACACCGCGATGTACTCCGCCAAGGCGGCGGGGCGGGGGCAGGTCCAGCTGTTCGACCGCTCGCTGGCCGACGACGTGGAGCAGCGGTACCAGCTGGCGGCCGACCTGCGCGCCGCCCTCGCGGAGGACGGACTGGCCCTGCACTACCAGCCCATCGTCGACCTGCGGACCGGCCGCACGATCGGCATGGAGGCGCTGGCGCGCTGGGACCACCCCGAACACGGCCCCATCCCCCCGGCGCGGTTCGTGGCCGTCGCCGAGCAGGCCGGGTTCGCGCCCGAGCTCGACGCCTGGGTCATCCGCCGGGCGATGCGCGAGGCCGGCGCGCTGCGGGCAGCCGGCGCGGTGCCGCCGGACACGTACGTCTCCATCAACGTCTCGGCGCGCAACCTCGCCAGCGCCGGCCTCGACGAGCGCATCGCCGCCGTCGCCCAGGAGGCCGGGCTGCTGCCCGGCGACGTCGCCCTCGAGATCACCGAGGGCGCGATGATCGACGACACCGAGGCGGCGGTCGGGCTGCTGCGGCGGCTGCGCGCCCGCGGCTTCCTGGTCGCGCTGGACGACTTCGGGACCGGCTACAGCTCGCTGGCCTACCTGCGGGACATGCCGATCACCGCCCTGAAGATCGACCGCAGCTTCGTCACCGGCATCTCGGACGACCGGGACGCCCTGGCCATCGCGGCGTCGATCGCCGACCTGGCCCGGGCCATCGACGTCGGCACCGTGGCGGAGGGCGTGGAGACGCCGGAGCAGGCCGTGCTGCTGCGGCGGCTCGGCGTCCGCGCCGGGCAGGGGTGGCTGTGGAGCCGCGCGCTGCCGGCGGCCGAGATCCTGCGGTCGCGCGCGTGGCTGGAGCCGTTCCCCATCCCCGACACCGACCGCGTACGGGTCCCCGGGGGATCGCCGGCCGCGCAGACCGTCGGCCCGACGCACGGCCTCGACCGGCTGCTGGCGCTGCACCACCAGGGCGCCTCGCTCGCCACCATCGCGGCGGCGCTCAACCGGGACGGCTACCGCACGCCCGCGGGGCTGCGGTGGCACCGCACGTCCGTGGCCAGCGCGATCGCGGACGCGGCGTACCCGACGCTCGGGGCCGGCGCGGACCCGGCCTGATCCGCCCGGCCGGGTGATCGCCTTTCCGGGTGCGGCGCTCAAGTCGGCCGTGCACGATCCGATATCTACTCCCGTCCCCCTCGCCCCCGAACAGGGAGCCGTATGTCCCTCGGCCGCGCCACCCACCGCCCCGCCCCGCAGCCGGCAGCGGCGTCTCTCGCCGAGCTCGTCGACTACGAGCCCGTGCAGCTCCCCGGCGACGACCTGCCCTACGACGCCGTGCTCATCGAAGCCGTGGACGAGCGCGACGGCTGGTCGACCCAGCTGGTCGGCCGCCGCCTCGAGGCGACCCGCGACCGGGTCCTGGTCGAGCTCGGCCCCGGCGGCACCGAGCGGCTCGCCGACTGCCGCGTCGAGCTGACCTGGTTCGCGCGCGGCGACGTCAACCACCTCGACGCCGGGGCGCGCGTCCGCCGCCTGCCGGGCGGTGGCGTCCACCTGGACGTCGACCGCGTGCGCCGCCCCGTCGCAGCCCGCCGCCGCCGGTGGCTGCGCCTCTACGAGAGCTTCGCCGGACTGCTGGTGACCGACGAGATCAGCTCCCCGGGCGCCGACGGGCTGCAGGCCATCCCCTGCGAGACCATCGACATCTCCGGCAACGGTGCGCGCCTGCGGCTGGTCAGCCCCGTCCTGCCGGGGCGGGCGAACCTCGCCGTCGCGATGCCGGACGGCACCCTCTACACGGAGATCGACATCCTCCGCGCCCGGGACCTGCAGGCGCAGGTGTCGTTCCGTAACCTGCCGATCCACGCGAGCCGGGACTTCGAGCGTTTCGTCCTGCGCCGCTCGCTGCAGAACCTGCTGGTCGCGGCGGGCTGACCCCGGGGCGCCCCCGGTCGTCGCAGCTGCGTCCGTCCGGCCGATGCCCCCTGCGCCCGGGCTCCCTCTACGCTGCTCCCCTGCCCGCGGGCGATCTTCCCGGTCACCCGCGGCTCCTCGGCGCCGGCGACGGGCGACCGCGGACCAGCGCACCGAGGAGGGCCGATGACCGACCTCAGCCACACCCCCGCCCCGGGGGCCCCGACGGCCCTGCGCGCCGGGGCCGTCGGGCTACGGGAGGTCCTCTTCCAGAGCGTGACCGACATGGCGCCCGCCGCGGCCATCGCCGCGTCGATCCCCGCCGGGGCGGCCTTCGCGGGCGGCTCGCTGCCGCTGGCGGTGCTGTTCGCCCTGGTCGCGTCGCTGCTGTGCGCCAGCTGCGTCGGCGAGCTGGCGGCGCGCATCCCGGCCGCCGGGTCCGTCGCGACCTTCGCGGCGAAGGGGCTGCACCCGGCCATCGGCTTCCTCGTGGCCTGGGGCTACACCTTCGCGGCCGCGCTGCTGCCGCCGCTGGTGCTGATCCAGCTCGGGGCGACCACCGCGCAGACCATCAACGCCGAGTGGTCGTCCTACCCGGCGGACCTCTGGTGGCCCTGGGCCCTGCTCGGCGCCGCGATCATCCTGGCGGCCGGGCTGTTCGGCGTGCAGGCGTCCGCCCGGCTCGGCTCGGTGCTGGGCATCTTCGAGGTCGTCGTCTTCGTGGTCGTCGCGGCGCTGTTCATCATTCACGCGGGGTCGCACAACACGCTGTCGGTGTTCACCACCCACCACACCCCGGCCGCCCACCACGGGCTGTCCGGGGTGATCGCCGGGTCGGTGTTCACGGTGCTGGCGTTCGCCGGGTTCGAGGGCGCCACGTCGCTCGCCGAGGAGGCCGAGAACCCGCGCCGCACGGTCCGCCGCGCCGTGCTCCTCGCGACGGTGGGCGTCGGCGTCATCTACCTGTTCACGACCTACGCGGCGTCGGTCGCGTTCGGCCCGGACCGTTTCACCGACTTCACCTCCGCGGGCGCGAGCTCCTGGGAGGGGCTGGCGCGGTCGCTGTTCGGCATCGCCTGGTTCTTCATCTTCCTGGCGATCGTGAACTCCACGATCGCCAACGCGAACGCGGGCGTGAACGTCACCAGCCGGATGAGCTTCGCGATGGGCCGGATCCACGTGTTCCCCAGCCCGCTCGCGGCCCTGAGCCGCCGGCACCAGGCGCCCTACGTGGCCGTGATCGCGTCGACCGTGCTGACCGTCGCGCTGGTGCTCGGGCTGGGGCTCGGCTACGGGACGACGAACGGCTTCAGCATGTTGGGGACCGGCATCGTGATCATCTTCGCGGCCGTCTACATCATCGTGGACGCGTCCTGCATCGGCTACTTCCTGCGGCACCGTGAGCAGCTGAACCCGCTGCTGCACATCGTCGTGCCGATCCTGGGCATCGTCGCCTTCATCCCCGCGTGGCTGAACGCGGCCGGCATCCAGGCGTTCAGCTTCATCGCGCCGCTCACCGCGCCGGTCTCGTACATGGGGCCGGTCGTGGGGGTGTGGATGCTGCTGGGGGTGGTCTACCTGGCCTACCAGCAGAGCCGGCACCCCGAGCGGGTCGTCGCCGTCGGGCTGGTGCACCTGGACCAGCTGGCGGCCGAGGGGCCGTCGCAGCCGGCGGCCGAGACCGTCGGGTAGCCCCCGGCAGGCTTGCCCCCGCCCGCCGCACGGAAGGACCTCCGCATGACCGACCTGCCCGTCCTGGCCTTCCACCCCACCCCGGAGCAGTTCGCGTGGACGTTCGGCGGGGCGCCGCCCGTCGCCCGGATCCGCCCCGGCACGGTGCTGGAGGTGTTCACCGAGGACTGCTTCGGCGGGAAGGTCCGCACCCCGTCCGACCTGTCGAGCGAGGTCTGCGAGTTCCCGTTCCTGAACCCGCAGAGCGGCCCGTTCTACGTCGAGGGGGCGGAGCCCGGTGACACCCTCGCGGTGCACTTCGTGTCCATCGAGCTGGCGAGGGACTGGGCGGCGTCGACCACGGTGCCGCTGTTCGGGGCGCTGACGGCGACGCACGCCACGGCGATGCTGCACGGGCCGCTGCCCGAGGTGGTCTGGATCTGGCAGCTCGACCGCAAGGCCGGGCTCTGCCGGTTCGAGGCCCGCCGCGGCGACTTCACCGTCGACCTGCCGATGGACCCGATGCACGGGACGGTGGGGGTGGCGCCGGCGAACCTGGAGGTGCGCAGCGCGCTCACTCCGGACGCGTTCGGCGGCAACATGGACACCCCCGAGATGCGGGCCGGGGTGACCTGCTACCTGGGCGTCAACGTCGAGGGCGCGCTGCTGTCGCTCGGCGACGGGCACGCGCGGCAGGGCGAGGGGGAGGTCTGCGGAACCGCCGTCGAAGCCGCGATGAACAGCGTCATCATCGTCGACCTCATCAAGGGCCGGCCCTGCCCGTGGCCGCGCATCGAGAGCGACGCGTACCTCATGTCGACGGGCTCCGCGCGGCCGCTCGAGGACGCGTTCCGCATCGCGCAGGCCGACATCGTGGGGTGGGTGAGCCAGGATTTCGGGCTCGACGTGATGGACGCCTACCAGCTGGTCAGTCAGGCGGTCGAGGCGCCGCTGGCGAACGTCGTCGACACGAACTACACGTCGGTGGCGAAGATGCCGAAGCGCTACCTGCCCGGCGTGGACGTGTACGCCGGGACGCACCGGCGGCTGCGGGAGATGGCTGCGGCGTACCGGGCCGAGCGGGGCTGACGCAACGGCGGCGCGGGCGACCGGCACCCTGCAACCCGGCGGGCCCACCCCCCCGCCCGGAGGCACCAGGCCGGTTGCCGCCCGGGCTGCTCAGCCCGGCGGCTCCACCAGGGCGGCTAGCCGGTCCAGCGCCTCCCGCCACCCGACCTCGTTGTCGGCGGGGGGCACGCCACCCGGCAGCCCGTCGTGCACCGCGTCGAGCCGGGTGCCGCCGTCCGCGTCCGCGAGCGTGATCGTGATGGTCATCTCGCCGCGCAGCGCCGGGTCGTCCGTCTCGAACTCGTCGGCCTCGACGACCAGCTGGTCGGGCACCAGCCGCACGAAGCGCCCGTGGTAGGTGTCCGTGTGGGCGGTCGTCTTGCCCGCCCGGTCGGCGGCGTCGTACGTCAGGGAGATCCGGTAGGCGCCACCCTCACGCCCGTCGAACGCGTGCACGGTGCAGCTCATCGCCGCCGGCACCTTCCACCGGGCGATGGCGTCGGGGTCGAGCAGCGCGGCGTAGACAGCGGCGCGCGGCGCCCGCAGCAGGCGGGTGACCCGCGTCGAGCCGGTGGCCCGCATCGCCGGATGCGGCTACCGGTCCTCGTCGCCCGCGGCGGCGGCCTGCTGCCGGACCGCGGCGCTCGGGACCTTCGCGGGCGGCGGCACCGTACGAGCGGGCCGCCCACCGGGGTAGCCGCCGCGCTTGTCCAAGCGGAAGTCGTCGTCGGAACGCTGCATGTCACCCTGCACCGTCGGCACGATCGTCCTCCTCGGCGGGGAGCTCGTCGGGCGCCGCCTCGGGCGGCACGATCTCCAGCCACTCCACGGTACCCGCGGGCAGGTAGATCGAATAGCCCAGCGGGACGTCCCCCAGCTCCCCGGTCACCGGATCGACCGAGCGGGCCTCCTCCAGGTACAGGTCGGGGTCGTGCGGGAAGCCCGCGGCGTAGGACCGGGAGGCGAACAGCCCGCCGACCCAGGACCCTTCGTGCGTGCGCGCGCGGATGTACACCGTGGGGCGCTCGGAGAAGAAGTCGTCCCAGGCCCGCGGCGCCGGGTCCGGCCCCAGCAGCGCCCGCAGCAGCCGGCGCTCCCCGACCGGGCCGAGCCGGCGGCGGACCCAGCGCCAGCCCTCCCGGGTCGTCCGGGTGCTGTAGAGGCCGCCGAGCGTGGTCCCGATGGCCCCGGGCAGCGCCAGCAGCAGGACCAGGGCGCCCCAGAACGCCGCGAACTGCCAGGCCCCGAACGGCCGGTGGGTGAACGCCTCCCGGTACAGCAGGTACTCGGGCCAGCCGAGCAGCAGGTGCAGGACCACCGAGACGCCGATGAAGCGGAGCGTGCGGTCCGCCGCGGTCACGCCGAAGGAGGCGGCCTGCCGCTCGTAGGCCCAGGTGTAGCTGGACCCGGGCAGGATCGCGATGACGATGACCAGCACCGCGGCCACGCTCGTCGGGAACATCGACCGGCCCTCCCGCCCCGCGTCGTCGCGGGACTCAGGGTCCAGCCTCCCGCGCGGGCCTGACAGAAAGGCCGGTCAGCGGCCGAACAGCTGCGCGATCCAGCGGCGCGAGTCCGCGGGGTCGATGACGTCGTCGATCTCCGCCAGCGTCGCCGCGTTCAGCGCCTTGCCGTGCTCGTACGCGAGGGCGACCAGGCCGTCGTACAGCGCCTGCCGCTCGGCCTCGTCGGCCGCGGCCTCGAGCTCCCGGCGGAACCCCAGCCGGACCGCCCCCTCGAGACCCATCGGCCCGAGCTCCCCCGTAGGCCAGGCGACCGTGAACAGCGGCGTCTGCAGATGGCCCATCGCCATCGCCATGGCGCCGAGCCCGTAGCCCTTGCGCAGGATGATCATCCCGATCGGTACCTGCAGCTCCGCGCCCGCGGCGAACAGCTCGGCGAACCGCCGCACCGACGCCTGTTCCTCCGCCGCGGGACCGACCATGAAGCCGGGGGTGTCGCAGAGCGACAGCACCGGCAGCCCGAAGTCGCGCGCCAGCCGCAGGAACTCCCGGGCCTTCTGCGCGGCCTCCGCGTCGATCGCCCCGCCGAGCACACGGCTGTCGTTCGCCAGGACGGCGAGGGGGTGCCCCTCGACACGGGCCAGCGCGGTGACGATGCCACGGCCGTACCGCGGCCGCAGCTCCAGCTCGGAATCGGCGTCGACGAGAGCGGCGATCGCCGCGCGGACGTCGTAGGAGCGCAGCCGGTCGGCGGGGACGACGTGGCGGGCGAGCCGCGGGTCCGGCGCCTTCCCCTCCGGGGTGCGGCCCTGGAAGAACGCGAGGTACTTCCGCGCCAGCCCGACCGCCTCGGCCTCGTCCGCCGCGAGCACGTCGACCACGCCGTTGCGCGTCTGGACGTCGATGGGGCCGATGTCCTCGGGCGCCACGACGCCCAGGCCGCCGCCCTCGATCATCGCCGGCCCGCCCATGCCGAGGTTCGCGTCCGGCGTCGCGATGATGACGTCGCAGGTGCCGGCGAGCGCCGCGTTGCCGGCGAAGCAGCGGCCGGAGACGACCGCCACCAGGGGCACCTTCCCGCGCAGCTCGGCGAGCCGGCGGAACGTCGGCACGCCCAGCGCGGTGGTCACCCGGTCGGTGTCGCCGGGCCGGCCGCCCCCGCCCTCCGGGAACATCACGACCGGCAGCCGCCGGCGGGCGGCCAGCTCCAGCAGCCGGTCGGTCTTGTCGTGGTTGACCATGCCCTGCGTGCCCGCGAGGACGGTGTAGTCGTAGGACATGACCACCGCGTCGCCGGGGCCGTCGACCAGCCCGGCGTTGACGGTGGCGGTGCCGCCGACCAGCCCGTCGGCCGGGGTGGTGTCCAGCAGCTCCTCGACGCTGCGCCGCTGCCGCTGGGCGGCCAGCGCGAGCGCCCCGTACTCGACGAAGCTGCCGGGGTCGACGAGGTCCGCGAGGTTCTCCCGGGCGGTGCGCCGCCCCCGGTCGCGCAGCTTCTGCAGCCGGTCGGCGCGCGCCTCGTCGGTGGTGCGGTCGTGCCGGGCGAGCACCTCTGCCAGGTCGTCGCGGATGGCCTCGAGCGGCAGCCCGTCCCCCGCCACGACCTCGGCAGCGGCCTCGGCGGGCCGGGTGGCCAGCAGGACGGCCCCCGCAGCCAGGACCCGACCCGGCGCGGCGAACACCCGCGCCACCTCCACGACGGCGGGGGCCGGGACGGCGTGCTGCATCTTCATGGCCTCGAGGACCGCCAGTTCCCCGCCCGCCGGCACGACGGTGCCCGGCGCGGCGACGGCCACGACGGTCCCCGGCAGCTCCACGCGGATGGCGGTCTCCCCAGGCTCCAGCGCGGGCTCGGGGTCGGGCGCCGGCGCGCGTACCGCGGCAGCCGCGGGGGCGTCCTCGGCCAGCTCCGCGGCCCGGGCCAGCAGCCGCGGCAGCGCCGCCGGCAGCCACTGCGTCGTCACGGGCCCGGCCGCGAAGTCCCGGTCGTCCAGCACGGCCAGCAGCAGCGCCCGGTTCGTCGGGACGCCGCGGAGGTCGGTCTCCAGCAGCGCGGCACGCGCCCGGGCCCGCGCGGCGTCGGGCAGCGTGCTACGGACGTGGGTGACGAGCTTGGCGAGCAGGCTGTCGTAGCGGCCGGTGATCTCGGTGCCGGGCCGGACGTGCGTCTCGACCCGGACCCCCGTGCCGGTCGGCGGCGTGAAGGCGGTGACGGTGCCCGTGCCGGCGGCGACCCGCCCCGCCGCGTCGACGGTCTCCGCGTTGAGCCGGACCTGCAGGGCGATCCCGATGGCGTCCGCCACGCGGCCCTGCGGCGGGTGCCCCGTCCGCGCCGTGACGCCGGGCGGCAGTTCCAGGTCGTCGTAGCGGGCCCCGGCCGCGACCGCGAGCGACAGCCCCACCAGGTCGAGCCCGGTCACCTCCTCGGTGACGGTGTGCTCCACCTGCAGGCGCGGGTTCACCTCGCAGAACACGTAGCGGTCCCCCGCGACCAGGAACTCGACCGTGGCGAGCCCGACCAGCCGGGCGGCGCAGCACAGGGTCACGGCCGCGGCGTGGAGGTCGAACCGCAGGTCGTCCGGGAGCTCCGGCGCGGGCGCCTGCTCGATGAGCTTCTGCATGCCCCGCTGGACGCTGCAGTCGCGGTCGCCGAGCGCGACCACGCGGACCCGCCCGGAGTCGGCCACGGCCGGGGCGTCGGGGACGCCGAGTACCTGCACCTCGATGTGCCGCGCCTCGGGGACGAGCTCCTCGGCGAAGAGCGCGGCGCTGCCGGACACGGCCGCCGCCTCCGCGAGGCAGCGCGCGTGGGCGGCGGGAAGCTCGGCGGCGTCCCGGACGATGCGCAGCCCCCGGCCGCCGCCGGCCGACTGTGCCTTGAGCATGACCCCGTCCGGGTGCTCCGCCAGGAACGCGGCCACGGTCTCCAGCGACGCGGTGCCGTCGGTCGCCTCCACGACGGGCACCCCGGCGGTGACGGCCGCGTCCCGGGCCGCGACCTTGTCGCCGAAGACCTCCAGCACCTCGGGGCTCGGCCCGACGAACACCAGCCCCGCGGCCGCGCAGGCCCGGGCGAACGCCGGGTCCTCGGACAGGAAGCCGTAGCCCGGGTGCACATGGGTGCAGCCGGTGTCCACCCCGGCCGCCACCAGCGCCGCGGCGTCGCGGTAGGCGGCGGGGCCGTCCCCCGGCAGCGCGACGGCCTCGTCGGCCAGCCGGGCGTGCGCGGCCCCGGCCTCGTCGGCGGCGAACACGCCGACCGTCGGGATGCTCCGTTCCTGCGCCGCCCGCACGACGCGCAGGGCGATCTCACCCCGGTTCGCCACGAGCAGCTTCACGTGCACCGTCCTACCGTGCGCCGAGGGTCGCCGTCCGTCGACGCTCCGGAGTCAGTTGATCATCATCTGGGTGGCCGCGGGGCCTATCCGAACGTCGCGTTGTACCGGCGCAGCAACCGGGCGAACGTCGCGAGGTCCTCCTCGCTCCAGTCGGCGACCCGCTCGCGCAGCGCCTGCTGCTGCCGCGCGGCCGCCGCCGCCAGCACCGCGCCGCCCTCCGGGGTGATGCGCAGGAGCCGGGCGGGGCCGGTCTCCCGCACCACGAGGCCCCGCCGCTCCAGGTCGCCGACCTGCCGGCTGACGGTCGACTTGTCGAGGCCGTAGAGCGAGGCGAGCTCCCCGGCGAGACACCCGCCGGTCGCCGAGACGTGCGCCAGCAGCGTGTAGCCGACGAAGGACAGCTCCGGGTGCAGTCGGTGCGCGAGGGCCCGGACGCGGCGGGCGAAGAGGCTCAGCTCCCGGAGTATGTCGTCGACCACAGTCGCGTCCGCGGGCATGCGCACCACCCTCCTCAGTTGTATTCTGCAACAGCAGTTGAACAATACAACTCGGAGCCGCAGAGATGAACCAGCCTACGCACGGCGCCCCGTCGCCCACCCGTGCCGCCCTGCGGCACGTGATCACGCACCTGCTGGTGCCGCTCTTCCTGGGCACGGGCATGGCGCTCGCGTACCTGGGCGGGTTCCACCACCCGAGCCCGCACGCGCTGAAGGTCGACGTCGTCGGGACCGGTGCCCCCACCGCCGTGCTGGCGCAGCGGCTGCAGGACGGGCTGGGCGACCGCGTCGCCCTCCGGACCGTCCCGACGGAGGCCGCCGCCCGGCAGCAGCTCCAGCGGGGCGAGATCGCCGGCGCGTTCGTCCCCGACGCCCGCGCACCCCGGCTGCTGCTGGCCACGGCCGGCTCGCAGACCACCGCACAGGTGGTCGAGGCGATGTTCGCGCCCGTGGCCATCGGCCAGGGCCTGCCGCTCGACGTGGTCGACGTGGTGCCGCTGCCGCAGCAGGACCCGACCGGCCAGGGCGTCTTCTTCTACATGGTCGCGCTCACCGTCGGCAGCTACAGCGGCGCGATCGCCATCGGCGCCGCCGGTGCCGCACTCGCCCTGCGGTGCCGCGCCGCGCTGGCCGTGGCGACCGGGGCCGTGCTGAGCGTCCTGGCGACCGTGGTGGCCGGGCCGCTGTACCACGCGCTGCCCAGCCACACCGTCGGGCTCGGGCTCCTGGCCTGGCTCTACACGAGCGCGATCCTGCTGATCGGCGTGGGGCTGCACGCCTTCCTGGGCCGCCTCACCACCGCGGCGATGGTCGGCCTGTTCGTGATGCTGAACTTCACGACCAGCGGCGGCATCTTCACGCCCGCGCTGCAGCCCGGGTTCTTCGCCGCGCTGCACAGCTTCTGGATCGGCGCCGGGCTGGTCGAGGCGGGCCGCCGGCTGCTGTACTTCCCGGCGCTCGGGATCAGCGGCGAGGTCACCCGGCTCGTGCTCTGGGCCGGCGCCGGGCTGGCGCTGGTCGGCGCCGCCGCGCTGCGGGAGCGTCGCCGCCGCACCCCGCGGCCGACGGCCGTGACCCTGCCGGCCGACGGGCCCTCCGCCGAGGCCGAGGAGGAGATCGAGGAGACGGTCGCGGCCTGAGCGGACCGGGCCGTCACTACGTCGTCCAGGTCGGCGCGGCGACCGCCGCACCCACCGCCGGCCCGGGCAGGTCGGCCGACGCCGCGCGCAGCCGGCGCACCGCCTCGCACAGCGCCCCCACCGGCAGCGTGTACGGCAGCCGCAGGAACCGGTCGTGGGTCCCGCTGACGGTGAACCGCGGGCCCGGCGTGAGCCGCACGCCGTGTGTCCTGGCCGCCCGGGTCAGCGCCGTGCTGCTGGTCCCCGCGCCGAGGTCGACCCACAGCGCCAGCCCGCCGGACGGTCGGGTCGGGCGCCACGCCGGCAGCTGCTCGGCCAGCGCCGCCAGCAGCGCGTCGCGGCGCTCCCGGGCCGCCGCCCGCCGGCCGGGGAGCAGCGCGTCCAGCTGCCCCAGCACCTGCAGGGCCACCAGCTGCTCCAGCGCCGGGGTGGCTGCGTCCTGGCTGGTCCGGGCGACGGCGACCCGCCGCACCACGGCCTCCGGCGCCCGCAGCCAGCCGATCCGCAGCCCCGCCCAGACGACCTTCGACAGCGAGCCCAGCGTGACGACCGTGTCGGCGCCCCGCCCGGTCGCGAGCGGCCGGGCGGTCGGCGGCCCGTCGAGCCAGAGCTCGGCGAACGTCTCGTCGGTCACCACGAGCGTGCGGTCCGACGCGAGGCGCCGCAGCCGGTCGCGGGCCTCCTCGGGCAGCACCGCGCCGGTGGGGTTCTGGTGGTCGGGCGTCAGCAGGGCGAGCACCGGCGGGGTCCGCCGCCAGGCGGCCAGCGCGGGATCAAGGGCCCAGCCACCGGGGTCCACCCCGATGAGCAGCGGCCGCGCCCGCGCCGCGGCCACCGCGTCGAGGGCTGCGGGGTAGGTCGGCTGCTCCACCGCGACCCGGGCCCCGGGAGCCGCATAGGCCCGCAGCAGGAGGTCCCAGCCGTGCAGCGCCCCCTGCGTCACCAGAATCTGCGCCGGCGTCGTCGGCTGACCGCGGGCGGTGTACCGGTCGGCGATCGCCTGCCGCAGCGGCTGCAGCCCCAGCGGGTGTAGCCCGACCCCCGACAGCAGCGGCGGCAGCCCCGCCACCGCGGCGGTCACCAGCGCGGGCAGCTCGGCCGGCGCGGGCGGCGCGGCGGCCGTCAGGTCGAGCAGCGACGGGTCGGCGCCGAGGGGCTCGTCGGGCCGGGCCACCGGGACGGCGGGCAGCGCGACGGAGCTGCCCGCCCCGCGGGTGCCGGTCAGGTACCCGGCCTCACGCAGCAACCCGTACGCCGCGGTCACGGTCGAGCGGCTGACGCCCAGCGCGCCCGCCAGCTCCCGCTCCGAGGGGATGCGCGCGCCGACCAGGAGGCGGCCGTCCACGACAAGCTGCCGCAACCCCGCGGCGAGCTGCTCGTAGGCGCGGCGGCCGCCCGCAGGACCGCTGAGCAGCTCCGCCAGGTGGGCCAGCGCCGTGGTGCGCTCCATGCCAACATCCCCCACTTGGACTGCTTACGAGCAAGCCAAGTGCAGCGTAGCTGTGCGACCGTCCCGGTGTGGATCCCCGTGCCTGGCTGCTGCCCGTCCCCGCCGACCGGCGCCCCCGGCGGCTCGGTCAGCTCGTCGTGGGCCTCGCGCTCTACGGCGCCGGACAGGCGCTCCTCGTCGTGGCGGGGATCGGCGTGGACCCGTGGGACGTCCTCCACCAGGGGCTGTCGCGGACCGTCGGCGGCCAGATCGGCACGTGGACGAACCTGCTGGGTGCCGTGGTCCTGCTCGCCTGGATCCCGCTGCGGCAGCGCCCCGGTGTCGGCACCGTCGCCAACGTTCTGCTGGTGGGCACGTCGCTGAATCTCACGCTGCTGGTCCTGCCGCACCCGACCGGCCTGCCGCTGCAGCTCCTCACCATGGTCGCCGGCGTCGCGCTGGTCGCCGTCGCGACCGCCACCTACATCGGCGCGGGGCTCGGTCCCGGGCCGCGGGACGGGCTCATGACCGGCATCGCCGCACGCGGCCACTCGGTGCGGGTCGTGCGGACGGGCCTGGAGCTCGCGGTGCTGCTCACCGGCTGGCTGCTCGGCGGCACGGTCGGGGCCGGCACCGTGGTGTTCGCGGTCGGCATCGGCCCCGCGGTGCACGTGCTGTTGCCGCTGCTGCGGGTCGGCGGCAGCCGGCCCGCCATGCCCGGGCCGGCTGCCGACGACGTCGGCGCCGGTGTCGTCAGCAGATCCGTGGCAGCGGGTCCCCCACCAGCATGTCGATGAGCCGGTGCCCGCCGAACTGCGTCCGGCCCAGCACCCGGCCGGGGGGTTCCTCGCGGACCTCCCCCACGATGGCCGCGTCCGCGCCCGTCGGGTGCCCGCGCAACGCGGCCAGGGCCGCGTCGGCCAGCTCCGGCGCCACGAACGCGACGAGCTTCCCCTCGTTCGCGACGTAGAGCGGGTCGATACCGAGGATCTCCCCGGCGCCGGCGACCTCCGGCCGCACCGGCACCCGGCTCTCCTCGAGCACCACGCCGACCTCGGCGGCCAGCGCGATCTCGTTCAGCACGGTGGCCACCCCGCCCCGGGTGGCGTCCCGCATGCACCGCAGCCCGTCGCCGCAGGCGTCGAGCAGCGCCACCACGAGCGGCCACAGCGGCGCGGTGTCGCTGCGGACGTCGGCCACGAGATCGAGGTCGCCGCGGGCCAGCATGATCGCCACCCCGTGGTCGCCGACGGTCCCCGACACCAGGATTTTGTCGCCCGGCCGGACCCGCCGCGGGCTGAGCGGCACGGCGGTCTCCCGCAGCCCCAGGCCCGTCGTCACGACGTACATGCCGTCGCAATGGCCCCGCTCCACCACCTTGGTGTCGCCGGTGACGATCGAGACCCCCGCCGCGGCCGCGGCCGTGGCCATCGCCATGATCTCGGCCTCGAGCTCGGCTGCGCCGAGCCCCTCCTCCAGCACCAGCGCGGCCGACAGCGCCACCGGGCGGGCGCCCGACACCGCCAGGTCGTTCACGGTGCCGTTCACGGCGAGCTCGCCGATGGAGCCACCCGGGAACCGCAGCGGCCGGACCACGAACGCGTCGGTGGTCATGGCCAGCGCGACCCCGCCCGCCTCGATGAGCGCCGCGTCCGTCAGCGGCTCCAGCGCCGAGTTGGTCAGCAGGGGCACGATCAGCCCCTCGACCAGCGCCCGGCTCGCCTTGCCGCCGGCGCCGTGCGCCATGGTCACGTGCTCGTCCCGGAACTTCTGCGGCCGGCGTCGGCGCGCCTCGATCCGCTCCGCGACCCGCTGCTCGGCGTCCTCCGGCGCCCGGGTGGTCACTGGAGCACCTCCAGCGTGAGCCGCTGCTTCGCGTACTGGCCGTAGTTGTAGTAGGCGGCGCAGGCGCCCTCCGACGACACCATGCACGTCCCGATCGGCGACTCGGGCGTGCATGCGGTGCCGAACACCTTGCACTCCCACGGCTTCAGGACGCCCTTGAGCACCTCGCCGCACTGGCAGGCC
The DNA here is from genome assembly GCA_025965515.1 of Mycobacterium sp. Classification (GTDB taxonomy): domain Bacteria; phylum Actinomycetota; class Actinomycetes; order RYN-182; family RYN-182; genus RYN-182. The sequence goes on from JAOPWU010000045.1 coordinate 22,847, forward strand.
TTCGGGTCGGCGACCCGCACCCGCGGGATGTCGTAGCGCAGCTCCGCGTCGTACCGCTCGTACGCGGGGGCGAGCTGCAGCGCCGAGTGCGGGATGGAGCCGAGGCCCCGCCACTCGAAGAAGGGCCGCAGCCGGAACACCTGCCCCAGGACCCGCAGCGCCACCGGGTTGCCGTCGTAGGCGACGACGCGCGTGTACTGGTTCTCCACCTCCGCCCGGCCGTCGGCGAACTGCTTCATCACCATGTAGACCGACTGGAGCAGGTCCAGCGGCTCGAAGCCGGCGCAGACCAGCGGCATCCCGAAGTCCCGGGAGATCCACTCGTACGGGCGGCAGCCGATGACGGTCGACACGTGGCCAGGGCCGAGGAACGCGTCCAGCCGCAGGTCCGGCGAGTCCAGGATGGCCTTGATCGCCGGGATGATCGTCACGTGGCTGCAGAAGACGGAGAAGTTCTCGACGCCCTCGGCGGCGGCCCGAAGGATCGTCAGCGCGGTGGACGGTGCGGTGGTCTCGAAGCCGATCGCGTAGAACACGACCTGCCGGTCGGGGTTCTGCCGCGCGATGCGCAGCGCGTCCAGCGGCGAGTAGACCATCCGGATGTCGGCGCCCCGGGCGTTGGCGTCGAGGAACGACCCGCGGCTGCCGGGCACCCGCATCATGTCGCCGAAGCAGGTGAGGATGACGCCGTCGTGCTCGGCGATCGCGATGCCGTCGTCGACCCGCCCCATCGGGATGACGCACACCGGGCAGCCGGGGCCGTGCACCAGCTCGATGTTCTCGGGCAGATGGTCCTGCACCCCGTACCGGTAGATCGTGTGCGTGTGCCCGCCGCACACCTCCATGATCTTGTAGTGCCTGCCGGGCTCGCAGAGGGCGGTGATCTCCCGCCCGAGCACCCGCGCCAGTTCCGGGTCGCGGAACTCGTCGGCGAAACGCATGGTCAGCCCCCTTTCACGGGGTCGAGGCGCGCAGGGGTGAGCGGCTCGAAGCGCTCCAGGGCGACGCCGGCGTGGACCAGCACCCGGTCGCCCGGCGAGACGGGCCCGACCAACTCGACGGCGACCTGCTCGGAGCGGCCCGCCTCGTCGCAGCAGCGCGCGTCGCTGCCCGCCACGTCGGCGACGGTGAGCATGACGGCGACGTCGCCGCAGGTGATGCACCCGGCTTCGGCGGAGCACACCGGGCCCGGGTCGGCCGTCACTGGATGCTCGACTCGGCGACGGCCTGCAGCTCGTCGGTGAACGTCTGGCCCATCATCTCGAGCATCGAGAGCGCCTCGGCCGCCTCCCGTTCGTCGATCTTCGACATGGCGAAGCCGACGTGGATCAGGACGTAGTCGCCCACCTCCAGCTGCACGTCCGTCATCAACCCGATGTTGACCTTCCGGGCGACTCCGACGACGTCGACGAGCGCGAGCTGGTCGGAGTTGCCGGGCAGGAACTCGACGATCCGTCCGGGGATGGCGAGGCACACGGTCATCCCTCCGTTCTGTGGGTGTGGGTGTGGGCGGGGACGCGTTCGTCCGCGACGTCGGCGCCCGGGCCGCCCTGCTCCGGCGCGCCCGGGGCGTCGCCGGCGTACTCGAGCCACTCGAGGATCACTTCGTCGCCGCCCTCGGCGACGACGTCCAACGAGCCGCACTCCGGGCACGCCGGCGCCGGGTCGGCCGCCGCGAAGTCGCAGCGGCAGTCCATGCAGTGGCCCCGGACCGGTATCACGACGACGTCCGTCGTGGCGTCGGCCGCGGGACCACCGAGGGCGGCGATCGTGAAGGACTGCTGGAAGGCCTCCTCCACGACCCGGTGCGCGGCGCCGATGCGGACGCCGACCCGGGCGACGCGTCGCCCGTGGGCGCGCCGCTCGACGGCCTCCAGCACCGCCTCGCAGTAGCTCAGCTCGTGCACGGCCGGCCCCTACATCGACCGGATACGCAGGTAGCGGCGTACGTCCGGGACGGAGCGGACGCCGACGTACACGCCGAAGAGGACCGCCAGCCCGGCGGCGCTCGTGACGATCATGCCCAGAATCCTCATGACGGTTCCTCATTTCTGGGGGTGGGGACGGGTGGGACGGACGTCTCGACGGGCGGCGGGCCGAGCCCGAGCTGGTCGGCCAGCAGTTCACGGACGAGCGCGGCTGCCGGGTCGACCGCTGCGGCCACGGCCGGCGTGAGGCCGATGCCCTCACCGGTGTCGGCGGGCCGGCAGCCCACCACGTACGTCGGCGGGAGGGTGCCGCCCAGCTGCCCGAGGCTCGCCAGCACCGCGCCGGGGGCCATGCCGTGGGCGTCGAGCTCGCCCTCGCCCAGGTCGTCGGGCCCGACCTCCAGCACGCTCAGCTCGCCGGGCTTCCCCGGGCCGGGCAGCGCATCCACGACGACCAGCGCGTCGACGCCGTCGAGCAGGTCGTAGGCCAAGTGCATGCCGCGGATGCCGTAGTCGACGACGGAGACACCGTCGGGGAGCGGCCCCTCGGCGAGCCGCCGCGCCACCTCGCTGCCGAAGCCGTCGTCGGTGAGGAAGAGGTTGCCGATCCCCGCCACGAGAACCCCGCCGCTCACGGCGTGCCCCCGAGGCTTGCCAGCGGCTCCAGCTCGTCCGGGTGGAAGTAGTAGAAGCGGCCGGTCGTGTCGTACAGGTCGGCGCCCGGGTCGTCCTCGAGCACCACGGCGACGTGGGTCTCGCCGTCGAGGTCGCCGAAGACGCGGGCGACGACCGCCGTCTGCCCGGCGAGGAAGATGTCCTGCGCATCGGCGGGCCGCGACGGCCGCAGCAGCACCCGGCTGCCGCGGGCCACCGGGACCCCGGCGATCAGCACCGCGTCGCGCTCCGGCTGCGCGTTCCCGTTGAGCCCCGCCTCGTCCCAGGTGGGGATGTCGAGCGACACCTCCTGCACCGGTCCCCCGTCGTCGCGGCGCCCGCCGTGCAGCCGGTCGAGGTCGGCGGGTGAGAGCGCGTCGCACCGGTCGAGGATCGCCGCGGCGCGCGGGTCCGTCCCCCGCGCCTCCTCCCGTTCCTGCTCGGTCAGCGTGAGGATCCGCAGCGTCAGGATCTCGTCGATCTCCGTGGCGTCGAACAGGTCGCCGGCGCTCTCGGGCGCGATGGCGGGGTGGTCGCCCAGGATGATCGGCGAGACGAGCACCGCGTCGCCGCCTTCGTCGTCCGCGACGACGACGGGCCAGCAGCGCTCCTGCGCGCACGCCGCCGCGTCGGCCGCGGCCCAGTCCGGCCCGTCCAGCAGCGACGTCAGCCGCGCCCGGCGGGCGGTCACCAGCAGGTGAGTGCCGACGAACGAGGACCGGGCCGCGACGTCCCGGTCGCTCCAGCCCGGGACGCTGTGCGGCGCCCAGGGCGTCCGGTTGTCGAACCGCAGCTGCACCACGACGGCCCGCGGGTCGACGCCCGGGCGCGCGGTCAGCGTCAGCACGCCGTCCAGCGGCACGCGGGTGCGGACGAGCCGTCCGACGACGACACCGCCCTCCTCGAGCTGCTCGACCTGCTCCCCGCCCGGCACGGCGACGGGCAGCTGCAGCCCGGGCTCCAGCGGCAGGTCGGGCAGCGGCACCTCCCGCGGGACCGCTTCCGAGTACGGGATCCAGCGGGTGCCGCCGACCACCAGCTCGGCCACGGGCACCCAGCCGTCGCCGTTGGGTCGCTCAACGGTCCGCGCCTGCACCTGCAGGAAGCGCACCACGACGTCGAGCCGCGCGTCGGGCTGCGCCTCGACGACCAGTTCGGCCGCCAGGTGATCGGGCTCCCCCACGCCGGCCTCGGTGGCCCCCGGCGGGCCGAGGACGCCGAACTGCCAGCGGACCTGGTTCTTCGCGGACGACGCCCGGTACGGGTACAGCAGGTAGCCCTCGTAGAGGATCGCGTCGGCGACCCGGCGGGCGGCGGTCAGCGTCACGGCGCCGTCACCTCCGCCGGCAGCAGGTCGGCGATCGTGGCCTCCCAGGAGGTCAGCCCGCGGGCCGACCGGTACCGCAGCAGCGCGTCGATGGTCTCCCGGTCCAGCCGCAGCCAGCCGCCGCCGGGGAAGTACGCGTCCATGAGCGACCGCCACGTCGCCACCGGCAGCCGGCAGGGCGCCTCCAGCGACCAGGACAGCTGCTCGACCGCGAACCCGGTGGCGCCGCGGGTGAAGACCGTGCCGCTGAACAGCAGGATCAGCGGGACGTCGCCGTCGTGCAGGGCGTGCAGGTACTTGCCCGTGCTGACGTCGAGGTCGTAGCTGCAGGCCACCGGCAGGTCGATGGTGGTCTCTCCGGTGAAGCCCTGCACCACGGCGGTCGCGTGGGTCCAGAGGAACGGCTTCAGCGTGCTGGCGTACCGGTCCGCCGTCCCGAACAGGTCGACGAGCCCCGCCCGCTCCTCCGGGTCGTAGTGCCGGCGCTGCGGCTCGACCCGTAGCTGGCACCGGAGCACCATGGCGTGGACGACCTCACCCGAGGTCTCCTGCAGCCGCAGCCGGAACAGCAGGTGCGGCGACGCGGCGTACAGCTCCGGTCGGACGTCGACCACCTCGACGGCGAGTTCGGTCACGACGCACCCGCCGGCTTGCTGCGGCCGCGGACGGCCGTGAAGAACTCCTCGAGCCGGCGGCGGACGTCCTGACCGCCGTCGAACCCCCGCCAGAGCTGCCGTAGGTGCCCCACCAGCTCGTAGCAGACGTCGATCGGCACCAGGTAGGCCTCGATCGCGCCGCTCTCCGCCCGGACCAGCAGCGCCTCGACGTCGGCGCGCAGGGTGGCGAGCTCCGGCGCGGCCGCCACCACCCGCTCCCAGGCGTCGAGCGACAGCTCGGACTCCGTGGCGCCCGCCGGACCCGGGTAGAAGGCGACCACCCGGCCGAGCGTGCTGTTGCGGAACAGGAACGCCGTGCCCACCGGCAGCTCGAGCTCCTCCCACACCGGGAGCGCGAGATCGGCGAAGGACAGGTAGCGGTCCGGCACCGACCGGTAGGCGAGGTCCGCGTCGTCCCGGGTGAACAGCAGCGTGCAGGGCCGGCAGGTGCACAGCAGCGACCGGGCGCGGACGTCGACCACGTGGCCGTGCTCCGGCGCGAGCGGCTCCGCGCACATCTCGCACCGCTCGCCCGGCGGGCGCACGGGGCGATCGGCCCGGATCCGCGACAGCACGCCCAGGGCACTGGAGGTCATGCCGGGACCGCCTGCTGGACGGCGAGCTGGACCACCCCGTCCCGCTCGAGCAGCGGCACCGGGTCGAGGTGCCGATCGGCGTCGGAGACCGAGGTGCCTGCCCGCCGGACGTCGAACGCCGCCCCGCAGCCGCGGCACAGGAGCACGGCGCTGCCGGGGGCCGCCGGCGCCCGCTGCATGGCCGGCCGGTCGAACGCCGCCCCGCACCCCGCGCAGACGTCCCGGTAGGCGTACACGCCGGCCGGTAGCCGGCACAGCAGCACGGCCAGCCCGCCCACGGTGGCGCGGTGCACCGTGCCGACACCCAACTCGTCCAGGCGCGCGGCGTCCGTCCACTGCACCCCGCCCGCGGACTCCGCCGGGCGGAGCCGAGCGGTGAGGGACGCGACGGGGATGACCCCCTTCGGTGCCGGGGCCGGTGTCTCCACGTCGATCCGGGCCACCTCGGGCGCCGCCGCGTGGATGGCGTCCGAGACGGCGAGCTCCAGCGTGACGGCCGAGCTGGCGCAACCGTCGCAGCTGCCGAGCAGCTGCAGCCGGACCACGCCCTCGTCGGTGAGACCGAGCAGCTTCACGTCCCCACCGTGCGAGCCCAGGTAGGGCCGCACCTTTTCGAGCGCCGCCTCCACGCGGTCCTCGACGGGGTAGGGGTGGAGCCCGTGCACGAGCAGCAGGCTGGCGACCAGCGGGTCGTCGGCGAGCGCCGCCAGCAGCTCGTCGTCGAGCCCGCCGGACTCGTCGACCAGCTCGAGGAGTCGCTCAAGGCCGGCCCCGTAGAGGTCGACGACGAGGCGTACCAGCTCCTCGGACCGCTCGCGGGCCACGGGGCCCGCGGCGGCCGAGGCCTCCAGCAGCTGCTCGATGCGTTCCCCGCAGGCCCCCGCGTCCACGGCGGCCGCCGGGGCCGCACTCACTCGTCGCCCGCGGCGGCGGCGGTCGGGGAGTGCACCTTCTTCAGCGTCTTACCGCCGCCGAGGTACATGTGGACACCGCAGGGCAGGCAGGGGTCGAAGCTGCGGACGGTCCGCATGATGTCGATGCCCTTGAAGTTCTCCCGGTTGTTCTCCTCGAACAGCGGCTGGTCCTGCACCGCGTCCTCGTACGGCCCGGGCGTCCCGTAGGAGTCACGCGGGTTGGCGTTCCACGGGGTCGGCGGGTAGGGGTGGTAGTTCGCGATCTTCCCGTCGCGGATGACCATGTGGTGCGACAGGACGCCGCGGACGGCCTCCGTGAAGCCGCAGCCGATGCCCTCCTCGGGCACGTCGAACTTCTCCCAGGTCTTGGTCCGGCCGGCGTGGATCTCCGCGATGGCCTTCTCGCAGAAGTGCAGGGCGGACGCGGCGGCGTAGGCCTGGAAGTAGCTGCGGGCACGGTTGCGCTCGAGCGTGTTGCTCCAGCGGGGGATCTTCCACTCGAGCTCCACGGGACCGCTGAGCGCCGTCTTCGGCAGGTTGATCTGCACGCTGCGTCCCGTGGACTTCACGTACCCGATGTCGACCAGCCCGGCGAGGGCGGTGGACCACAGCCGGGCCAGCGGGCCGCCGCCGGTGTCGAGCGCCAGGTAGTCCTTGCCGTCGTAGAAGCGCGGCGACATGACCCAGCTGTACTTGTTGTCGAGGTCGCGCTTCTGCGGCTTCGGGTTGGTGTGCTGGTTCCAGGGGTGCCGCCGGTCCACCGGGTTCCCCAGCGGGTCCTGCTTGACGAACATCTCCTGCTCGGTCCAGTCGTCGTAGTACGAACTGCCGAGCAGGATGCGGATGCCGAGGTTGATGTCGACGAGGCTCGTGGTGAGCAGCCGGTCGTCGACCACGACGCCCGGGGTCACGAACATCTTGCGGCCCCACTGCTCCATGTCCTTGTAGGAGAAGTTGCAGAACTCCGGGTCCTGGAACGAGCCCCAGCAACCGAGCAGCGTGCGGCGCAGGCCGACGTTCTCGTAGCCCGGCAGCGCCTCGTAGAAGAAGTCGAACAGGTCGTCGTGCATGGGCACGACCCGCTTCATGAACTCGACGTACCGCATGAGCCGCGTCTGGTAGTCGGTCATCAGTTGGATCGTCGCCACGGTGCCGACGCCGCCGGGGTAGAGCGTGGACGGGTGGACGTGCCGTCCCTCCATGAGGCAGAACATCTCGCGCGTCCACCGGCTGACCTGCAGGGCCTCGCGGTAGAACTCGCCGGTGAACGGGTTCAGCGCCCGCATGATGTCGGCGATGGTGCGGTAGCCGTGGGCCGCCGAGCCGGGCGCGCGGGTCTTCTCCGCCTTGGCCAGGACGGCCGGGTTGGTCTCCTTGACCATGCGCTCGCAGAAGTCGACCCCGACCAGGTTCTCCTGGAAGATGTTGTGGTCGAACATGTACTCGGCGGCCTCACCGAGGTTGACGATCCACTCGCCGAGCGCCGGCGGCTTCACGCCGTACGCCATGTTCTGCGTGTAACAGGAGCAGGTGGCGTGGTTGTCACCACAGATGCCGCAGATGCGACTGGTGATGAAGTGGGCGTCCCGCGGGTCCTTGCCCTTCATGAAGATGCTGTAGCCGCGGAAGATCGAGGACGTGCTGTGGCACTCCGCCACCGTGCGGTTGGCGAAGTCGATCTTCGTGTAGATCCCCAGGCTCCCGACGATGCGGGTGATGGGGTCCCACGCCATCTCGACGAGGCCCCTGTCCTGTTCGGTCGGAGTGTCGGTGCGGGGAAGCGTGGAGGTCATCGCGGTGCTTCTCTCGTCTGGCGGGGACCCGCGGGCCGGGGTGGGCCGGCGAGGGGGGAGGGGTCACGGGTTCATGGGTGACGGGCGGGCCCGGTCAGGCCCCGCCCTTCTCGCCGCGGGGGGTGCCGGGGACGTGCGCGGGCGTGTCGTCGCCGGGCGCGGAGGTCTCGGTCTCCGGCATGTCTGCGGCGGGTTGCTCGTCGGCGGGTGACGCGACGCGGCCCCCCGGCGTGTCGGAGGGATCGGCGGCCTTGGGGCTGTCGTCGGTCACCGGGCCGGTGGCCCCGCCGACGCGGGCGCCCTCGCGGTGGGTGCCGCCTTCCTGGTCGTCCTCGGCAGTCGTCTTGCGGCCCTCGTACGGGGGGACCGGGTTTTCTGTGGTCATGGCGCTTCCTCCCTAACGGGTGCGGTCAGCCGCCCTGGTCGCCGGCGGGCAGGGCGTCCATGTCGTCCTGCGCGGTGCCCTGCGGGTTCACCGTGGTCGACTCTTCGTGTGGGTCGCCGGCCGGCCGGTCAGCGGGACCGGCTCCCGGGGGGCCGCCTTCGTCGCGGGAGCCGGGGGCGCCCCGTGCTTCCTGCGGCTCCTCGCTGGGAGGGGTGGGGGTTTCTGCACTGTCGGACATCGGCGTCCTCCGGTGGGGGAGTTTCGGCGCGGGGCCACGCCCCGCGGCCCGGTGCGGCGAGGTGCCGCAGCGGGGTCGGGACGTGGATCACCAGGTGCGCGTCGCCCCGGTCAGGAGCTTCGTGGAGGGGCGCCGCCAGCGGGGCTCCTTGTCGAGCGTCGCGCTGGTCTTGCTGCGGAGCGCCTTGACCGTGCGGCCGTAGGGGCCCACGGCGGCGGTCGACAATTTGCCACCGGGCGGTTCGTCCATGAAGGGCATGAATTTGTCGGGGAATCCTGGCATCGTGCAACCGATGCAGATACCTCCGACATTCGGGCAGCCGCCGACGCCATTCACCCAGCCACGCTTGGGGACATTGCACTTGACCACAGGTCCCCAGCAGCCGAGCTTGACGATGCACTTCGGCGAACCGTATTCCGTGGCGAAATCGCCCTGTTCGTAGTAGCCCGCGCGGTCGCATCCCTCGTGGACCGTCTTGCCGAACAACCAGGTGGGCCGCAGCGCCTCGTCGAGCGGGATCATCGGCGCCTGGCCAGTGGCCTGGTACAGCAGGTAGGTCAGGGTCTCGGCGAGGTTGTCACCCTGCACCGGGCAGCCCGGGACGCAGACGACCGGCAGGCCGGCCTTGCTCTTCCAGTCCCAGCCGAGGTAGTCCGGGACGCCCATGGCGCCCGTCGGGTTGCCGGCCATGGCGTGGATGCCGCCGTAGGTGGCACAGGTACCCGCGGCGACGATCGCCAGCGCCTTGGGTGCGAGCTTGTCCAGCCACTCGCTCGTCGTGACGGGTTGGCCGGTCATGGGGTTGTTCCCGAAGCCGCACCAGTACCCGTCGCCGGAGAGCGCCTCGTTGGGGATGGACCCCTCGACCACGAGGACGAAGGGCTCCAGCTCGCCCCGGTCGGCCTTCCAGAACCACTCGATGAAGTCGTCGGCGCCGCCCTTCGGGCCGCACTCGAAGTCGATCAAGGGCCAGTGGACGGCCACCTTGGGCAGGCCGGGCAGCGCGCCGAGGGCGATCTCCTCGATCGTTGGCTGCGTGGCGGAGGTCAGCGCCACGGAGTCCCCGTCGCAACTGAGGCCGGCATTGATCCACAAAACGTGGACCGTCGTGTCTTCAGCCGCTCGGGCTTCTGCGGAGAGCATCGTCGCCTCCTACTGGGGTCTGCATTCTGAAACCCCACCACGTCGTAGACGGCTAGCGCGGTGCCAGTCTGTGCGGCGCAGTGCTTGTCTTATTCCCGTCAGGGCGCAATCGTCAAGGGTGTTCCCGCCACCCACTCATAGTCGGTGACCCATGGCTATCCCGAACCCGCCCATACGGGCGCGCGCACATGTTTCGGGATTGGTACAAGGAGTTGGTTTCCGCCCATTTGTATGGCGTGAGGCGACTGTGCGGGGTTTGTCCGGATGGGTGAGTAATGACGAGTCCGGCGTCGTGCTGGAGGCCGAAGGGGCCCCCGAGACCGTGGCCGCCTTCCTGGCCGCCCTGCGGGAACCGCCGGCGCTCGCCCGGGTCGACGCCATCGCCGCCACGGCGCTGCCGGTCCTCGGGCCCGGCCCGTTCGAGGTCCGGATCAGCGACGCCACAGGCCGCCGGACCGCCCGCGTCCCGGCCGACACCGCCACCTGCCCGGCCTGCCTCGCCGAGCTGCGCGACCCCGCCGACCGCCGCCACGGCTACGCCTTCACCAACTGCACGCAGTGCGGCCCCCGCTACACGATCGTCACGTCCGTCCCCTACGACCGGGCCCGGACGACGATGGCGGGGTTCCCGCTGTGCGACGCCTGCCGCGCCGAGTACACGGACCCGGCGAACCGGCGCTTCCACGCCGAACCGGTCTGCTGCCCCACCTGCGGCCCACAGCTGCGACTGGTCGACCGGGCCGGCGCGCCGCTGCCCGGCGACCCCGTCGCCGCCACTGCCGCGCTGCTGCGGGCCGGCGCTGTCGTCGCGGTGAAGGGGCTCGGCGGCTACCACCTCGCGGTGGACGCGGCCGCCGAGCCGGCCGTCGCCGCGCTGCGCAGCCGCAAGCACCGGGAGGACCGGCCCTTCGCCCTCATGGTGCCGGACGCGCCGGCGGCCGAGGCACTCTGCGAGATCGGACCGGAGGAGCTGGCGCTCCTCACCAGTGCGCCGCGGCCCATCGTGCTGCTGACGCGCCGGGCGGACGCGACCGTCGCCCCTTCGGTCGCGCCCCGCGCCGCGACGCTGGGCCTGATGCTGCCGTACACGCCGCTGCACGCGCTCCTGCTCGCGGCGTTCGGTGGTCCTCTCGTGCTGACCAGCGGCAACGCCTCCGACGAGCCCATCGCCTTCGACGACGGCGACGCGCTGGACCGGCTCCCCGGCATCGCGGACGCGTTCCTGCAGCACGACCGCCCCATCCGCACCCGGGTCGACGACTCCGTCGTCCGCATCGTGCGGGGGCGGCCACTGCCGGTGCGGCGGTCGCGCGGCTACGTCCCCGACCCGGTGGCGCTGCCGCTGGAGGCACCGGAGCCGATCCTCGCCTGCGGCGCGGCACTGAAGAACACGTTCTGCCTCGCCCGCGGCCGGCAGGCGGTCCTCTCCCACCACATCGGCGACCTGGCGAACTGGACCACCCTCGCGGCCTACACCGACGGCATCGCGCACCTGCAGACCCTGCTCGACGTCGACCCGGCCGTCGTCGCCCACGACCTGCACCCGGAGTACCCCTCGACCCGGTACGCGCTCGACCGCCCGGGCGCCGAGCTCATCGCGGTGCAGCACCACCACGCCCACATCGCCTCGTGCCTCGCCGACAACGGCGTCGACACCCGGGTCATCGGCATCGCGTTCGACGGGTTGGGGCTGGGGCCCGACGGGACGGCCTGGGGCGGCGAGGTGCTGCTCGCCGACCTGGCCGGCTACGTGCGGGCGGCGCACCTCGCCGCGGTGCCGATGCCCGGGGGGGACGCCGCGACCCGGCAGCCCTGGCGGATGGCGGCCGCGCACCTGGAGGCCGCGTACGGCGGCGCGGTCCCCGCGGGGCTCGCCGTCGCCGGGCGGCAGGGTCCCCGCTGGGAGCAGGTGCTCTCCGCCGCGCGAGCAGGGGTGAACGCGCCGCCCACCTCGAGCGCCGGCCGGCTGTTCGACGCGGTCGCGGCGCTGATCGGCGTCCGCGACGTGGTCACCTACGAGGGGCAGGCGGCGATCGAACTCGAGCAGCTGGCCGACCCCACGGAGCGCGGCGGCTACCCGCTCCCCATCGGGGCCGGGACACCCGCGCTGCTGGACGCGGGTGCGCTGGTGCGGGCCGTGGTCGAGGACCTGCGGCGCGGCACCCCGGCGCCCGTGATCGCCGCCCGGTTCCACACCGCGCTCGCCGACGCGGTGCTGGCGATCTGCGACCGGCTGCGCGCCGCGCACGGCCTCGCCACCGTCGCGCTCTCCGGCGGGGTGTTCCAGAACGCGCTGCTGCTGTGCCGGTGCCTCGACCGGCTCGAGGGAGCCGGGTTCACCGTCCTCACGCACCGCCAGGTGCCGCCCAACGACGGCGGTCTCAGCCTCGGGCAGGCCGCGGTCGCGGCGGCGGTGCTGCGGGACCGGCGGTAGCCGCTCGGCCCGGCGGAACTGCACGGCGTGCATTTTTGCGTGCGTTGAAAGATCGAAGTACTGTGGTGCCCCGTGACGACTGTCGTGCCGGCCGGGCGCCGGGACCGCAAGAAGTCCGCCACGCGCGAGGCGCTGCGGGCGGCCGTGCTGCGCCTGGCGACCGAGCGCGGCTACGAGAACGTGACCGTCGAGATGATCACTGAGGCGGTGGACGTCTCCGCCCGGACGTTCTTCAACTACTTCCCGTCCAAGGACGACGCCCTGCTCTCGGCGGACCCCGATCTGGCCGGGGACATCGCCCGCGCGCTCCTGGCACGGCCCCCGGACGAGCCGCCGCTCGCAGCGCTGCGGACCGTTCTCGTGCAGCTGGCCGCCCGGTTCACCGAGAAGGAAGCGACGTGGCGAGCGCGCATGGCCGTGGTGCGGGCGAACCCGCAGCTCTGGCCCCGCCTGGTCGCCGGTTTCACCGCCTTCGAACGCACCCTGACCGAGACGATCGCGCGCCGCACGGGTACGGACCCGGACACCGACCTGTACCCCGGGCTGGTGGCCGCGGCCGCCGTGGGGGCCCTACGCGTGGCGATGGCCCAGTGGCGCACCGGCGGCGAGAACAGCGACGACAGCGACCACACCGACCTGCACCGCCTGCTCGGCCAGGCCTTCGACACCCTGGCAGCCGGCTTCCCCACGCCCGCACCGACCCTCCACGGAGCCGCATGAACGCCACCCCCGCCACCGACGCGGACGCCCGGCCGGCGCTGTCGCACCGGCAGATCCTCACGATCCTGTCCGGGCTGCTGCTGGGCATGCTGCTGGCCGCGCTGGACCAGACCATCGTGTCGACGGCGCTGCCCCGCATCGTCGGCGACCTGCACGGGCTCACGCACATCGCCTGGGTGACCACGGCCTACCTGCTGGCGTCCACCGTCACCACGCCCCTGTGGGGCAAGCTGGGCGACCTGTTCGGCCGGAAGTACCTCTTCCAGGCCAGCATCGTCATCTTCCTGGTCGGCTCGGCGCTGTCCGGCAGTGCGCAGAGCATGTTCCAGCTCATCGGCTTCCGGTTCCTGCAGGGACTGGGCGCCGGCGGTCTCATGGTGCTGGCGCAGGCGTCGATCGCGGACATCGTGCCGCCCCGCGAGCGGGGCAAGTACCAGGGCTACTTCGGGGCGGTGTTCGGGGCGTCCAGCGTCATCGGCCCGCTGCTGGGCGGCTTCTTCACGGACCACCTGAGCTGGCGGTGGATCTTCTACGTCAACCTGCCGGTCGGTATCCTGGCCCTGGTCGTCACCACCGTGGTGCTGCCGAACACGGCCGCGCGCGCCAAGCCCGCGATCGACTACCTCGGCTCCGCCGCGCTCGCCGCGGCCATCACCTGCCTGGTGCTGTTCACCACCTGGGGCGGCGCCCAGTACTCCTGGACGTCCCCCACCATCCTCGGGCTGATCGCCGCCACGGTCGTGCTGGTGCTGGTCTTCCTGGGGGTGGAGCGGCGCGCCGCGGAGCCCGTGATCCCGCTGCGGCTGTTCGCCAACAGCACGTTCAGCGTCTCGAGCGCGGTGAGCTTCATCATCGGGCTGGGGATGTTCGGCTCGATCATCTACCTGCCGCTGTTCCTGCAGCTGGTGTCCGGCGCCTCGGCCACGAACTCGGGGCTGCTGATGCTGCCGCTCATGGCGGGTCTGCTGGCCGCGTCGATGATCAGCGGGCAGCTCATCAGCCGCACCGGCCGGTACAAGGTCTTCCCGGTCGTCGGCACCGCCGTCTCCGCGGTCGGCATGTACCTGCTCTCCACGATGAACGCGCAGACGCACCGCGGCCTGGCCAGCGTCTACATGGTCGTGCTGGGCGCCGGCATCGGCCTGGTCATGCAGGTCATGGTGCTGGCGACGCAGAACGCCGTCGCGCGCTCCGACCTCGGCGTCGCCACCGCGACGGTCTCGTTCTTCCGCTCGGTCGGCGGCTCGGTGGGCGTGGCCGTGTTCGGCGCGCTGTTCACCAGCGGGCTCACGCACAACCTGGCGCGCGCCCTGCCCGCCGACCTCGCGAACCGGCTCGCCGCCTCCGGGGGCGGCAGCCTGCAGGCGGTGACGCAGCTGCCCGGCCCGCAGCAGCTGGCCTACAAGACGGCGTTCGCGGACGCGCTGACGACTGTCTTCGGCTACGCCGTCCCCATCATGGTGGCCGCGTTCGCGCTGACGTGGCTGCTGCGCGAGGTGCCGCTGCGGGGTCGCGAGCACCACGGCCAGGACACGGCGCGTGAGCTCTCCGCCGCTTCGGCCCCGGGGACCGCGGAGCCGGACGCCATCGGCGAGCCGGAGCAGGCGGGGCCGGCCGTCCGGTAGGCGGCCAGCCGCGCGGGTTGATCGAACTCAACAGGTCTGACAGTCTCCGCCCCGAGTGTTCAACAAGGAACGAACTCGGCAGGAGCCCCATGCGCGTCAGGCCCCGGATGTACGTTGCGGCGGCGGTCGCCGCACTCGTCGGACTGATCACGGCGGTGGCGGCGGGCGCCACCCCGGCGCCCCCCGCGGCGGCCGCGGGCGTCTGCCGGAACGTCCACCTCCCCGTCGGGCTGTCGGCGCGCGCGCCGCAGAACCTGGCCCTCTTCGGCGAGCTGTGCACGCCGGCCAGCGGGACGCCCCGGACGATCCAGGTGCTGGTGCACGGCGCGACGTACTCCCACACGTACTGGAACTTCCCGGGCTTTGACGGGCGGTACTCGTACAGCGCCGCCATGAACCGGGCGGGGTACGCGACGCTCGCGCTGGACCTGCTCGGGGTGGGCGGCAGCTCCCACCCGGCGAGTCTCACCGTGACGCTCGACACCGAGGCCTACGCCATCCACGCGGCGATCCAGGCCGCCCGCAGCGGGGCGCTCGGCACCCCCTACGCCCGGGTGCTGCTCGTCGGCCATTCGCTCGGCACCCTCACCAGCGACGTCGAGATCGCGACGTACCACGACGTGGACGGCTTCATCGCCACCGGCACGTCGCACGGCCCGGGCGCGCTGGGGCTCGCCCGTATCCTGTCCGGCACCCGACCGGCGCTGCTGGATCCCGTGACCCGGCCCCAGGTCCCCGCCGGCGACCTGGGGTACCTCACCATCCCCGGCGCCCGGACCGCGTTCTACGCGGGCGGTGACGTCGACCCGGCGGTGCGGGCGGCCGACGAGGCGACGCGGAGCCCCGACCCGGCGGCCTACGCGGCGACGCTCGGCCCGTACCTGCTGGCGACGCCGCTGCTGCGCACGAACGAAATCACCGTGCCGGTCCTGCTGGTCGACGGCACCGGCGATGCCGTCTTCTGCGCCCAGGGTCAGGGGCTGTCCGGCACCGACTGCTCCAGCGCCGCAGCCCTCCGGGCGTCCGAGGCGCGCTCCTACGGACCGGCGGCGCACCTGGCGACGTACGTGCTGCCGCGGGCGGGCCACGACATCAACCTGGTGCCGAACGCCCAGCTCTGGTTCACCGCGGCCGCCGCCTGGTGCCGGCAGGTCGCACCCGCCTAGCGCCCTGTGGTCGGCGGCCGGCTCACACCGCGCCGGGGCGCAGCAGCCGCAGCCCCTGCGCCACGAGCGCCGGCACCGCCGACCCAGCGCGTTCGTAGCCGTCGCTGACCGTCGTCCCCGACAGGAACCGGGCGTGGACGCCCTCGAGGATCACCGCGAGCTTCATGGCGCCGAGCGCCCGGTAGAACCCGAGGTCCCCGAGGTCGCGGCCGCTGAGCTCGGCGTACCGCTGCGCCACCGCCGCGCTGGACGGGAACCCCGGCCACGCCGTGACGCCGGCCGCCACGGGCACCTCCGCCCGCAGCGCGTCGCCGAGGTCGTGCCAGTAGGTCAGGGTCAGCCCCAGGTCGGCCAGCGGGTCCCCGAGCGTCGAGAGCTCCCAGTCCAGCACCGCGGCGACGCGCGGCCGGCCGTCGAGCCGCACGATCGTGTTGTCGAAGCGGTAGTCCCCGTGCACGATCCCCGAGGTCTGCTCGGCGGGGACCCGGTCGGCCAGCGCCGCGAGCAGCGTCTCCATGTCGGGCAGGTCCCGGGTGCGCGAGCGTTCCCACTGCGCGCCCCAGGTCCGCAGCTGCCGCTCGCTGTAGCCGGAGCGCCGGCCGAAGTCGCCCAGCCCGACCTCGTCGGGGTCGACGGCGTGCAGGGCCACCAGCGCGGCGATCAGGGACTCGCTCAGCTCCGCCCGGGTCGGCGGGTCCAGCCGGGCGGTGTCCTCGGCGGTGCGCAGCACCTCCCCGGCGACCTCGGGCGTGAGGTAGAACGGCGCGCCCAGCACCGCCGGGTCCGTGCAGAGCGCCAGCGGCGCGGGCACCGGGACCGGCGTGTCCGCCAGCGCCGCCAGGACGCGGTGCTCGCGCGCCACGTCGTGCGCCCGCGGCAGCAGGTGGCCGAGCGGGGGTCGCCGCAGGATCACCGTCCCGCCGGCCAGGCGCAGTCGGTAGGTGATGTTCGACAGTCCGCCCGAGATGATCTCCGCCTGCCACGGGCCGTCCTGGGCCAGCTCCGGCAGCTCGCGGCGCAGCCACGCGTCGGCGGGCGCGGCCGGCAGGCCGGGCAGGTCGGCCGGCAGCCCGGGCGCCGGTGCGGCCGTCATGCGGGCGTCCCGCCGGCCGTCCGCTGCCGGGCGCGCCGGGCCGCCCGCTTGGCGATGGACATGCGGTGCACCTCGGACGCCCCGTCGTAGATCCGGAAGGCGCGGATGTCGGCGTAGATCCGGCCCACCACCAACTCCTCGGTCGTCCCCAGACCGCCGCAGAGCTGGACACTGCGGTCCACGATCCGGGCCGTCGCCTCGCTGACGAACACCTTGGTCCGCGACGAGGCCTCGGTGCCCCGGTCGCCGGAGGCGATCAGCCAGCACGTCTGCAGCAGCAGCGCGCGGGAGGCTGCCAGCTCGATCTCGTTGTCGGCGATCAGCTGCTGCGCCATGCCGTGGTCGGCCAGCGGGGCGCCGAACACCTCCCGGCCGACGGCACGGTCGAGGGCGATCTCGTGGGCCCGGCGGGCGGCGCCGAGCCAGCGCATGCAGTGCGTCAACCGGGCGGGGGCCAGCCGCACCTGCGCGTAGCGGAACCCCGCGCCCGGCTCGCCGAGCACCGCATCGTCGGGGACGAACGCGTCGTCGAGGCTCACCTGGCAGTGGCCGCCGACCGTGGTCGTGTCGATGGTGCGGGCGTGGCCGGTGATGGCGAGGCCCGGGTTGTCCGCGTCGACGAGGAACATGGTCGACCCGTCCCCGACGGCGTCCTTGGCCATCACTATGGCGAAGGCGGCGCCGTCGGCGCCCGTGATCAGGTGCTTGCGGCCGCGCAGGACCCAGCCGCCGTCGGCGCGCGTGGCCACCGTCCGCAGCGCGGCGGGGTCGGAGCCGGCGCCCGGCGGCGGTTCCGTCATCGCGAAGCAGGAGCGGATCTCCCCCGCCACGAGCGGCTCGAGGTAACGACGCCGCTGCTCCGACGACGCCACCGTCGCGAGCAGGTGGATGTTCCCCTCGTCGGGGGCGGCGCAGTTCAGGGCGAGGGGGCCGAGCAGCGACCGCCCGGCCTCCTCCAGCAGCATCGCGACCTCGTCGAACCGGAAGCCGCCGCCGCCCAGCTCCGCGGGGGCCTGCGGCGCCCACACGCCCGCGGCCCGCGCCGCGGCCTGCAGCCGGGTGCGCAGCTCGTCGTCCACGCCCCGGCGGAAGGCCTCCTGCTCGCTGGGGATGACCACCTCGTCGACGAAGGCGGCGATGCGGGCCCGCCAGCTCTCCGCCCGGTCGCTCGGTGTCAGGTCGATGGGCACGGTGCCTCCGTCCTCGGGCGCCCCGACGCCGCCGCTGGCTGCAGGGTCACTCCGTGCAGACGTCGACGAGGGCGGCCACGATGTCGTCCACAGTCGGGAGCCAATGTTCCTCGAGTGCCGGCGAGTACGGCGCCGGGGTCGACGGAGCGCCGACCCGCTTGATCGGCGCGGCGAGCCGCCACACCGCCCGGTCGGCCACCCGCGCCGCGATCTCGGCGCCGAGCCCGCCGTTCACGACCGCCTCCTGGGCGATCACGAGACGCGTCGTCCGCTCGACCGAGGCCACGATCGCGTCCTCGTCGAACGGCGCGACGGTGCGCAGGTCGATCACCTCGACGTCGATCCCCCGCTCTGCGGCGATCTCGGCCGCCTGCAGGGCGTAGTCGACCATGCGGGACCAGCTCACCAGCGTCACGTCGGCGCCGCGGCGCCGGACCGCCGCCTTCCCGAGCGGCACCAGGTGGCCGGGGTCGGGCCGCGCGCCCTTCTTGCCGTAGAGCAGGCGGTGCTCGACGAAGATCACCGGGTTGGGGTCCGCGATCGCGGCGCGGAGCAGCCCGTAGGTGTCCTCCGGCGTCGACGGCATCACCACGGTGAGCCCGGGGATGTGGGCCAGCAGCGCCTCGAGGCTTTGCGAGTGCTGGGCCGCCGACGAGCGGCCCGAGCCGAACTGCGTCCGCACCACCAGGGACATGGGCGCCCGGCCCCCGGTCATGAACCGCATCTTGGCGGCCTGGTTCATGATCTGGTCGAAGCAGACGCCGATGAAGTCCATGTACATGATCTCGATGACCGGCTTCATCCCGGTCATCGCGCCGCCCACGGCCAGCCCCATGAGGGCGCTCTCGGCGATGGGCGTGTCGAGCACCCGCCCCGGGAACTCCTCGAACAGCCCGCGGGTCAGCCCGAAGATGTTGCCGCCCTCCCCGACGTCGATGCCCGCGACGAAGACCTCGGGTGATTCCCGCAGCGCACCCTGCAGCGCGTCGTGCACCGCGTCCATGGTCCGGTACCGGTCGCCGGCGACGGCTGCCGGCGGCCACGGCTCCGGGATTTCCGGCCGGGGCGCCTGGACGAAGTCGAAGAGTTCCTCGCGGGCCGGGTAGGGCGCCTGCTCGGCCTCACGCTCGGCGTCGACCAGGTCCCGCGCGACCTGCTCCTCCAGCGCGGCGCGCCGCTCCGCCAGACCCGCGGCGTCGAGCCGGCCGGCCAGCAGCACGAGCGGGTCCAGGGCCTGCCAGGACGCCAGCTCCTCGTCGGTCCGGTACCGGATCGGGTCGCCCTCGTAGTGCCCGTGCCAGCGGTAGGTCACCGCCTCGACGAGGAAGGGGCCTTCACCGGCGCGCATCCGGTCGACCAGGGCGCCCACGACGGTAGCCACCGCGGTGACGTCGTTGCCGTCGACCGTCGTGGCCTCGATGCCGTACGCCTTCGCCCGCTCGAGGATCGGCACGGGGTGCTGCGCCTCGATCGGCGAGAATTCGGCGTAGTGGTTGTTCTCGCACAGGAACAGCACCGGCAGCCGCCACAGCGCGGCCAGGTTCACCGCCTCGTGGAACGCCCCCTGGGCGATGGCGCCGTCGCCGAAGAACGCGACGACCACGTCGTCGCGGGCCTGCAGGCGGAAGCCGTTGGCGACACCGACGGCGATCGGCAGCCCGCCGGCGACGATCCCGTTGGCGCCGTAGACGCCCCGCTCGAAGTCGGCGATGTGCATGGACCCGCCGAGCCCCCGGCAGGCGCCCGTCTCGCGGCCCATCAGCTCGGCGAACATCGTCACCGGCTCCGCGCCCTTGGCCAGGCAGTGGCCGTGACCGCGGTGGTTGGACACGATGCCGTCGGTGGGCCGCAGGCCCCAGCAGGAGCCGACCGCGGACCCCTCCTGGCCGATCGACAGGTGGACGAAGCCCGGTACGACGCCGTCCGCGTACAGCCGGGACGTGCGCTCCTCGAACCGCCGGATCACCAGCATCCGCCGGTACATCTCGAGGAGGTCGGCGTCGGTGTACGCACCGGCGGACCCAGCGGTCCGGTCGGCGATCTGCTCAACAGTCATGGTGGTCCGTCCCTCTCGTGCGCCTGCTCCGGGGTCCGCGGGGGCCGCGGTCAACGCGCACGGGCGAGCGTGCGGAGCGACTCCTTGTACTGGTGCGCGAGGACCGCCTCCCCGTTCGCCCGCTGCACCGCCGGGCGCCCCTGCGCGACCGCCTCCTCGTACAGCTCAACCGTCTCCCGCGCGTGCGCCAGCTGTTCGGGGCTCGGGGAGAAGACCGCGTTGATCACGTCGACGTGGGGCGGATAGAACGCGCAGAGCCCGGCGAACCCGAGCCGCTGCTCCGCCGCCACCCGGAGCCGCAGGTCGGCCAGGTCCTTGAGGTCCGGTCCGAACGCGATGCCGAGCAGGGGGACGCCCGCGGCCGCGGCCGCGAGGATCGCGTGCACCTTGGGGTAGAGCAGGCCGGGGTTCATGGCGCCGTCCGGCTCGTAGAGCGCCATCCCGGCGTCGACGTGCAGGTCGCCGGGGCCGAACGTGGCGGCCACGACCGCCGGGTGGGCGAGGATCGCGGCGGCGTCGAGGACGCCCTTGGCCGACTCGATGCTCGCCAGGATGCCCGGCGTCGAGCCGTGCGCGGCGCACAGCTCGAGCACCCGGTCGATGTCGTCGGTGCCGTCGACCTTCGCCAGCATGATCGTCGGGGCGTTCGCCCGGGCGAGCGCGACCACGTCGTCGTGGCCCCAGGGCGTGTCCAGCGGGTTGGGGCGCGGGACCGTCAGCGCATCGCCGAAGTACTCGGGCCGCCCGAGGTACTCGACGACCTTGGCCCGGGCCTCCTCCTTGCCGCCGACCGGGACGGCGTCCTCGAGGTCGAGGATGAAGGCGTCGGCGGGGATCGACGGGATCTTGCCCCACTTGCGCTCGTCGAGGATGGGGCTCTCGAACAGGCACCGCACCGCGGTCCAGGGGTTCTCGAGCGCCGGCACGCCGGTCGGGGACTGCGAGGGAGCCGTCATC
Organism: Mycobacterium sp.; assembly: GCA_025965515.1. GTDB lineage: Bacteria > Actinomycetota > Actinomycetes > RYN-182 > RYN-182 > RYN-182. Next base: position 43,722 of record JAOPWU010000045.1, read on the forward strand.
AGATGATCCCCCGCACGCGCAGGTCGGCGATGGCGTCCGGCTGCAGGCCCGCGCACTCGGCGAGCACCGTGTCGGTGTCCTCCCCGAGCGCGGGGCCGGTGCGCCAGATGCGGCCCGGGTGGTTGGCCATGCGCGGGATGACGGACTGCATGCGGACGGGCCCGAGCTCGGGGTCGTCGATCGTGGTGATGGCCTCGCGCTCCCGGTAGGTGGCGTCCTCGACGATGTCCTGCATCGTGTAGATGCGGGAGGCCGTGACGGACGCGGCGCGCATGGTCGCGAGCGCCTCCTCCGCGGGGTGCTCGCGGATCCAGTCGTGCAGGAGCTTGTCCAGCCGGTGCCGGCCGGCGTGCTGTTGCTGCACCGTGCGGTAGTTCTCCGCGGGCTCCCCGAGCAGGGCGGCCACGTTCTGCACCGAGCGGACGGTCCCGCTGGTCACCGTCACCCAGGCGTCGTCGCTGGTGAGGTAGGTGTTGATCACCGCGGCGGGCGAGACGGGCAGCTGGTTACCGGCGCGGGTCGGGACGATGCCGAGCTGGTCGTGGACGATGACCTGCCACTCGATGAGCCGGTACAGCGACTCGAACAGCGCGAGGTCGATCCACTCGCCGTCGAAGTCGGGATCGTGGGCCTTGCGGTAGAGCGCGGCCTGGATCGCGAAGGCGCCCATCAGCCCGGTGACGGAGTCGGCGTGCGAGAAGCCGGTGTGCACGGGCGGGCCGTCCGGGAAGCCGGTGATGCCCACGACGCCACTCATGGCCTCGCCGACCTTGCCGAACCCGGGGCTGTCGCGCAGCGTCGTGTTGGCGCCGAAGCCGGTGATCTGGAGCATCACCAGCTTCGGGTTCGCGGCATGGGCCGACTCCCAGTTCAGCCCCCAGGTGTCCAGCGTGCCGGCTCGGAAGTTGGTGATCAGGACGTCCGCCCAGCCGATGAGCTTGCGGGCCAGGTCCTGTCCCTCCTCGCTGCGGAGGTCGATGGTGACCGAGCGCTTGTTGCGCCCGGAGACCTTCCACCAGAGGAAGACGCCGTCGGAGTTGGCGAGGCCGGTGACCCGCTGCGGGTCGCCGCGCGTCGGGTCCTCCACGTGCACGACGTCGGCACCGAGGTCGGCCAGGAAGGTGCCCGCCATCGGCCCCGCGATGACCTGGGCGATCTCGAGCACCTTCAGCCCGCTCAGCGTGGCGTTCGGCATGGAGTCCCGTGCGGGTGCCATGAGC
>JAOPWU010000055.1 GCA_025965515.1 Mycobacterium sp.
GGGTCGATGACGGCCGGGTCCACCCCCAGCAGGTCGGCGAGCTGGTGGATCACGACGTCGAGCACCAGGTCGGCCAGGTCCGCCTTGTCGGAGGCGCGGGCCTCCACCGGACGGCGGTGCACGACCACCCGTGGCGGCTGGCCGTGCCGGCCCGCGGTGCCGGGGACGATCCGGCCCAGCGGCACCGGGTCGTCGAGCAGGTCGATGAGCTCGAGGTCGGCCCCCGGCGGGGGCGGGACCTCCTCGACCGCGAACTCGACCCCGTGCAGCTGCTCGGCCCAGCGCTGCTCCAGGTGCTCCACGGCGTCCAGCACCAGGTCGTCGAACTGTTCGGCGCGGCTGCGCCGCAGCGGGACGCCCGGCGGGACCAGCTCGCCCCGCAGGCCCCGGTCGCGTCGGTCCCGGCGGCGGCGCACCGGCCGGCGGGGCGGACCGGTGGTGCGGCTGTCCGCTCCGCCCAGGGGTGCACCGGTAGTCACCTGTCCACGGTAGTGCGTGCCGGTGCTGGCAGTGGTCCGCCGGGCGGGTTACCGTCCGGTTCGGCCGCTGCGACGCGGGTCCGTTGCTCGGACCGGCCGGCAGGCACGAGAACGGGGTGCACCGTGGGTCTGAGTCAGCGGCGATGCTCGCGCGCCGCCTGCAACCAAGCGGCCGTCGCCACGCTCACCTACGCGTACGCCGACTCGACGGCCGTCCTCGGCCCCCTGGCCCCCTTCGTCGAACCCCACACGTACGACCTGTGCGCGGAGCACGCCGACCGGCTGACGGTGCCGCGCGGCTGGGAGGTCATGCGCCTGACCGCCGACGAGGCGCCCCGCCCGCCCAGCCGGGACGACCTCGAGGCCCTGGCCGACGCCGTCCGGGAGGCGGCGCGCCCGGCGCCGGACGTCGAAGAGGCGACCCTCGGCCCCGGTGGCCGCCGCGGGCACCTGCGGGTGCTGCCGGCCCTGCCGACCAGCTGACCGGCCCCCCGTGGGGCGCGCAGGGGCCGTCACCCGTACGGCGGAGTGACGCGTTCCGCACCTGGCGGGGCTTCAGATTTCCGCGAAACAGCCGAGAAGGGAAGTGTGTCGGTATTACGCCGACCGGGTGGCCCCTTGCGGGTCCCTGCCCTCGTCCCCGGGAGGCCCCGTTGTCGTCGTCCGTACCTGCCCGGACCGTCACCCGCCTGCCGCACCAGCGGCCGCGGTCGCGGTCGGCCGATCACTTCGTCGCGGACGCCCCGGCGGTCCCGGCGACGCCGACCCCGCAGCCCTGCCCGGCCTGTGGCCAGGGCCTGCTCACCACCCTGCGCATGACGCTGACCGACGGCACGCCCGCGGTCTTCACGTCCTGCCGGCGGTGCGAGGCGAAGCGCTGGACCGCGAACGGCGTCGACCTGACGCGCGACGAGGTCCTCACCCGCACCCGCAAGCGCTGACGCCCGCCGCACGTACGGATCCACCCGACGACGGGCGATGACGGGGCCGCTAGGCTGGCCCGGTCCGCGGGCCCAGGCCCACGATCCGTCGAAGGGCACGTCGCCGTGCACGATCTCTCCCGCATCATCAAGGCGTACGACATCCGAGGCGTCGTTCCTGACGAGCTCGACGCCGAGGTGGCGCGTGCGGCGGGGGCGGCGTTCGCCCGCTTCACCGGAGCTTCCCGCATCGTCGTCGCGCACGACATGCGCGACTCCGGCCCGGCGCTCGTCGACGCGTTCACCGACGGTGTCACCGCACAGGGCGTGGACGTCCTCAACGCGGGCCTCGCGAGCACCGACATGCTGTACTTCGCCGCCGGCTCGCTGCAGCTGCCCGGGGCGATGTTCACCGCCAGCCACAACCCGGCCAAGTACAACGGCATCAAGCTCTGCCTGGCCGGGGCCGCCCCGGTGGGGCAGGAGTCCGGGCTGCGGGAGATCCGCGCCGACATGGAGGAGGGCACGCCCGATGCGGGCGGCGCCCGGGGCTCCGTCGAGCACCGCGACCTGCTGGGCGACTACGCCGACTACCTCAAGAAGCTGGTCGACCTGTCCGGGATCCGCCCGCTGAAGGTCGTCGTCGACGCCGGCAACGGCATGGGCGGGCACACGGTGCCCACGGTCTTCGCGGGGCTGCCGATCGAGCTCACGTCGATGTACTTCGAGCTCGACGGCACGTTCCCGAACCACGAGGCGAACCCGATCGACCCGGCGAACACCGCCGACCTGCAGGCGAAGGTCCGCGAGGTCGGCGCCGACATCGGGCTCGCGTTCGACGGGGACGCGGACCGCTGCTTCGTCATCGACGAGCGTGGCGAGATCGTCAGCCCCTCCGTGCTGACCTCCCTCATCGCCACGCGGGAGCTCGCGAAGCACCCCGGCTCGGCGATCATCCACAACCTGATCACCTCGCGGGCCGTGCCCGAGATCGTCAAGGAGCAGGGCGGCGCGCCGGTGCGCACCCGCGTCGGCCATTCGTTCATCAAGGCGACGATGGCCGAGACCGGCGCGGTGTTCGGTGGCGAGCACTCGGGCCACTTCTACTTCCGGGACTTCTGGAAGGCCGACTCCGGCATGCTCGCCGCGCTGCACACCCTCGCCGCGCTCGGCGAGCAGGACGGCACGCTGTCGCAGCTGCTGGCCCGCTACAGCCGCCACGTGATGAGCGGCGAGATCAACACCGAGGTCGCGGACGCGCCGGCGAAGCTGGTCGAGCTCGAGCGGGCCTTCGCGGGCCGCGCCGAGCTGGACCACCTCGACGGCCTGACCTTCGACCTCGGCGGCGACACCTGGTTCAACGTGCGGCCGTCGAACACGGAGCCGCTGCTGCGGCTCAATGTCGAGGCACCCGACACCGGGGGGATGGTCGCGCTGCGCGACGAGGTCCTCGGCATCATCAGGAGCTGACCATGGCGTTCGACCCCTCGCTGCTCGACATCATCGTCTGCCCGGCGTGCCACGGCACCCTGGCGGCCCAGGGCACGCCCCTGGAGCTGCGTTGCGCAGGCTGCGGCCGCGCCTACCCCATCCGGGACGGGATCCCCGTCCTGCTGGTCGACGAGGCCCGGCTGCCCGACGCCGCCGTGCCGCTGCCCGACGAGATCACCCTGCCGGACGCCGCCCGGGTCGACGGCGACGCGTGAGCAGCTTCGACGAGACGCTCCTCGACGGCCTCGACAGTCCCGCCGTCATCGACGTGGCCGACCCGGCGGGGCGGTTGCTGGTCTGTGCATCCGCGGCCGCCGCGGCCCGGCGGGGACGCACGGCGGTCGAGGAGAGCGACCTGGGCGCGCTCGTCGCGGACGGCCGGCCACGCAGCCTGCTGGTCGCGGGGGCCGGCGTCCACGCCGACGCCGCGACGCTGCTGATCGGCCTCGCGGGGCCCGGGAGCCCCGCACCCGTCGTGCGGCTCGACGCCACGGCCGGCCAGCTGCCCGGCTGGGCGGGGGTGGCGGACGTGCTCGCCGTGGTCAGCAGCACGGGCGAGGAACCCGGGCTGGTCGCCCTCGCGGAGCAGGGCGCCCGCCGCGGCTGCCGGCTGCTCGCCGTCACGCCGGCGGGGACGCCGCTCGCCGATGTCGTCGAGGGTGGCCACGGCAGCGTGGTGGCCCTGCCCGCCGCGGCCGGCGCGCTGGACGGCCCCTGGCTCGGTCTGGTGCCCCTCGTCCTCGCGGCGGAGCGGCTACGGCTGCTCAGCCTGCCGGACAGCGACGTCGAGCGCGCGGCGGAGCGGCTGGAGCAGGTGGCGCACGCCTGCCGGCCGGCGTCCGAGTCGTTCCTCAACCCGGCGAAGGAGCTCGCCGTCGGGCTGGCCGACCACGTGCCGGTGCTCTGGGCCGAGGGGCCGCTCGCGCTCGCCGCGGCCGGCCGCGCCGCCTCCCAGCTGGGTGTCGTCGCCGGGGTCCCTGCCGTCGTGTCGTCGGTGGCCGAGGCCGTCGCCGGTGGCGTGGCGCTGCTCGACGGGCCGCTGGGGGCGGCGACCGGCAGCCGGGACCGCGATCCCCTGCCGGACGTGGCGGATGAGGAGCTCGACGAGTTCTTCGCGGACCGGGATGCCGACGTGCCGATGCGGCTGCGCGCCGTGCTGGTCGTCGATGCCGAGGCCGGTTCCGACGCTGCCACGGAGGTGCGCGTGACCCCTGCGACCGCCCTGGCCGACGCGGCCCGTGCGCGCCGCCTCGACGTGACCGAGCTCGCCGCCGAGCCCGGGCCGCCGCTCGCGCGGCTCGCCGGGCTGGTGGCCACGCTGGACCACGCCGTCACCTATCTGGCGCTCGGCCTGGGCGAGCAGCCCGGGGCCGGGGTCACGGTGACCGAGCTCGCGGCGCGGCTCCGATGAGCTCGGAGGGCGGCACCAAGGCCATCGTGGCGGCGCTCGCCGCCAACGTCGGGATCGCCATCGCGAAGCTCGTCGGCTTCGTCGTCACCGGCTCGACGTCCATGCTCGCCGAGGCGGTGCACTCGCTCGCCGACTCCGGCAACCAGCTGCTCCTGCTGCGCGGCGGGCGCGCGGGGCGGCGCGAGGCCGACGCGGAGCACCCCTTCGGCTACGGCCGGGAGCGGTACTTCTACGCGTTCGTCGTCGCGCTGGTCCTGTTCAGCCTCGGCTCCTTGTTCGCGCTCTACGAGGGCGTGGAGAAGGTCCGCCACCCGCACGCACTCACGGACGCGCCGGTGGCGATCGGGATCCTGCTGGTGTCGATCGTGCTGGAGGGGTTCTCCTTCCGCACCGGCATCCGCGAGGCCTCGCCGCACCGCGGCAGCCAGAGCTGGTGGTCCTACATCCGCCGGGCGAAGGCGCCGGAGCTGCCCGTCGTGCTCCTCGAGGACAGCGCCGCCCTCCTGGGGCTGGTCGTCGCGCTGTTCGGGGTCCTGATGGCGCTCGTCACGGGCGACGCCGTCTGGGACGGCATCGGGTCCGTCGTCATCGGCGTCCTGCTCGGGGCCGTCGCGATCACCCTCGCCATCGAGATGAAGTCCCTGCTCATCGGCGAGGCCGCCGCGCCGGCCAGCATCCGCGCGGTGAAGGAGGCGCTGGTGGACGGCGTGACCGTCCTGCGGGTCATCCACCTGCGCACGATGCACCTCGGCCCGGACGAGCTGCTGATCGCCGCCAAGATCGAGCTGGCGCACGACCTGGACGTGGCGGGCGTCGCCGCCGCGATCGACGCTGCGGAGGTGCGCGTGCGCGCCGCCGAGCCGCTGGCCCGGGTCATGTACCTGGAGCCCGACCTCTACCGGGCGGCGCTGGCGGGCTGAGCCGGCGCGCCCGGCTCAGCCGTTGCGCGGCGGTCGGCCGCCGTACGGCGGCGCCGGGACCTTCCGGTCGCTGCCCGACAGCCAGGCCGCCGCCCGCACGGCGCTGCTGTCCGGCGGCAGGCCGAGCCGCAGCTCCTCGCGGCGCCGCCGCTCCGCCACCAGCGCGGCCAGCACCGCCTCGGTCGGCGGTGGCGGGTAGCCCGGCGAGGGCAGCGCGGGGTACCCGGCCAGGAGCCGGTCGGCGACCGCCGCGCGCGCCGCGGGCGTCATGCCGGCGGAGCGCTGCAGGAACTGCCGGGTGGCCAGCAGCAGGCCGTCCGGCAGGACGCCGAGGTCCAGCCCGGCGGCCCAGCGGGCGAGCGGCGGCGGCATCGGGATGGGCGTGGCCCGCGGCAGCGACACCCGCTCGTTCACGACGTAGGTGCCGGCCAGCAGGTCGCCCAGCCGCTTGCCCCGCACGGAGAACAGCGCGATGACGATCGGCACGACGACCGTCAGGTAGAGCACGCCGGGCTTCTCGAGGAGCGCGCCGGTGAGGGCGCGCGTGAACGCGTGCCGCAGCCCGATGGGCCCGCCGTCGTCGCGTACGACCCGCAGCCCCATGGCGGCCTTGCCGGGGGTCTTCCCGCGCCACAGCGTCTCGGCGGCGGTCGGCAGCCCGACGAGCACAACGACCACGATCACGATGGCGGCCGCCGCGGCGCCGTACCCGGGGAACACGGCGATCGCCAGCGTGGTGAGCAGGCCCAGCAGCAGCCCCTGCACCGCGATGTCGAGGAACGCGGCCACCATCCGGCTGGGTAGCGCCGCCGGCGGCAGATCGAGCGCGACGGCCTCGCCGACGACCACGGCGCCGCCGGGCACGCCGAGGCTGGTGCTCCCGGCAGTCGCCATGCGGGTGGTCTCCTTCGACGAGCCGGGCGCCTGCCCCCGGGTGCTCCTAGTCTGTCGGGGAACGCCGGGGCGGGCCAGCACCCGGCCGGGGGGCGGGGAGCCGGTGGAACTCGACACGTTCGTGGCGCAGCACGCGGGGGAGTGGTCCCGGCTCGAGCAGCTCACCCGGCGCGGGTCGCGCCCGGGGCGGCTCACCGGCGAGGAGGCCGACGAGCTGGTCGTGCTGTACCAGCGGACCGCCACCCACCTGTCGCTGCTGTCGTCCGCCGCCCCCGACCCGCAGCTCGTCGGCCGCCTCTCGGCGCTGGTCGCGCGGGCGCGGGGCGTGGTCGCCGGTCCGGCGTCGCCGGGCTGGCGGTCGGTGCAGCGGTTCCTCGTGGAGGTGCTGCCGGCGGCGTTCTACCGCGCCGGCCGGTGGTCCCTGGTGACGGCGCTGGCCAGCGTCGCCGTCGCCACGGCGCTGGGCGCCTGGGTGGCGGGCGACCGGCGGGTCCGCGACCAGCTGCTGCCGCCCCAGGACGCAGGGACCCTGGTCAACCACGACTTCAAGTCCTACTACAGCGACCACGCCGCGCAGTCGTTCGCGGCCCACGTCTGGACGAACAACGCGCTGCTCACCGCCGCGGCGCTCGTGACGGGGGTACTGGTGCTCCCGGTGCTGTACATGCTGCTGAGCAACGTGGTGAACCTCGGCATCTCCGGGGGCTTCCTCGTGGCCGCGGGCCGGGGCGGCGAGTTCTTCGGCCTGATCCTGCCGCACGGGATCCTCGAGCTGACGGCCGTCTTCGTGGGGTGCGCGGCGGGGCTGCGGCTCGGCTGGAGCTGGATCGCGCCCGGCCGCCGGACCCGCTCCCGGGCCCTGGCCGAGGAGGGCCGCACGACGTTGACGCTGGCGGTGGGGCTCACCGGCGTGCTGGCGATCTCCGGGGTCCTGGAGGCGTTCGTGACGCCGTCCGGCCTGCCGACGTGGGCGCGGATCGGGGTCGGGGTCCTGGCGGAGCTGGCCTTCCTCGCGTACGTCGTGGTGCTGGGGCGCCGCGCGCTGGCGCTGGAGGAGCCGGGCGGGCCGCTGGCCGGGGACGTGACCGAGCTGCTGGCGGACCTCGCGCCACAAGCCTGAGCGCCCGCGTGACCGAGGGCGGCGCCCGTCAGAGCCGGCCGGCCGCCTTCAGCTCCAGGTAGGCGTCCGCGACCGCCGGGGCGAACCGGTCGGGCGTCGCCTGCACCACGATGGCACCCGCTCGCCGCAGCCGCTCCACCACGGCGGCCCGTTCGGCTGCGGCCGCGGTGGCCGCCGCGGCCGCGTACACCTCGTCGCTGTCGGCCCGCCCGGCCCGCAGCGCGTCCAGCGCCGGTTCCTCGACGGACGCGACGACCACCAGGTGGCGCCGGGTCAGCGCGGGCAGCACCGGCAGCAGCCCCTCCTCGACCGCGGTGGGCTCGACCGCGGTGAACAGCACCACCAGGCACCGGCGCCGGGCCCGCGCCAGGACCCGGCTGACCAGCAGCGTCGGGTCCAGCTCGGCCAGCGCGGGCTCCAGCGCGACAGCCGCGGCGGACAGCCGGCCCAGCACCTGCGTGCCGGCCGCCCCCTGCACGGTGCCCCGGACGGCGCGGTCGACCGCCAGCAGGTCGACGCGGTCCCCGGCCCGGCCCGCCAGCGCGCCGAGCAGCAGCGCGGCGTCCAGCGTGGTGTCGAGCCGCGGGGCCCCGGCGACGCGCGCCGCGGCGGTGCGGCCGGTGTCCAGCACCAGCACCACGCGGCGGTCCCGCTCCGGGCGCCACGTGCGGACGGCGACGCTGCCGCTGCGGGCGGTCGCGCGCCAGTCGATCGAGCGGGGGTCATCGCCGACCACGTACTCCCGCAGGCTGTCGAACTCGGTGCCCTGCCCGCGGACCGGCGCGATCACCGCCCCGTCGAGCTGCCGCAGCCGCGCCAGCCGCTCCGGCAGGTACCGCCGCGACGGGAACGCAGGGAGCACCTGCACCGACCCGGGCAGCCGGTGGCCGCCCTGCCGCGCGGCGAGGCCCAGCGGACCGCGCGAGCGCACGACGACGCCGGCGCTCGCCCGGACCCCGCGCCGGGTGGGGCGCAGGGTGAGCACGACCCGGCGCCGCTCCCCGGGCGGGACGGTGACGTCCTGCTCCGCGGGCGCGGCACCCGCGCTCGGCGGCCACTGGTCGCGTACCCGCAGCCGCGCCGGCCGGCCGCCCGGGTTCCGCACGTCCAGCGTCAACTCGCCCGGCTCGTTCTGCCGCAGCAGCGTCTCGCCGCCGCGGGCGAGCTGCAGGGACCGCACGGGCGCAGCCCACGCGGCGTCGAACACCACCAGCACGGCCAGCCCCAGCAGCACGACAGCCACCGCGGCCAGGATCCCGAGCGAGGCGGCGAGCGCGCCCGCCAGCAGCGCGCCGACGGCGGCGGCGAGGGCGGCGCGGGGCAGCAGCGCCCCGGTCACCCCCACCCCGACCAGCACGAGCACCGCGACGAGGCCGGCCATCGCCAGGCCGGCGGAGATCACCGGGGTGTCGGGACGCGGCCGAGCACTCCGGCCAGCACCGCGTCGGTCGTCGCGCCCTCGAGCTCCGCCTCCGGCCGCAGCGCCAGCCGGTGCCGCAGGACCGGCGTGGCCAGCGCCTTCACGTCGTCGGGCGTGAGGTAGTCCCGGCCGGTGAGCCAGGCCCAGGCCTTCGCCGCGGCCAGCAGCATCGTGGCGCCGCGCGGGGAGCACCCGAGGGCCAGCGACGGGCTCTCCCGGGTGGCGCGGGCGAGGTCGACGACGTAACCGAGCACCTCGGGGGCGACCCGCACCCGGGCGGCGGCGGCCCGCCCGGCCGCCAGGTCGGCCGCGGTCGCCACGGGCCGGACCCCGGCCGCGGCCAGGTCGCGCGGGTCGAACCCGCGGTCGTGCTGGGCGAGGACGCGCAGCTCGTCCTCCCGGCCGGGGATCGGCAGCGTGAGCTTCAGCAGGAAGCGGTCGAGCTGCGCCTCCGGCAGGGGGTACGTGCCCTCGTACTCCACCGGGTTCTGCGTCGCGCAGACGATGAACGGGTCGGGGAGCGGGCGCGGGTCGCCGTCGACGGAGACCTGCCGCTCCTCCATCGCCTCCAGCAGCGACGCCTGCGTCTTCGGCGGCGTCCGGTTGATCTCGTCGGCCAGCAGCAGATTCGTGAAGACCGGTCCGGGGCGGAACGAGAAGACGGCGGAGCGGTTGTCGTAGACCAGGGTGCCCGTGACGTCGGCCGGCATGAGGTCGGGCGTGAACTGGACGCGCTTGGTGTCGAGGGCCAGCCCCGCCGCGAGCGTGCGGACCAGCAGCGTCTTCGCCACGCCGGGCACGCCCTCCAGCAGCACGTGGCCGCGGCAGAGCAGGGCCACGAGCAGGCCGCTGACGGCGGCGTCCTGGCCGACGACCACGCGGGCGACCTCCGCGCGCAGCGCCGCCAGCGCCTCACGGGCGGCGTCCTCGGGTCCGGTGTCCGCGGGCGCCTGGCGGTCGGCGGTCGCCAGGTCGGCGGGGCCCGCGTCTCGGGTCGGGTCGGTCACGGTGCGGTCTCCTCCGGGGGATGGGGCATGGGGTCGCGGAGCGCGTCGACGAGGTCGTCCAGGCCGTACGCGAGGCGCAGCAGGGCGGTGTCGTCGCGCGGTGCCGGGCCGGCGAGCAGGGCGGCGATCTCGGCCGGGTCGCGGCCGGTCGCTGCGGATACGGGCGCGACGAGCGCCTGCGGGACCGGGGTCCCCGGGGGTGCGGGGCCGGACAGCAGCGGCGCGAGCCGGGCGGCCGTGTCGCGGCGCAGCACTGCGGCCGCGCGGTCGCGGGCGCGCGCGCTGCGGTACAGCCGGGCGCGGCCCTCGACGGTCTCCGCGGCCCGCACGACGACGGGCAGCGGCTCCGTCACGATCGCGCCCACCCGCCGTCCCCGGGCGAGGGCCAGCACGCCGCCCGCGGCCAGCAGGCCGAGCACGGCGGCCGGCACCCCGGGGGGCAGCAGGTCCGTCAGGCCGGCCTGCCCGCCGGGCTGCGCGTCGACGGCGGCCTGCGTGGGGGCCAGCCAGACGACCGTGCGGTGGTGCCCGAGCAGCCCCAGCAGAAGGGCGGCGGCGCCGCCCTTGTCGAGGGCGCCGTTGGTGAGGAACGTGCCGTCGGCCACGGCCGTGACCCCCCGGCCGACCGGGCCGACGTGCACCAGCGCGGGGCCCAGCGCGGCCGGGTAACAGCCCGTGAGCCCGTGCAGCGTGCCGCCCCGGGTGTACGTGCCGGCGGCGTCGCCGACGGTGAAACCGCCGCCCATCGCCACGTTGCCCGCGACGACCGCCTCCAGCAGCTGGCAGCCGGGGGTGCGGGTGGTCGGGGGCGGCCCGAACGGCAGCGGCACGACCCCGTCGACGAGGGTGGTGAGCAGGACGGGGTCGGGCTCGACGAGGACGAGCAGGCTGCCGGCCGGGCGCCCGGCGAGTTCCTCACCGGCGGTGCCGAGCAGGTCGGAGCGGGTCACCACGAGGGTCGTGTCGTCGTCGGCCGCGGCCAGCGCGGCGGTCGTGTCCGTCACGCGCACGACGTGGACACCGTGGGCCGCCAGCAGGACGGCGGCGGCGTGCGCGCCGTCGGTGCCGGTGCCCTGCGGGTCGAACGGCCGGTCGACGGCATGCGGGGTCAGCGCTGCGACGACGGCGATGACCAGCAGCACGCCGACGAGCCCGAGCGCGGCCCAGCGGCCGCGCCGCCAGAGGTCGCGCACGGTGGGGGCGGTCGCCGTCGAGCGGGTCTCCGCAGCGGGCAGCGTCATCGTCATCCGGGGAGCACCGCCAGGGGCGGCCGGGGGCCCGGCGTGATCCCCGGCCGGGCGCGGGAGACGGCCCGGTCGGTCTCGGCGAGCAACGCGTCGTCCGCGGCGGTCGCGGGCCGGCCGCCGTACCAGACGTCGGCGAACCGGGCGGCGCTGCCGCCGAGCAGGTCGGCGCAGTCGGGGAGCGCGGCCCCGCCCGCCCGCGCGAGCTCCGTGGCCGTGAGGCCGCCCGCGGCGTCCAGCAGGCCGCGCTCGGTGAGCGTGGCGGCGACGGCCCGGAACCGCTCGCGGACGG
>JAOPWU010000070.1 GCA_025965515.1 Mycobacterium sp.
CCGCCACCTTCTCGGGGACGGACCTACCGCGACAACCTGGGAACTCCTCCAACGTAGGCTCAGGGGCGAACATGTTCTGCCATCATGACGGCCGTGACGCAACGCCCGGACGCCCCCGCGGGGAGCACCGCCGCGGCCGGCGGACTGGCGCCGGGGCGGCGGTGGCGTGGTGCGACGCTCACCGAGCGGGCGGCGCAGCGGCGGGAGCAGCTCCTCGACGCGGGGCTCGAGATGTTCGGCACCGTGGGTGTCCGCAGCACCACTGTGCGCGGCGTCTGCCTGCAGGCCGGGCTCACCGAGCGGTACTTCTACGAGTCGTTCCACAACCTGCTGGAGTGCTTCTCCGCGGTGCACGACGCCGCCGTCCGCACCACGCTGAACGCCATGGAGATGGGGGCGCTGACCGCGCGGCGCGGCGGCGGCGACCGGCGGGCCGTGGCCCGGGCGGGCGTCACCAGCGTGGTCACGACACTGCGGCAGGATCCCCGGCTGGCCCGGGTGATGCTCATAGAGCCCCTGGGTGTCGACCGCACCACCGAGCAGCAGTACCGCAACGCGATGGTGCAGGCGGCCGCGCTGCTGACCTCGCTGTCGGATGCGTCGGAGCCGCGGTCGGAGATGGTCCGCGTCGGCGTCGTCGGCGCCACGCTGGCGATCGTCCTCATGTGGCTGCTCGACGACTTCCGCGCGCCGATGGAGGAGATCCTCGACCAGTGCACGGCGATCGTGGAGGCCGTGCTGGTGCAGCCGCGGGCGGCCTGACCCTCCGCGGCCGGACCCCTAGCCCCCGGCCGCCGCCACGGTCTCGCGCAGCACCGCGACGACCAGCTCCGGGTCGTCCCAGGTCGGCACGTGCCCGCAGCCCGGCAGCATCACCACGCGGGTCTGCGCGGGCAGCTCCCCGACCGTGCAGTTGTTCGGGCCGAACAGCGGGTCCCGCGAGGCCCACGCCACGGTGACCGGCACCGCGATGTCGCGGCCACCGGTGAAGTGCGCGTCGAGGATCGACTCGAGCATCGGCAGCGTCGGCGAGCCGGCGAGCGCGCGGGCGTCCTCGACCGCGATCTGCGCGGGGATCCGCCACGGCTTGCCGAACAGCAGCGAGAGCGCCAGGGTCCGGCCCACCCGGGTCCGCAGGAGCGGCGCGTTCGGCCCCATCAGCCGCGCCCCGTGCACCCAGGCCAGGAACCACCAGCGGCGGCGGCCGAAGCCGCCGACCGTCAGGCCGCCGGGCGCCAGCGCGGTGACGGAGAGCGCCCGCCCGCGCTGCGCCAGCTCGAAGGCGATCCACCCGCCCAGCGAGTTGCCGACGATGTGCGCCTGCGGCCAGCCCAGCTCGTCGAGCAGGTCCTCGATGCGGTCCGTGAGGTCGGCGACCGCGCGGGGCTGCCCCCCGGGCAGGGCGGGCGAGAGCCCGAAGCCCGGCAGGTCCACGGCCACGGCGTCGAACTCGTCCAACCGCTCCAGGACCGGCGTCCAGGCCTGCCACCGGTGGCCGATGCCGTGCAGCAGCAGGAGGGGAGCGCCGGAGCCCCGCCGCTCGTGGTGCACACCGCTGGGGGTACCGGGCTGTCGGGGCTCGCGCATGGTCGGGAGCATGCCACGCGGCGTGACCCGCTGGTCACATGGAGCGGCCGAACCCCCGCGCGATGAGCCGCTGGGAGACCCTGGCGGGCAGGTGCTGCAGCAGCTGCAGGGCGTGCGCGTCGGGCCCGACGAAGATGCGGGCCTTGTCCCGCTCGACACCCCGCAGGATGGTCCGGGCCGCACCGGCGGGCTTGGTGACCGCGATCTTGTCGAAGGCGGCAGCGAACTCCTCCCGCGACTGGTCCTTGCCCGCGGTGCCGCGGGAGTGGGCGACGATGCCGGTCTTCACGCCACCGGGGTGCACCACGCTCAGGCCCACGGGGCTGCCCGCCATCAGGAGCTCCTCGCGCAGCGCCTCGCTGAAGCCGCGGACGGCGTACTTCGAGGCGTTGTAGATCGCCTGCGTCGGCACCGCGATGATGCCGAAGATGCTGCTGATGTTGACCAGGTGGCCCTTGCCGGAGGCCTCCAGGTGCGGCAGGAAGGCCTGCGTCCCGGCGACGACGCCCCAGAAGTTGATACCCATGAGCCACTGCATGTCCTTCTCCGACAGCTCCCCGACGGGGGCGTTGACGGAGACGCCGGCGTTGTTCACGACGAGGTTGACCTGCCCGAAGTCCGCCATCACCTGGTCGGCGTGGGCGAAGACGGCGTCGCGGTCGGCCACGTCCAGCCGGTAGCCGCGGGCCTCGGCGCCCAGCGCAGTGCACTGCGCCACGGTCTCGTCGACGGAGGGGCTGATGTCGCTCAGGGCGAGCCGCGCACCCCGCTCCGCGAGCGCGCGGGCCAGCGCCCGGCCGATGCCCGAGCCCGCTCCCGTGACGACCGCGACGTCGCCGGCGGCGATCTGCATGGGGGCTCCTCTGGCTGGCTCGGCGGCCGGGGCGACCACCTGGTCACTCAATATGACACGAGCGAAGCTTTGGTCGCCAGCCCCGCCTGCTCAGGCCTGCGGCAGCTGCTCAGGCCTGCGGCAGGTCGCCCTCCGGCGGCGGGCCGTAGTCCGGGCCCGTCCCGTCCGTGGCGGCGCCACCCAGCTGCGGCGCCGCCCCGATGCCGTGGAGGCTGCCGAGGACCGACTGCAGCACCGCGCCACCCTGCGCCGCCAGCGTCGCGATGGCCTCGTTGACGCCCTGCGTGCCGTTGAGGACGGTGAGGTTGGCGTTCTGCAGCCCGGCCGCCGCCGAGTTCATGATGTCCGGCAGCTGGGCGATGACCGCCTGCTGCAGCGCGATGCGACCCTCGGAGGCGGCGGCCTGCGCCGACAGCCGGGTCGCGTGGGCCGCCGCCTCCGCCTGGATCCGCACCCGCTCGGCCTCGGCCTGCGCCGGCTTCACGACCTCGGCCTGGAGCTGCGCCTCACGGAGCACCGCATTCTTCGCCGCGACCTTGGCCTGCTCGGCGAGGACGTCCTGCTGCGCCTGCGCCGCCGCCAGCGGACCGGCCTGGGCGGCCTTCTGCTGCGCCACGTCGATCTCCGCCTGGTACTCCGCGCGGGCCACGGCCGTCTGCCGGGCGAATTCCGCCTGGTTGCGGTCCGACTCCTGCTGCGCCTCGGCGGACGCCTGGTCCGCCGCGGCCCGGGCGACGTTGGCCGCCCGGTTCACGTCCGCCTGGTGCGGGGCGGCGAGCGCGGCGATGTAGCCGCTGCCCTTGTCGTCGATCTGGCTGATCTGGAGGCTGTCGACGTTGAGCCCGATGCGGGCCATCTCGCCCTTGGACGCGTCGAGGATCGCCTCGCCCAGCCGCTGCTGGTCGCGGATGATCGACTCGACCGTCATCGAGCCGATGATCGACCGGAGGTGCCCGGAGAAGATCCGCCCCACGAGCGTCGACATCTGCCGCTGGTCGGCCTGGAAGCGGCGCGCGGCATTGGAGATGCTGCCCGGGTCGTCCGCCACCTTGAAGGCGATGACCGCCCGCACGCCGAGCGTCAGGCCCTGCTGCGTGTAGCAGTCCTCGATGACCTCGGCCTCCTGCATGGCAAGCGTCAGGAACGACACCTTGCGCACGACCGGCAGGACGAAGGCACCGTGGCCCACGACGATGCGGAAGGGCGTGACGTCCGATCCGCCGCGCTGCTTGCCACCGGAGATGAGCATCGCCTCGTTCGGCGACGGAACGCGGTACCCGAACACGCTGGTCCTTCTTCCCCCACGGCGCCGGACGCGCCAGCTCCGGTCAGTCTGCCAGCCAGGTGGCCGGCGCAACATCCACTTGACGGTGCCCCCGGCTGTTCCAGATCAGCACCGCCTGGTGCAGCTCGACGGGCTCGTCGGCGTAGGCGATGAGGTACTCGGTCCCGCCGCGCACCCGCACCTCGACCTCGCCGGGCAGCTCGCCACCGCGGATGCGCAGGATCACGGTGCCGGTGAGCCCGACGACCTCCGGGTCCACGGTCATGGCGCCGCGTCCCGGCGGCGGGCGGTGGTGGTGGTGCGCACCCGCCCATTCTGCGGCCGTGGCGGGCCTACCGCTGCCGGAACCGGCGCGGCGCCTTCACCAGCTGGTTCGCCCCGCCGTGCATCACGGTCATCACCTGGATCATGAGCGAATCCTCGCCGGGGCTCCGGTTGAACGTCGTCAGCAGCAGCGGCACCGCGAACCGGCGGCGGGCGATGGCCTTCGCGTAGGTGAACTCCCGCAGACCGTCCGGACCATGGATGCGGCCGTACCCCGAAGCGTCGACGCCACCGAACGGCAGCCCGGGGATCGCTGCGAACGAGATCACCGAGTTCACCGCCGCCATGCCGGTCCGCAGCCGCCGGGCGAGTTCGACGCCCCGCTTCTTCGACCAGACCGTGGCGGAGAGACCGTAGACGGTCCCGTTCGCCCGCCGCACCGCCTCGTCCATGTCCCGGACCTTGGCGATGGTCATCGTCGGGCCGAAGGTCTCCTCCTGCACCGCCGGGGCGTCCTCGGGCACGTCCACCAGAACGGTGGGCTGCACGTAGCGGTCGCCCACGGCGTCGGCGCCGCCCACCACCGCGTGGCCGCCCCGCTCGAGGGCGTCCGTGATGTGGTGCCGGATGATGTCGAGCTGCTTCGGCATCGTGATGGGCCCGATCTTCGCCCCGTTGTCCGCGCCGGCCCGCAGGTCCTTCGTCCGCTTCTTCACCTCGTCGAGGAACTGGTCGTAGACCTGCTCGTGGACGTACACCCGTTCGACGCCGATGCAGGTCTGGCCGGCGTTGCTCATCCCGCCCCAGACCGCCGCGTCCGCCGCGCCCTTAACGTCGGCATCCGCGTCGACGAGGAACGCGTCCTTGCCGCCGCACTCGGCCAGGACCGGCACGAGGTTCTCGGCGCAGGCCGCGGCCACCCGCTTGGCCGTGGCCGTGGAGCCCGTGAACGCGATCTTGTTGACGCCGGCGCGGCACAGGGCCGAGCCGGTCTCGCCGAACCCGGTCACGAGCTGCAGGACCGGGTGCTCGGGGACGACCTCCGCGAACGCCTCGACGAGCCACTTCCCGACGCCGGGCGTGTACTCGCTGGGCTTGAACACCACGGCGTTGCCCGCCGCCAGCGCGTAGGCCATGGAGCCCATGGGCGTGAACACGGGGTAGTTCCACGGGCCGATCACGCCGATGACACCCAGCGGCGGCCGCTCGACGGTGGCCGCGTGGTTGCTCATCAGCACGCCGGGCGAGACGCGCTGCGGGCCGAGCACCTTGGCCGCGTGCTTGGCGCTCCAGTTGATGTGGTCGATGGCGAGGATGATCTCGAGCTGCGCGTCGGAGTGCGGCTTGCCCGTCTCGTCGTGGACGACGGCGGCGAGCTGCTGGATGCGCCGGGTGAGGACGCCCTTCCAGAGCATCAGCCGGCGCCCCCGCTCCTCGAAGCCGAGGTCGGCCCACCAGGCGGCGGCGGCCTTGGCGCGGGCGACGGCCGCCTGCACGCCGGAGGCGGAGACGATCGGGTACGTGCCGACCACGTCGCCGTTGGCGGGGTTCTGGGAGTCGAACGTCGGGGCGGGTCCGGGTGCGGTGCTGCTGTCGGCGACGGGGGTGTCGGCGGCGGTGGTCACAGGCTGGCCTCCTGTCGGGCGCCCGCAGTGGCGAGCGGGCGGGTGATCCCCCGGAGCATGTCCGCGGCCTTCTCGGCCAGCATGATCACGGGGGCATTGGTGTTGCCGCGGGTCACCGTCGGCATGACGGACGCGTCGATGACGCGCAGCCCGTCGACGCCCCGCACCCGCAGCTCGGGGTCGACGACCGCGAGCTCCCCGTCGCCCATCGCACAGGTGCCCACCGGGTGGTAAAGGGTCTGCGTGAGCCGGGCGATGTGCTGGTGGATCCCCTCGGTCGTGTAGTCGCCGCCCCGCGGGTGGAACTCCCCGTCGAGGTGGCGGGCGAGCGCCGGCTGCCGGGCGATGTCGAGCAGTCGCCGCATGCCGGCGATCATGGCGGTCAGGTCCCGCTCGTCGCTGTAGTAGGCGGGGTCGATCGCCGGGTGCCACGTCGGGTCGGCCGAGCGCAGCCGCAGCTGCCCGCGGCTGAACACGTTCACCAGGGTGGGGGCGAGGGTGAGCCCCCGCGCCTTCGCCTCGTGCTGGGCATTCAGGTAGAAGAGCGTCGGCGCCATGTGCACCTGGATGTCGGGCGCCGCGAGATCGTCGGTGGTGCGCCAGAACCCACCGCCCTCGGCGACATTGCTGACCAGCGGGCCGCGGCCCGTGGCCTTCCACTGGATCATCCGCGGCAGCGTGGCGCCGTCCGCCAGGTCGGGCACGCCCTTCGTGCGCCACAGCAGCGGGACCACGGGGTGGTCGTGCAGGTTCTGCCCCACGCCCGGAGAGTCGACGACGGTGGTGATCCCGAACTCGGCCAGGTGCTGAGCGGGCCCGATACCGCTCAGCATCAGCAGCTGGGGACTGTTCACCGCACCGCCGCTCAGCAGGACCTCGCCGTCGGCGCGGGCCGTGAGGTCCTCGCCGAACCGGCGATAGTCGACGCCCACCGCCCGACCGCCCTGCACGACGAGGCGCGTGACGAAGGCGTCGGTGAGCACGGTGAGGTTCCCCCGCTGCAGGGCGGGCCGCAGGTAGGCGTCCGCGGCGGACCAGCGGGCGCCGCGCTTCTGCGTGACCTGGTACCGGCCGACGCCCTCCTGCGTGGCACCGTTGAAGTCCCCGTTCAGCCGGAGGCCGTGCGCCCGGCCGGCATCGATCCAGGCGCCGGTCAGCGGGTGCTGGAAGCGGAGGTCCTCGACGTGCAGCGGGCCCGACGAGCCGTGGAAGGAGTCCCGCAGCCGGGCGTTCCCCTCCGCTTTGATGAAGTAGGGCAGGCAGTCGTCGTAGCCCCAGCCGGTGGCCCCGTGCGTGTCGCGCCAGGCGTCGTAGTCGTGCCGGTTGCCGCGGATGTAGATCATCGCGTTCATCGACGAGCAGCCGCCGAGAGCCTTCATCCTGGGCCAGTAGCTGCGGCGGCCCGCCAGCCGCTTCTGCTCGGTGGTCTCGTAGTGCCAGTCCCAGCGGGTCTTGAACAGGTTGGAGAACGCGGCCGGGATGCGGATCGCGTCGTCGTCGTCCGCGGGGCCGGCCTCCAGCAGCAGGACGCGCGTGGCCGGGTCCTCGGTCAACCGGGCCGCGAGGGTGCACCCGGCGCTCCCGGCACCGACGATGACGTAGTCGTAGGTGAGGTTCGGGGTCATGGCGCCTCCGTCCATCCGGCGGGGCCGTGGGCGGCTGCGTCCCGACCTCCCGCTGTGACGCAGCTTACGTCCCGGTCGTGGGGACGGGTCCGACGTAGCGCCAGGCACCGGACTCCCGCGTGAAGCGGCTGGTCTCCCGGAGTTCCCCGGCCTCGCCGCCCTCGCTGTACCGGGCGATGAAGGCGACGGTGCCCTCGCTGTGCCACGGCCCGCCGCGGTCGGTGGCCAGCACCTCGAGCCCCGCCCACCGCAGCCCGGGGTCGAGCCGCAGCCCCGCCGGCCGGGTCGCAGGGTGCCAGCTGCGCAGCAGGTAGGCCGGGTCGCCCACGGCGAAGGCGCTGTACCGGGAGCGCAGCAGCAGCTCGGCCGTCGCCGGCGCGGCCGTCCCCTGGTGGAAGGGGCCGCAGCAGCCGCCGTAGGGAAGCCCGCGGCCGCAGGGGCACGGGTCGGCGGCGGTCACGGCGGGGCCGCTGCCGGGCTTACGGGGCACGCAGGGAGTCTGCGCCCGAGGGGCCACGCCACCGCGGGCGCCCGCCCCGGCAGCGGTGAGGTGGTCGTCCTGCCCCGCGTCCTTCCGGGCGGGCCCGCGGCGCGACACCCGGACGAGGCGCTCCCGGCGGGGAGCGCCTCGTCCGATGCGGTTCCGGTCAGCTCCTGGCGGGCTGCCCGGTGGTCGGGTCGAGCAGGAACGGTGCGGCGTTGACCGCCGAGCCGTTCCGGATCGTGAAGTCGAACATGCGCTGGATGCTCCCGGCGCGGGAGTCCATGCTGCCCGCGATCCGCGGTAGCCCCCAGTTGTCCTGGATACCCCGCAGGATCGACGACTGGTCCGTGAGGGTGTGGTCCACGGTGTTGCGCTTCGCGAACGGCGAGATCACCAGCAGCGGCATCCGCGGGCCGTAGCCGCAGCGGCCCTGCTCGCCCGCGACCGGGGTACCCGACCCGCACTGGCCGGGGCCGGTGAGCGCGTCCGCGACCGAGTGCGAGG
>JAOPWU010000074.1 GCA_025965515.1 Mycobacterium sp.
AGGCCGGCGGCGACGTGCTGCTGGCGAGCGCCGTCGCGATCTTCCTCACGAACGTGATCGTGTTCGGCCTGCTCTACTGGGAGCTCGACGCCGGCGGGCCCGTGGCCCGCGCGGAGTACCGCTCCCCGCACCCGGAGCTGCTGTTCCCGCAGATGACGGCGCCCGAGCTGGTGCACCCCGACTGGGAGCCGCGCTTCCCGGACTACCTCTACGTCTCGCTGACGAACTGCACGGCGTTCAGCCCCACCGACACGATGCCGCTCACCTACCGGATGAAGTTCGCCATGGCCGTGCAGTCGCTGGGCTCCCTCATCACGGTCGCCATCGTCGCCGCCCGGGCGGTGAATATCCTCAGCTGATGACGCTTTCCGACGACCTGCTGCTGCGCCCCGAGCTCGCGGGCATCCCCGGGTACGTGCCCGGCCGCTCCGAGGCCGAGGTCGCCGCCGCGTACGGGCTCGACCACGTCATCAAGCTCGCCTCCAACGAGTCCGCGCACGGGCCGCTGCCGGGCGTGCTGGAGCGGGCCGTCGCCCGGGCCACGAGCACCCACCGCTACCCGGACACCGACGCGTCGCAGCTGCGCCACGCGCTCGCCGACCGCTTCGACCTGGACCCGTCGCGCGTCGTCGCCGGCTGCGGCAGCGTCGCGCTGTGCCAGCAGCTGACGCTGTCGACGGCCGGGCCGGGCGACGAGGTGCTCTTCCCGTGGCGCTCCTTCGAGGCCTACCCGGTGTTCACCGCCGTGGTGGGCGCGACGCCGGTCAGGGTGCCGCTGCGGGCCGACTTCTCCCTGGACCTGCAGGCAATGGCCCGGGCCGTCACCGACCGGACGCGGCTGGTGCTCGTCTGCACGCCCAACAACCCGACCGGGCCGGCGGTGTCGGCCGCCGAGCTGGAGGCGTTCCTGGAGGTCGTGCCGCCGCGGGTGACCGTGGTGATCGACGAGGCGTACCTGGAGTACGCGGCCGGGCCGGACCTGCCCGACGGCCTGGCGCTCGCGCGGCGGTTCCCCAACGTGGCCGTGCTGCGGACCTTCTCGAAGGCGTACGGGCTGGCGGCGCTGCGGGTCGGCTGGTGCTACGCGCCGCCGGCGCTGGCCGAGGGGCTGCGGCGGACGTCCATCCCGTTCGCCGTGTCGGCGCTGGCGGAGGCGGCCGCCGTGGAGGCGCTGCAGGAGCAGGCCGAGGTGGCCCGGCGGGCGACCGAGACGATCGGCGAGCGGGAGCGCGTGACGGCAGGGCTGCGGGCGGCCGGCATCGCGGTGCCGGACAGCCAGGCGAACTTCGTGTGGCTGCCGCTCGGCGAACGGTCGGTGGCGTTCACGGACGGGCTGATCCGGCAGGGGCTGATCACGCGCTGCTTCGCGGGCGACGGGATCCGGGTGACCCTGGGGCTGCCGGCGGAGAACGACCTGCTGCTGGCCGGGGCGGATCGGCTGCTGCGCGCGGGCGCCTGAGGGGCGGTGCTGCGGGGCTAGCGCTTCTCGACGTTGCTGCGCACGACCTCGCCGTCCAGCACCGCACGCTCCGGTGCCTGGCGCCGGGCGCGCCAGTCCTCCGCGGCCGCACCGGCGGGCCGCGCCGGGTCACTGCCGTCGCGGACGACCGTGACCCCGTCGATGACCACCTGCTGCTCCCCCGCGGGCGCGGTCAGCGCCGCCGGTGTCTCGACCTCGTGGGGCAGCAGGGCGAGGTCGCGCTTCTCGAGCGCGGCCGGGGCGTTGGCCCCGGTCACCGCGGCCAGCGGCAGCAGCATCCCGATGCCGACGATCAGCAGCCGCGCCCAGATCGGGACGGGGAGGGTCACGCCGAGCACGAAGCTGACGGTCCGGATGCCCATCGCCTTGAGGTAGCCGCGCTGCCGCGCGTCGATCGCCGCGTCGCGCTGTTCCTCGGCCGTCGTCACGAGGGCGACGTCGGGGTGGGACCGCCGGAGGCTCACGCCTCCACTGTCCCACTTCTCGGTGGCCACCGCCCCCCGGGGGACGGCCTTCAGCGGGCGGCGAACCGCCCCACGGCCGCGGCGAGCCCTGCCGGGGTGTCGACCACCTCGACCGCGCCCGCGCCCTGCAGCTCCTCGGCGGTGCCGTAGCCCCAGGAGACGCCGATGGTGGCCACGCCGCAGCCCGCTGCGCCGGTCACGTCGAACTCGCGGTCGCCGATGAGGACGCACTCCGCGCCGGCCAGGCCGGTGGCGGCCAGCGCCCGGGTGACGATCTGACCCTTGGTGCGGACAGCGCCGTCGAGCGTCGCGCCGTGGACGGCGCGGAACCGCCCCGCGAGCCCGACGTGCTCCAGCACCCGCTCGGCGAACGGCTCCGCCTTGCTGGTGGTCACCAGCAGCTCGTAACCCGCGGCCGTGAGCTCCTGCAGCATCGCGGGGACGCCGTCGTACGCCGTGCAGTCGTAGAGCCCCGTCGTCGAGTAGTAGTCGCGGTAGCTCTTGATCGCCGCGTCCCGCTTCTCCCCCGCCAGCCCGAAGACGCTCGCGAAGCTGTCGTGCAGCGGCGGGCCGAGCATGCTGCGCAGCACGTCGACGTCCGGGTGCGGCAGCCCGAGGGAGTCGATGGCGTGCAGGATCGAGGTGACGACACCGGGCTCGGTGTCGACAAGGGTGCCGTCCAGGTCGAACAGGACGGCGCGCAGAGCGTCGGTCACAGGTCTCCAGCAGTCATGGGGGGGCGCCGCCGCGTGAAGTCGGGGCGCAGGGGAACGCCCGCGTCGCCGTCCACGGTCTTGGTCGCCAGGATCTG
The DNA here is from genome assembly GCA_025965515.1 of Mycobacterium sp. Lineage (GTDB taxonomy): Bacteria > Actinomycetota > Actinomycetes > RYN-182 > RYN-182 > RYN-182. Next base: position 2,756 of record JAOPWU010000074.1, read on the forward strand.
GTGCAGCTCGATGCGGCGCTGCTCGAAGCCGATGGCCGACCCCGCGAGGTAGAGCGCCCACACCTTCGCCGTGCCGAGGCCTACCTCGGCGACGGCCTCGTCCCAGTGTGCGTCCAGATTGTCGCACCACGCCTTGCAGGTGCGCGCGTAGTGCTCGCGCAGGTTCTCCTCGTGCCGGACCTCGAGGCCGCCGTGGTCGGCCACGGCCGACGCCAGCTGGCCGACGGGCTCCAGCTCGCCGTCGGGGAAGACGTACCGGTCGATGAAGCCGCCGCGGTGCTTCGCGCTGTCGTGCCCGTCAGGGCGGGTGATGCAGTGGTTCAGCAGCTTGCCCTGGGGCTTGAGCTTCCCGCCCAGGAAACTGAAGTAGTCGGGGAGGTTCTTCACCCCGATGTGCTCGGTGAGGCCGATGCTCGCCACCGCGTCGAAGTCCGTCTCCGTGACGCTGCGGTAGTCGGCGAACCGGACCTCCGCCAGGTCGGTGAGCCCCTCGTCGGCCAGCGACTTCTGCGCCCACTCGGCCTGCTGCCGGGAGAGCGTCACGCCGAGCGCCTGCACGCCGTAGTACTTGGCCGCGTGGCGCGTCAGCCGGCCCCAGCCGCAGCCGACGTCGAGCAGCCGCTGGCCGGGCTGCAGGTCGAGCTTGCGGCAGACGAGGTCGAACTTCTCCTCCTGCGCCTCGTCCAGCCCGGCGTCGGCCGTCGGGTAGACGGCGCAGGTGTAGGCCATCGACGGGCCGAGCACCCACTCGTAGAAGCGGTTGCTGACGTCGTAGTGATGGCTGATCACGCGGGCGTCGCGGGTCAGCGAGTGCCGCAGCCCCCACAGCACGCCGGCCCGGACCTCTTGCGCCGGGGGCGCTACCGGCCGGAGCACGCCGACACCGAGGTCGCGCAGGACCTGCAGCTTGTGCTGCCAGGTGACCTTCCCGAAGGCGTCACCGGCGAGGAGCTTCAGCACGTCGTAGTGGCTCACCAGCCCGCCGTCGGGGCGGGACAGCTCCAGCGCCCCGGAGACGTAGGCGCGGCCGAGCCCCAGCTCGCCACCGGAGGTCGCCAGGTAGTTCAGGGCCTCGGGCCGCACGATGTCGACGACCGCAATCGCACCGCTCTCGGGCACGCCGGCGGCACTGCCGTCGTAGGCCCGGATGCTGATGGGCAGGTCGCCCAGTACGCCCGACAGGACCTGGGCGATCGGCGTACGTGGCATCGGCTCTCCTCGTGCTCGGTACGGGGTGCGGGGGTGCGGGTGTGCGGGTGTGCGGGGGGTTACCGACGACCGACGGTCTTGGCGTACAGGTCGGCGAGGCGGGCATCCGGGTCGTACCGCTTCTTGAGGCCCGTGTAGGCATCGCCGCCGTACAGCCGCCAGAAGGTCGGTTCGTCGTAGAACGCCGTGCTGTAGAGCGACTTGCGGCCGCCGAGCCGCTCGACCTCCTGCTCGACCCAGACGTTGTGCCAGTCCGGGTCGCCGGGGCGCTGCGGGACGGTCGACCAGAAGCCCACGTTGACGTAGAGCTGCGCCGGGTCCAGCCGGTACAGCGGCCACTGCCGGTCGGGGTCGCGCTGCTGCAGCGGGCACAGCCAGAACGGCTCGATCGGGACCTCGCGCAGGAAGTCGGTGCAGAACTCCTCGAGCCGCTCGATCGGCACCTCGATGTCCTGCACGACGTCCTCGCGCGGCGGCAGCCCCTTGCGGGCGTCGAGCTTCGCCTTGAAGCCGTACTTCTTCTCGAGGTTGACGAGCTTCCACCACGTGTCGCTGCGCAGGTAGCGGTGGCCCAGCAGCTTGCGCAGCCGGGGCCGGGTCTGCACGCCGAAGACGCGGGAGCACCAGAACCAGTCGGTGTCCCAGCGCCAGAGGTAGTCGCGGACCGTCAGGTAGTCCTCGCTGCGCTGCTGCAGGGAGCGGTAGTAGACGTGCTCGAGCGTGTAGTCGGACGTGTACGGCGCCTCGGTCGCCCAGTCGGCCAGCACCAGGTACACCTCGTCGGGGCCGAAGACCGCGCCGTCCACGAAGTCGACGGGCTCGCCCTCCCAGCTCCGCTCGCGGCAGACCTGCTCCAGCACGGGCACCGCCGCGCCGACGGAGGCGAACCGTAGGTGCCGCAGCCGCACGTGGGGCTCCACCGGCTGTAGCTCGATCTTCAGCCGCAGCGCGTAGCCGAGGCTGCCGTAGCTGTTCGGGAAGCCGAAGAACAGGTCGCTGTGCTCGTTGTCGGGCCGGGCGGTGACCACCTCGCCGGCGCCGGTGAGGACGTCCATCTCCAGCACCGACTCGTGCGGGCAGCCGTTGCGGAAGGACGACGACTCGATGCCGAGGCCGGTGACGGCGCCGCCGAGCGTGATCGTCTTGAGCTGCGGCACGACGAGCGGCATGAGGCCGTACGGCAGGGTCGCGTCGACCAGGTGCTCGTAGGTCGTCATGCCCTGCACGTCCGCGGTGCGGGCGACCGGGTCGACGGCGATCACGCCGTCGAACGCCTTCACGTCCAGGCCCGGCTGGTCGGTGGCCGCCCGGGTGCGGAACAGGTTGGACGTCTTCTTCGCCAGGCGCACGGCGGCGCCGGGCGGGATCGCCGCGTACTGCCGTTTCAGCACGGCGACACGGTCGTCGTACGCAGCCCACTCCTGGTAGGCGGCGCCGTCGACGGGCGTTTCCCCGGCACCCACGGCGGGAGCGGAGGCACGCTTGAGGGGCGAGGGCAGGCTCACGGGAGCCTCCTTCCGACCGGCCCACCCTAGCGCCCGGACGATCGTGGTCCCCCATCCGCGAGCCGGACGGTTGCGCAGGACACCCGGACGGGCGGCCTCACCGCTGCTGCGCGGGCTCCGCAGCCGGGCCCTCGGTCCCCGCCGCGGGGACGGGCGGCGCGATCGCCCGGCCCTCCCAGGTGAGCACCTCCCAGCCGGCCGCGGGAGATCCCGCCAGGGCGATCACGCCCGTGTTGCCGATGCCGTGGGCCCGCGCGAAGTCCGCCGGCACGTTCCCCGCCCGCGCCGCGGCCCACAGCCGCATCACAGCCCCGTGGCAGACCACGGCGACCGCCTCGTGGCCCGCGGCGGCGGCCTGCGCGATCACCGCGTCGAAGCGGCCCAGCGTGGCGTGGCCGTCGTCGGCGCCGGGCATCCGCCGGTCCAGGTCGCCCGCCACCCAGGAGAAGATCACGTCGAGGTAGCGCTGCGCGGCCTCGTCGTCCGTGCGCATCTCGAGGTCTCCCGCGGCGACCTCCCGCAGCCCGGCGTGCACCTCGACCGGCAGCCCCCGGGCCTCACACAGCGGCGCGGCGGTGAGCTGGGTGCGGACCATCGTCGAGGCGAACAGCGCGTCGAGCGGCACGCCCGCCAGCGCGGCCGGGAGCGCCGCCGCCTGCTGCCGACCCAGCTCCGTGAGCCCCGGACCCGGGACCCCGGTGTCGAGCGCGAAGACCACGTTGGAGGGGGTCTGGCCGTGCCGGATCAACAACAACTTCATGGCCCGGACGCTAACCGGTGGCCCCGGGACTCCGGGGCGGCGCGGCGGGGGGATCCCCCCTAGGCTGCCCGCATGGCGGATCGCCCGGACCTCGACGCCCTCGTGGTCGGGTCGGGTCCCAACGGCCTCGTGGCGGCGGTGCGGCTCGCCGAGGCCGGGGCCACGGTGCTGGTGCTCGAGGCGGACGCCCAGGCCGGCGGCGGCCTGCGCAGCGCCGAGCTGACCCTCCCCGGCTTCGTCCACGACCTCTGTTCGTCCGTGCACCCGCTGGCGCTGGGCTCACCCGCCTTCCGGGAGCTGGGGATCGCCGACCACGTGCCGTTCCGGCACCCCGAGACGCCCCTCGGGCACCCGCTGAGCGACGGCGGCGCGCTGCTGCACCGGGACCTGGCGGCCACCGCCGCCGAGCTGGGCGTGGACGGCGACGCCTGGCGGCGGCTGCTGGGGCCGCTGGCCCGGAGCAGCGACGTGGTCGACATGGTGCTGTCGCCGTTCGACCTCCCGCGGCACCCCCTCGAGCTGGCCCGGTTCGGCCTCACCGCGGGGTTCCCGGCCGCGGCGCTCGCCCGGTTGGCGTTCCGCACGCAGCACGCCAGGGCGCTGTTCGCGGGGCTGGCGTGCCACGCCATCGTGCCGCTGGGGACGCCCGGCACCGCCGCCTTCGGGCAGATCCTCGGCGGCCTGGGGCACAACGTCGGGTGGCCCGTCGCGCAGGGCGGGTCGCAGCGCATCGCCGACCACCTGATCGCCCGGCTCCGCGCGGCCGGCGGCGAACTCGTGACCGGGCACCGGGTGCGGGCGCTCGCCGACGAGCCGCCGGCCCGCGTGACGCTGCTCGACCTCGCCCCCCGGCAGGTCGTGGAGGTGGCCGGCGACCGGCTGCCCGCCCGGTACCTGGCGCGGCTGCGGCGGTTCCGCCGGGGGGCCGGCGTCTTCAAGCTGGACTGGGCACTGGACGGGCCCGTGCCCTGGCGCGACCCGCGGATGGCCGCCGCCGGGACACTCCACCTCGGGGGGACAGCGGCGGAGATCGTGGCGGGCGAGTCAGCGGTCGGCCACAACCGCATCGCCGAGCGGCCGTTCGTGCTGTTCGTCCAGGCCACCGTCCCGGACCCGAGCCGCGCGCCCGCCGGCAAGCACACGGGGTGGGCCTACTGCCACGTGCCCAACGGCTGCACCGTCGACATGACCGACGCGATCGAGAACCAGGTCGAGCGGTACGCCCCCGGCTTCCGGGACCGCATCCTCGGCCGGCACGCGATGTCCCCGGCCGACGTCGAGACGCACGACAACGCGATGATCGGTGGGGACATCAACGGCGGCAGCGCCGCCTGGGCGCAGGCGCTGTTCCGGCCCGTGGCCAGCCTGGACCCCTGGTCGACCCCG
>JAOPWU010000085.1 GCA_025965515.1 Mycobacterium sp.
CCCGCCCGCCTGGGCGCCGCACCCGGGTAGGCCGCCGTCAGCTGGGAACCCCAGGAAGGTCACGGTGGTGTGACCCGGACCACAGGGGATGGCGATGCAGCAGCTCAGCGGACTCGACGCGGCGTTCCTGGCCATGGAGACCGACACGGTCACCGGACACGTGGGCAGCATCTGCATCGTGGATCCGGCGACCGTGCCCGGCGGCGTCCTCGACGCGGAACGGCTCCGCGAGCTCGTGAGCGAGCGGCTGCACCTCGTCCCGCCGTTCCGGCGGCGGCTGGTCGGCGTCCCGTTCGGCCTCGACAACCCGTACTGGATCGAGGACCCGGACTTCGACCTCACGTACCATGTGCGGGCTCTCGCGCTGCCGGCGCCGGGCAACGACCGGCAGCTCGCGGAGCAGGCCGGCCGGCTGCACGCCCGCCACCTCGACCGCAGCCACCCGCTCTGGGAGATGTACCTGATCACGGGGCTCGCCGACGGCCGGGCGGCGATCTACACGAAGGTGCACCACGCGGCGATCGACGGCGTCTCCGGCAACGACCTGCTCGCCGCCCTGCTCGACCGGTCGCCGGAGGGGCGTGACCTGCCGCCCGCGCCGCCCTGGGAGTGCGACGAGGTCCCCAGCCAGGTCGAGCGCCTGGTGCGCGGCGCGGTCAGCCTGACGGGGCACCCCCTGCGGGTGGCGAAGCTCTCGCTGGACATGGCGCGCCGGCTCCCCGGCGTCGCCACGAGCCAGGGTCGCCCCCGGCTGCCGGTGATCGACCGGCTGCTCGGGCGCGGGGCGGGTGCGGTGCTGACCTCGCCGCCGCTGCGCGCCCCGTCCACCCCCTTCAACAAGCCGATCACGCGCTGGCGGCGGTGGGCCTTCCGGACGCTGCCACTGGACGACGTGAAGGCCGTGAAGAACGCGCACCCGGGGACGACCGTCAACGACGTGGTCATGGGGCTGTGCGCCGGCGCGCTCCGCCGGTGGCTGCTCGACCACGACGCCCTGCCGGCGTCACCGCTGGTCGCCGCGGTCCCCGTCTCGATCCGGACGAAGGAGCGGGAGGGCACCGGCGGCAACGCCATCTCCGCGATGGTGGCCCCGCTGCCGACGCACCTCGAGGATGCGGGCGAGCGGCTCGTCGCGGCCCACGAGGCGATGGGGGCCGCGAAGGACCAGCACGGCGCGCTGCCGGCGACGCTGCTGACCGACGTCGCCCAGTTCGCGATGCCGGCGCTGGCCGGCCAGGCGGCGCGGCTGTCGGCCCGGCTCCGGGTGCTGGAGTTCCTCAAGCCCTTCAACCTGATCATCTCGAACGTGCCGGGGCCGCAGGTGCCGCTCTACTACGCGGGCGCCGAGTTGCTGGCGCTCTATCCGCTGTCGGCCATCGCCGACGGGCAGGGCCTGAACATCACGGTGATGAGCTACCGCAACGGCGTCTATGCGGGGCTCGTGGCCGACCGGGAGCTGGTGCCAGACCTCGAGCAGCTGGCGGACTACCTGCAGGAGGAGCTGCGCGTCCTGCTGGCGCGCACCGTGGCCCCGCGGCAGGGCACCCGGCGGGCGGGACGGGCCGCTGCGCACCACTCGCCCTCCGGCGCCGCGTGAGTCCGATCGTTTTCTAGTTACGAACGAAAGGTAGTCGATTACGATCTGCGGCGTGGACAGCAGCACGCGGCAGGCCGCCATCATCGGGCGGCTCCAACAGGACGGGCGGGTCGAGGTGGCGGCGTTGGCCGCGGCGCTCGCGACCTCCGAGGTCACCATCCGCCGCGACCTCGACGTGCTGGCCGACGGCGGTGCTCTCCGGCGGGTCCGCGGGGGAGCCGTGAGCCTGCTGCTCCGCGGCGAGGAGCTCCCGTTCGCGCTCCGGGACGTCGAGGCGGCGGAGGCGAAGGCCCGCATCGCCGCGGCCGTGGCGGGGCTGGTCCGGGACGGCGAGGCCGTGATCGTGGACAGCGGCACCACGGGCCTCGCCGTCGCACGGGCGCTGGCCGGGCGGCGGATCACGGCAGTGCCGCTGTCGCTGCCCGCGGCGGTCGCGCTGGCCGGCGACCCCGCCGTCACCCTGCTGCTGCCCGGCGGCGCTCCCCGGTACGGCGAGGGCTCGCTGGTCGGGCCGCTCACCGAGGCGAGCCTGGCCGGGCTGCGGTGCGACACCGTGGTGCTCAGCTGCTGCGGCCTCTCCCCGGAGGGCGGCGTCACCGCCCACGACCTGCAGGACGCGGCGGTGAAGCGGGCCGCGCTGCGGTCCGCGACCCGCGTGGTCCTCGTCGCGGAGGGCGCCAAGTTCGCGCGCACCGCGCTGGCGGTCGTGTGCCCGGTGACGGCCGTGGACGTGCTCGTGACCGACACGACCGCCCCGGCGGCCGCGCTGGCGGCCCTGGCCGACGCCGGGGTCCAGGTGGTGCGCGCGTGACGTCCGCCGCCGCCTCCGTGCAGGCGGCCGCCGGCGCCCGCCGCGCTGCGGGCCGGGCGCGGATCGCGCTCGTGGTGGTGTTCGCCGTCAACGGTGCCGTGCTCGCGACCTTCGCGGCGCGTATCCCCGCGGTGCAGCAGCTGTCCGGCCTGTCGGCCGCGCAGCTGGGCGCCGTGCTGCTGGCCCCCGCCGCCGGCGCGCTGTGCGCGTTCGAGCTGGCCGGTCGGGTGGCCGCCCGGTGGGGCAGCGGCGCCACCACCGCGGTCTGCGCCGTCGTGTTGCCCCTGCTGCTGCCGCTGGTCGCGCTGGCCGCGGCCAACCCGGTAGCCCTCGGGTCCGCGCTGTTCGCCTTCGGTGCGGGCAACGGGGCGCTCGACGTGTCGATGAACGCCGCCGGCATCCGCGTCGAGAGGGCGCTCGGCCGGCACGTGCTGTCCGGCATGCACGCCGCCTACTCGGCCGGGGCGCTGGCCGGGTCCGCCGCGGGGGGAGCTGCGGCGGCTGCCGGGCTGGGACTGCGGACCCATGCGTTGCTGGCCGCCGGGGTGGCGCTGGCGTGCGCCCTGGCGGCGACCCGGTGGCTGCCGCGGGGCACTGCCGACCGGGCGCCCGACCCCGTTTCCGACCCTGCGCACCTCGTTGCGGCGCCGCAGGTCCGGCGGCGGGTGCTGCCCACACCCGTCCTGCTGCTCGGGGTGGTCGGGTTCGCCGCCCTGCTGGCCGAGGGGGCGGCCGGGGACTGGAGCGCGCTCTACCTGCGGACGGAGGCGGGCGCGGGGCCGGGGACGGCGACCGCGGCGTACGCGGCGTTCTCCGCGGCCATGCTGGTCGGGCGGGTGCTGGGGGACCGGCTGCGGGCGCGGGTGCCGGCCGTGCGGCTGCTGGCGGGGTCGGCCGGGGTGGCGGCGCTGGGGCTGGCCGCGGGGCTCGCGGTCGGCGGCGTCGCGGCGGGCATCGTGGGGTTCGCCGTTCTCGGCGCGGGCCTCGCCGTGATCGTTCCCGTCGTCTTCGCCGCGGGCGGCACGCTGCCGCCCGAGCGCACCGGGATGCCGGCGGCGAGGGCGCTCGGCCGGGTCAACACGCTCAGCTACCTCGGCCTGCTGGCGGGGCCGCCGATCGTGGGTGCGGTCGCCGGCGCCGTCGGGCTGCGCGCCGCGCTGGTGCTGCCCGTCGTGCTGGCGGCGGCCATCGCGGTACTGGCCGGGCCCGCCCTCGGGGCCGGCCGCCGTGGGGCGGGCGCGCGGCGACCGAGCGCCTAGCCCGGCCTGACAGCCAGCAGCGGCCGGCCGGGTGGGGACCCGGCCGGCCGCTGCCGCGTGCGGTCAGGGGTTGCGCACGACCCCCGCATCGCCGGGCACGGCCGGGCGGGTCGCACCGTCGGTGAGGTCGAGCCGCCGCGCGCGGTGGCGCCGCTCGGCGGCCGCGACGTCCCGCACGCCCACGACGCTGAACCGGCCGGAGGCGAAGGACGCCAGCGAGGCGATCACGGCGCCGAGCCCGTAGAACATCGCGATCTGCTCGGCGGCGACACGGGTGCTGCCGCCGACCGGGGTCCCGACGAAGTTCGAGCTGAAGAGCCCGATGATGAGGGGCCCGACCACGAACCAGAGGCCGGCCGTCAGCGCGACCCACGTGGCCAGCTGGGCCAGGACCCGGTTGGCGCTGCCCACGATGATCAGCCCCGCCACAGCGGTGGCGGCGCCCGGCAGCACCTCGAGCCAGAAGCGGGCAGCCGTCCACGTCCAGGTCGTGTCCGGCGTGAAGCCGAAGTTCCAGTAGGGGCCGACGAACGGCACGAGCGCGCCCCAGACACCCAGGGCGAGCAGCAGCAACCCGGTCACGGCGCCGCGACTGCGTGCGGTGGTGAGCAGGCCTCGTGGGCCCGCGGTCGTCGCAGTGGTCATCTGATCAGCTCCTCCATCCGCTGGGGCCGGCAGTGGCCCCGCATCTGACGGGGTTCTTCCCGTTCCGCCTCGGCTCATGACCTGCGGCGACGTCATTAACTGGTTGGCCCAGTCGCCGACCCGGCGGCCGCCCGGTTCGGGCTAGTTGGTGGTGAGCGCTGCGGGCTCCGGGGCCGCGCGCCACTGCCGCTGCAGGTGGTCGCCGGAGGAGCGCCGCGCCCGCGACCGCAGCGAGACGCCCGGGCCCTCGGACTCGCTGCGCATCCGACCCTTGGTCATGCGGTTCGGCAGCGCGAGCCGCGTGATCGTCCGCAGCGTCTGCCAGTACTGCCGGTAGAGCGGGCCGGTCGTGTAGTCGAGGCCGTAGCTCTCGCACATCTCCTGGATCTGCTTGCTCATCTGGCCGTAGCGGTTGCTCGGCAGGTCGGGGAAGAGGTGGTGCTCGATCTGGTAGCCGAGGTTGCCGCTCATGACGTGCAGCAGCGGGCCGCCCTTGAAGTTCGCCGAGCCGTAGAGCTGCCGCAGGTACCACTCGGCCGGCGTCTCGGTCTTCAGGTGGTCCGGCGTGAACTTCTCCGCGCCGTCCGGGAAGTGGCCGCAGAAAATGATCATGTACGACCACAGGTTGCGGATGAGGTTGGCGGTCGCGTTGGCCGACATCGTGGCCTTCCAGCCGGGGCCGGAGAGCGCCGGGAAGACGATGTAGTCCTTCGTCGTCTGCCGTGCGGTCTTCCGGACGATCCCCTTGAGCTGGCGCTTCATCTCCGGCAGGTCGGCCTTGCCCTTCATCACGCCGTCGAGGTCCAGGTCGTGCAGGGCCACGCCGTACTGGAAGAGCAGGGCCAGCAGCGCGTTGTAGACCGGCTGCCCGAGGTTCGCCGGGTTCCACTTCTGGTCGCTCGTGACGCGCAGGATGCCGTAGCCGACGTCGGCGTCGCGCCCCAGCACGTTCGTGAACGTGTGGTGCACGAAGTTGTGGGAGTGCTTCCACTGGTCGGCGGGGCAGGCGGTGTCCCACTCCCAGGTGGAGGAGTGGATCTCCGGGTCGTTCATCCAGTCCCACTGGCCGTGCATGACGTTGTGGCCGATCTCCATATTCTCGACGATCTTGGCCACGCCCAGCGTGACGGTGCCCGCCCACCACGCCGAACGTCGCGAGCTGGCAGCCAGCATCACGCGGCCGGCGATTTCGAGGGCGCGCTGCGCGGCGATGGTCCGGCGGATGTACTTGGAGTCGCGCTCACCGCGGGAGTCCTCGATGTCCAGGCGGATCGCATCCAGCTCATTCGCGAGGTTCTCGATGTCGGCTTCGGTCAGATGCGCGAATGCCGGCACGTCGGTAATTGCCATGGTTCGGCCTCCTTTCTTCTACCTACGATACGGTAACCTACGTTCCCGTAGGTTACTAGCCAGTAAACCTCAGACGTCCAGCACGCAATCGCCAGAAGCTGCGGAAATGCAGGTTTGCACTCGGCTTCCCGGCTCGTGTTCGGCGCCCGTTCGCAGGTCGCGGACATGCCCGTCGACCAGCCCGACGACACACGACTGGCAGATTCCCATCCGGCACCCGAACGGCATCCGAACGCCCATCTGCTCACCCGCGTCCATCAGCGAGGTGGCGGCGTCGACCTCGACGGTCTTGCCGCTGCGCTCGAACGTGACGGTGCCTCCGGTGCCGTGCGCCGCGGCGCGCGACGCGGCGAACCGCTCTAGATGCAGTCGATTGCCGGCGCCAACCGACGACCAGGCGCGCTGCGCGTCGTCGAGCATGCCCTCGGGGCCGCACGCCCAGGTCCGACGCTCATGCCAGTCCGGCACGGTGTCGGCCAACGTGGACAGGTCGAGTCGACCCTGGGTCCGCGTCGCCCGGACGGTCAGGCGGTAGCTCTCGTGCGCGTCGTGTAGCTCAGCCAGTTCGCGCGCGAACATCACGTCGGATTCGGTCGGTGCGGAGTGCACGTGGACGATGTCGCCGATCTGATCGCGGCGCGCGAGCGTGCGCAGCATCGACATGACCGGCGTGATGCCCGATCCCGCGGTCAGGAACAGCACGGACGCGGGCGCCGGATCGGGCATGACGAAGTTGCCCTGGGGCGCGGCCAGGCGCACGATCGTCCCTCGCGTCACGCCGCCGACCAGGTGGCTGGACAGGAAGCCCTCCGGCATCGCCTTCACGGTGATGGTGATGGTCTTCTCGCGCGTGACGGGACTCGACGTCAGCGAGTACGACCGCCACCGCCAGCGACCGTCCATCAGCACCCCGATGCCGACGTACTGGCCTGGTTCGTAGTCGAAGCGAAAACCCCAACCCGGCTTGATCACCAGAGTCGC
>JAOPWU010000099.1 GCA_025965515.1 Mycobacterium sp.
GTCCAGCTCCAGCGGCGGCACGAGGCCGTCGCCCTCCCCCAGCAGGAAGCCCGTGAAGCGGGACCCGGGCCACAGCGGCTCGCCCACGTCGAGCCCGGCCCCGGGCACGAGAACCAGCCCCTCGACCTGCGGGCTCGCCGCCAGCACGGCGAGCGGCCGGACCAGGCCGTCGTGCCGGCCCCGGATGCTGCAGACGAGTTCGGCCCGGGGGCCGCTGCGGGCGTCGGCGACCGACGCCGCGGCGCTGGTCATCCCGGCGCGGCTCGCGCCGAGGGTCACGTACCGGACCAGGTCGGCGGCGCCGGAGTCCCCGAACCGCAGGACGTCGAACCGCTCCGTGCCCAGGAACGTGACGCTGGCGCGGCCGGAGTCGGTCCCGAGGACCGTCAGCAGGTGCGCCTCGACGGCCAGCAGCACGTCCTCGCCCGGCGGCACGCCCGGGTCGTCGGGGCCGGGGATGTCGTCGCCGAACGGGAGCACGGAGGAAGCCTCGCACGCCACCGTGGGGGCGCCCGCCGACGCCTGCGTCCTGTGGTGCGCGCGGCGTCGCGCGGGTGTTAACTCGCACCGTGGCGCAGCAGTGGATGGCGACCGATTTCGGCGACCCGGCGGACGTCCTGCAGCTCGTGGACATCGAGGTGCCCCCGGCCGGGCCGGGCGAGGTGACCCTCGAGATCCGCGCCGCGGGCATGAACCCGGCGGACTACAAGTACATCGCCAAGGGTCCGGGCAACAATCCGTCGTCGCTGCCCATCCCGCTGGGGTACGAGGTGTCGGGCGTCATCACGGCGCTGGGCCCGGACACCCGGATCGCGTCCGGCGGCGGCGCCGTCGGCGACGCGGTGCTGGCGTACCGGGTGCGCGGCGGGTACGCGACCGACCTCACCGTTCCAGCGAAGGACGTCTTCGCCAAGCCGCACCCGCTCGGCTTCCCGGAGGCCGCCAACCTGCTGCTCGCGGGCGCGACGGCGGCCGAGATGCTCGAGGTCACCGGCGTCGGCGAGGGCGACACCATCATCGTGCACGGCGCGTCCGGCGCGGTGGGGGTGAGCGTGCTGCAGCAGGCCCGGCTTCTCGGCATCCGCTGCGTGGGTACCGCGAGCGAGCAGAGCTTCGAGACCGTGCGCCGCTACGGCGGTATCCCGGTCCGCTACGGCGAGGGGCTCGAGGAGCGGCTGCGGGCCGAGGCACCCGGCGGCTATGCGGCGGCGCTCGACACGGTCGGCACCGACGAGGCCATCGACGTCTCGCTGGCGCTGGTGTCCGACCGCAGCCGCATCGTCACCATCGCGGCGGCGTCCCGGGCGCAGGCGGAGAACGTCCGCTTCATCGGTGGCATGCAGCGCGAGAGCGCGGCCTTCCGCGAGCAAGTGCGGCCCCGGCTGATCGGCCTCGCCGCCGACGGCAAGCTCGAGGTGCCGGTCGCGCGGACCTTCCCGCTGAGCCAGGCGAAGGAGGCCCTCCGGCTGCTGATGACCGGGCACCCGGGCGGGAAGCTCGCGCTGATCCCGGAGCGGTGAGAGGCCGACGAACGGCCCTCCGGCGTGGAAAACTGCCGCTGTGACGCCTCCGACGCTGTCCCGCCCCGTCCCGCTCGGCAGCCTCGCCCGCGCGTTCGCGCCCGCGGTGGCGCTCGCGTTCCCGGCCGCCCGGCTCGCCGTCGCCAGCGCCACGGCCGGCGTGCGGCTGCTCACCGCGCTCCCCCGGCTGGAGCTTCTGCTGCTCGCGGCCGAGGAGGCCATGAGCCGGCTGCTGGCCCTGACCCGGCGGCTGGAACCCGCACTCGTCGGGCTGGAGGCCGTGGCGGAGCGCGCGGACCTGCTGGCCACGTCGGTCGAGCGGACGATCATCCGGGTCGCCCCCACGGTGGCTGCGGCGGGCGCCGTGATCGAGGACGCCGGTGCCGCGGTCGGCACGGCCCAGGCCCTCGTCGTCCGCGTCGGCGACACGGTGAACAGCGCCGCCGGTTCGGTCGCAGACGTCGACCTCGTCGTCGCCCGGGCGCAGGCCGGGGTCGCGCGCATCGAGGCCACGGTCGAGGAGGCCCGCCAGCTGCTGGCGGCGCTCGGCCCGATCACCGACGGCGCGGCCGGGCTCGTCGGCGAGGGCACCCAGCAGCTGCTGGCGCGGCTGCCGCGGGTGCTCGACCTGCTGGAGGAGAGCGCGCTGCCGGCGCTGGCGACCCTCGGCCCGCTGGGGCCGGACATCGCGGCGCTGCGGGACGCCGTCATGCGCATCGAGCCGCTCGTCACCGATCTCGGCGCCATCGTGGCCGCCATCCCCGGCGCGCGGCTGCTGCGGCAGCGCTCGACCGGCCGCGGCGCGCCCGCCGCGCTGCCCGAACCGCCGCGGGGCTAAGGCCGCCGGTCGGGCACGTAGTGGCGCGAGCCGTCGACCTCGTCGATCCACACCCGCATGCGGCGGGAGGTGCCCGGGTCGACGAACACCTCGTCCGTCGGGCGCCAGGTCTCCGCCGGGACCTCGGCCTCACCGTGGCGGCGCAGGAAGAGGCTCGCGACGGCGGCGCCCGCGACGGCCAGGATCACCAGGACCCAGATCGTCGCCACCACCCCCGTCACCCCTCCTGGCGGCGGACCACCACGGCCGTGCCGTAGGCGACGACCTCCGTGAGGCCCTGGCCCACCTCGCTGGAGTCGTAGCGCATGCCGATGACGGCGTTGCCGCCGAGCGCCTGGGCGTTCTGCACCAGGCGGTCGAGCGCGTGCCGCCGCGCGTCCTCGAGGAGCGTCGTGTACTGCTTCACCTCGCCGCCGGCCAGGGCCTTGAAGCTGGCGGTGAACCCCTTCGCGAACCCCATCGACCGGACGACGAGGCCGTAGGCGGAGCCGACGAACTGCACGGTGTCGTAGCCGGGCACGTCGAAGGTGGTGCTGACGGCGACGGGCAGGTGGCGCGTGTCGGTGGCGGGTGTGGTCACGGCTGTCTCCCTCGGAGCGCCCCGGCGGGCGCGCGACGCCGAAGTCTGGCAGCGGTACCCGTGGGGGGCCAGGGCTGCGGCCGGGGACCACCCGGACGGGCGGCGGAGGCGGCGCGAACGAAGGGCGCCCGGGCCCCCACGCGAACGGCCCGGCGCCTGCGGGGACCGGGCCGTCGCGCGTCCGGGCAGGTTCAGCCCTGGAGCTTGTAGTCCTTGAGGATCCCACGGCCGATGATCATCTTCTGGATCTCCGCCGTCCCCTCGCCGATGAGCAGGAACGGCGCCTCGCGGTAGAGGCGCTCGATCTCGTACTCCTTCGAGTAGCCGTAGCCACCGTGGATGCGGAAGGAGTCCTGCGTGACCTCGTTGCAGTACTCGGCGGCCAGGTACTTGGCCATGCCGGCCTCGATGTCGTTGCGCTGGCCGTTGTCCTTCTTCTTGGCCGCGTTGACCATCATGAGGTGGGCGGCCTCGACCTTGGTCGCCATCTCGGCGATCTTGAAGAGGATCGCCTGGTGGTCGGCGATGACCTTGCCGAACGTCTTGCGCTGCTGCGCGTACGCGACACCCAGCTCGAAGGAGCGGATCGCGATGCCGCAGGCGCGGGCGGCGACGTTCACGCGGCCGACCTCGACGCCGTCCATCATCTGGTAGAAGCCCTTGCCGGGCTCGCCGCCGAGGATCGCCGACGCCGGCACCCGGTGGTCCTCGAGGATCATCTCGGTCGTCTCGACGCCCTTGTAGCCCATCTTCTCGAGCTTGCCGGGGATGGTGATCCCGCCGGACTTGGTGGCGCCCGGCTCCTTCTCCAGCAGGAAGGTGGTCATGTTCTTGTAGGGCGTGTCGCCGCCCAGGTCCGTCTTCACCAGCGTCGCGACGACGCCCGCGCGCAGCCCGTTCGTCAGCCACATCTTCTGGCCGTTGATCACCCACTCGTCGCCGTCCTGGACGGCGCGGGTGCTGATGGCCGACACGTCGGAGCCGAGGCCCGGCTCGGACATCGAGAAGGCACCGCGGATCTCGCCCGTGGCCATGCGGGGCAGGAAGTGCTGTTTCTGCTCCTCCGTGCCGTGGTGCATGATCATGTAGGCGACGATGAAGTGCGTGTTGATGACCCCGCTGACGCTCATCCAGCCGCGGGCGATCTCCTCGACCGTCAACGCGTAGGTGAGCAGGGACTCGCCGAGGCCGCCGTACTCCTCGGGGATCATGAGGCCGAAGAGCCCCATCTCCTTCATGCCCTCGACGATCGCCTCGGGGAACTCGTCCTTGTGCTCGAGGTCCGTGGCGTAGGGGATGATCTCCTTGTCCACGAAACTGCGCACCGTGGCCAGAATTTCCTGCTGCGTGTCGGTCAGACCTTCGGTCTGCGCCAGACGACCCATGTCGTTCCTCTCGAGCGGCTGCGGGGGCGCCGCGCGCGGGCCCCCGTAGGACGGGACTGGTCGCAGTATCCCAGCGTTGCCGGGCGGCGCCACACCGCCTCCCGGGGGCGGGCGGGGTCACTCGGCGAGCGGCACCGCGATGTCGTCCGCGCCCAGTTCGCCGGAGCGCAGCACCACGGCGAGCCCGGCGACCACCAGCGCGAGCGCCGGCACCGCGAGCCAGCTCGGGTGCTGTCCGAGCGTCGCGAGCGCCATGAGCGCCGCGCCGGGGATCTCCAGCAGCAGCGCGACGCCCACCACCACCGTGCCCAGCGCGGGCACGACGTGGTTGAACAGGCTGTGCCCCAGCAGCTGCGGACCGACGGTCAGCGCGGCGAGCAGCAGCCAGTCCCGGGCGCTGTACCCCGCGAGGGACTGCCCCGCCAGCAGGCAGACGGGCAGCAGCGTCACCGCGCAGAGCCCGTAGCAGGCGGCCGTGTAGTCCGTCGTCGACAGCGACGCCCGCGCCCGCGCGCCGGCGTGGAAGTACGCGGCGGCGAACGCGCCCCCGGCCAGCGCCAGCCCGTCCCCCGCCAGCGCCCGGCCGGAGCCGCCGACGTCGAGCCCGGTGAGCAGCAGCGCCCCGGCCACCGCCAGCACCACCCCCATGACGAGGCTGCGGCGCAGCACCGTCCCCTCGCGGCGCACGAGCAGCAGTGCCCAGACCGGCTGCAGCGCGGTCAGGGCCGTCGCGGTGGCCACGGAGGTCAGCCGGGCGGACGTCATCCACGTGGCGAAGTGCGCCGCCAGCAGCAGCCCGGCCGCCAGCACGGCGCGGCGCTCCCCCGGTGCGGCAACCCGCCGCTCGGCGGACCGGCGGCGCCCCGCCAGGCTGGCGGGGATCAGCACGGCGGCGGCGAAGGCGTTGCGCCAGAAGGCCGCCGCCAGTGCGCCGACGGCGACGCCCGCGGTGATCGGCCCGGACGTGGAGGCGGAGAGCACCCCGACACCCAGCAGCCCGAGGCTCCCGACCCGGCCGGCAGGGAGGCGCGTCACCGCCCGGCCGCGACCGGCACGCGGATGCGGCCCGTGGCGGTCGGGTGGACCGTGCCCGCGACGCGGACCCGCTCGGCGCGGCCGCCGCGGGCGGTGACCTCGCCGTCCAGCAACGAGGGACGCCCCACCTCGGCGCCCTGCCGCACCCGGTAGCGGGTGACCCCCTCGGGAGCGGCCCAGCCGGCCGCCACGGCGAACGCGCCGAGCGCGAGGGCCAGCGAGCCGGTCGCCGGGTCCTCGACGCCCGCCACCCCGGCGAACGCCCGCACGTGCAGGTCGAACGCCCGGCCGTCGCTGCCGTCCTCGCGCGCGACGACGGCCACGTCGCCGTCGAGCCCGGCGGCAAGGCGGGCACGCAGTCGGCCGAGGTCGGGCACGGCCCGCTCGACCGCGGCCTCGTCCACCGCGAGCACCGTCCAGCCGAGCCCCGTGCCGCAGCGCAGCGCGGGGGCCGTCAGGGCCGCGTCGGGGACGCCGGAGGCGGCGAGCAGGTCGGCCGGGTCGGCGACCTCCGTCACCGTCGGCGTGGCGCCGGTGAGCCGCACGGGCCCCTCCGCATCGCCGACCGCGAGCTCGACGACACCCGCGCCGCACTCCTGGCGCAGCGTCCCGGTGCCCGGCACGGCCCCGAGCTGCCGGAGCACCCACGCGGCGCCCACGGAGGGGTGACCCGCGAAGGGCAGCTCGTCGAACGGCGTGAAGATCCGCAGCCGGTAGTCCGCGCCGGGGACCGTCGGGCGCTGGGGGAACGCCGTCTCGGAGAGGTTGAACTGGCGGGCCAGCGCCTGCAGCGCCGCGGTCGGCAGGTCGTCCGTGTCGAGGACGACAGCGAGCTGGTTGCCGGTGAAGCTCCCGCCGGTGGTGAAGACGTCGACCACCACGAACGGCAGCCCGCCCACCGGCTCCAGGGACTGCACCGGTGTCACGGCATGGCCAGGCCGCCGTCGACGGGCAGGGTCACACCCGTGACGTACGACGACGCGCTGCTCGCGAGGAAGAGCAGCGCGGTGTCCAGCTCCTCCTGCCGCCCGTACCGCGGCAGCACCGAGTGGGTGCGGAGCCAGCCGAGGACGGCCTCCGTGTCCATCTCGTCGCTCATCTCGCTGGCGAAGAACCCCGGGGCGAGAGCGTTCACCCGGATCCCCCGTCGGGAGCCCCACTGCTGCGCCAGGTCGCGGGTCAGCCCGATGAGCCCGGCCTTGCTGGCGGCGTAGGCGGCCTGCGGCAGGAAGGACGGGACGAGCCCCAGCACGCTGGAGATGTTCACGATCGACGAACCGGGCTTCATGACGCGCCCGCAGGCCTGCGCCATGAAGTAGGCGCCCTCGAGGTTCACCGCCAGGACCGACCGGAACTGCTCCGGCGTTTCCCGTGTCGCCGGGATCGCCGTCCCGAGCCCCGCATTGTTGACGAGGACGTCCACCCGGCCGAACTCGGCCATCCCCGCCTCGACCAGCGCCGTGCAGTCCTCCGGCACGCTCACGTCCGTGCGCCGGGTGACGGCCCGCCGGCCGTGCGCGCGCACCGCCTCGGCCGTGCCCTGAAGCCGGTCCTCCCGGCGCGCCCCCAGCACCAGGTGCGCGCCCGCCTCGGCGAGCGCGGCCGCGAAGCCCACACCCAGCCCGGAGGAGGCGCCGGTGAGGACCACCACCTTGCCGTCGAGCCGGAAGCTGTCCAGAACGCCCATGTCCACTCCTGTCCGGTCTACCTCCGACTGCTCGTCGACCCTAGCCGTCGGGCTTCGCGGGGTTCTCCCGTTGGATAGCCTGCGAGGGTGACGACAGCCCCCGCCCGCATCTTCGTGGCGCGCCTCGCCGGGCTCCCCGTCTACGACCCCGTCGGCGACCAGCTCGGTCGGCTCCGGGACGTCGTCGTGACGCTGCGGCTCAGCCGCCAACCGCCCCGCGTCCTGGGCCTCGTCGTGGAGGTCCAGCGCAAGCGCATCTTCGTGCCGATGGCCCGGGTCTCCACCGTGGACGCCCACCAGATCGTCCTCACCACCACCCGCGTCTCGCTGCGGCGCTTCGAGATCCGCACGGGCGAGACGCTGGTGCTGGGCGAGTTGCTCGACCGAACGCTGACCGTCGCGGAGACCGGCGATCCCGTCACGCTCGTCGACGCGGGCATCGAACAGGCCCGCACCCGCGACTGGCTGCTGACCCGCGTCGCCGTGGTCGCCGGGAGCCGCCGCCGCGGCGAACTGCGGATCCTCGAGTGGGACGAGGTCGTCGGCCTGTCCGCGGGCAGCGGCCACGCGGGCGCCCAGGGGGCGGCGAACCTGCTCGCCGCGTTCGAGAAGCTCCGCCCCGCCGACCTCGCGACCGCGCTGCACGACCTGTCGGACAAGCGGCGCGCGGAGGTCGCCGCCGCCCTGGACGACGAGCGCCTCGCCGACGTGCTCGAGGAGATGGGCGAGGAGGACCAGGTCGAGGTCCTGAACGCGCTGAGCGCGGAGCGCGCCGCCGACGTGCTGGAGGCGATGGCGCCGGACGACGCCGCCGACCTGCTGGGCGAGCTGCCCCTCGAGGCCCGCTCCCAGCTGCTCGAGCTCATGGAGCCCGAGGAGGCGGCACCGGTGCGCCGGCTGCTCACCTACGCCGACACCTCCGCCGGCGGCATGATGACCACCGAGCCCGTGGTGCTGCTGCCCGACGCCACGGTCGCGGAGGCGCTCGCGCGGATCCGCAACCGCGACCTCACCCCCGCGCTCGCCGGGCAGGTCTACGTGACCCGGCCGCCGGCGGAGACGCCCACCGGCAAGTACCTCGGGCTCGTGCACTTCCAGCGGCTCCTGCGCGAGGCGCCGTCGAGCCTGGTGAGCGCCTGCGTCGACGCCGACCTCGACTCGCTGCCCCCGGACTGCCCCTTGCTCGTCGTCACCAGCCACATGGCGGCGTACAACCTGGTGGCGGTGCCGGTCGTGGACGAGCAGCAGCGGCTGCTCGGCGTGGTGACCGTCGACGACGTACTGGACCACCTGCTGCCCGAGGACTGGCGCGAGCGCGGCGACGATGGGCTGTCGGGCAACAGCGCCGAGGGCAAGGGAGGTGACCCGGATGGCGCGTGACCGCCGCCGCGAGCGGGCCGCCCGACGCGACCGAGACCTACGGCTGGACACGCCGCTCGACCCGCGGCGCCGGGGCCTGCGGCCCCGCTACGACGCCGAGTCGTTCGGACGGCTCTCCGAGGGCATCGCCCGGTTCCTCGGCACCGGCCGGTTCCTCGTCATCCAGACCGTGTTCATCGCGTGCTGGGTCCTCATCAACGTCATCCCGGGGATCCCGCACTTCGACCCGTACACCTTCACGTTCCTGACGCTGATCCTCTCGCTGCAGGCCGCCTACGCCGCGCCGCTGATCCTGCTCGCGCAGAACCGGCAGGACGACCGTGACCGCGTGCAGTTCGAGCAGGACCGGCAGCGCGCGGAGCGGAACCTGGCCGACACCGAGTACCTCGCCCGCGAGGTCGTCGCGCTCCGCCTCGCGATGCGCGACATGGCGTCGAAGGACTTCATCCGCGCCGAACTACGCTCCCTGCTCGAGGAGCTCGACCGCCGCGACGCCGCGGACGCCGGCTTCGCCGACGAGACGGGTTCGACGAGTGTCCGTGGCTGACGCC
>JAOPWU010000153.1 GCA_025965515.1 Mycobacterium sp.
GCGTCCCACGCGCCGCGGGCCTCGGCGGCGCTCGCATGCACCTCTGCCGCCGCGAACGCGATGTCCCGCGAGTAGCGCAGCACCTGCAGCCGCAGCTGGTCGTCCTCGCCCGGCGCCGCCAGCCGGGGCACCTCCTCGTCGACCAGCCCGACCACCACGCGGATCAACTGGACGGTCTGCTTCAGCGAGACGGAGCGGACCAGCTGGCGGGGCGCGACCGCGAAGATCTCGGGCCCGGGCGCGGGGGCGTCGAACGGCTGCCGCAGCGACCGGATGAACGCCTCCAGGCCGGCCTGCACCACCAGGCCGACCTCTGCCCGCTCGCGGGCGCCCAGGACGGCGAACCACGGGAGCTCGTCCATGCGCTGCACGGCGAGCCGCGAGAGCCGGCCGCTGGCCTGCTGTACGCGCCGCCACGTCGGGGAAGCCACGGCGGCATCCTCCCGCGGCTTGCCCGGCGCCGGGCGCGCTGGGGTCCCGCCCCGCCGGACGGGTTCGGCTCAGCGGAGCTGCAGCGCCACCACGGCGACGTCGTCCTCCAGCACGGACCCGGCGGCGGCAATCACGGCGTCGCGCACGGCCTCGGGCCCCGCATCGACGGGCAACGCCGCCACGGTGGCCACCAGCGCCGCCGTGCTGGCGTCCAGGTCCTCGCCGCGACGCTCGATGAGGCCGTCGGTGTAGAGCAGCAGCAGGGAGCCGCGGGCCACCGCCACCGACACGGTGTCCCGGGGCAGGTCGAGGGTCACCCCCAGCAGCAGGCCGTCCGCCCGGTCGAGCAGGCGGACCGAGCCGTCCGGGGCCCGCAGCAGCCCGTGCGGGTGGCCCGCGTTGGAGTACCGCAGCAGCCAGGGGCCGCTGGGCGCCCGGGGGCGCTCCAGCCGGGCGTACACGAGCGTCGCCATCGGCGCGACGTGCAGCCCCTGCACCAGCGCGTCGACCCGCGAGAGCACCGTCGCGGGGTCGCCGGCGTCGTCGGCGGCGGTGTCCCAGGCGCACGCGCGCAGCAGCCCCCGCAGGTGCCCCATCTGCGCGGCCGCGGCAAGGTCGTGCCCGACCACGTCGCCGACCGCCACCGCGACCGCGCCGTCGGGCAGGTCGAGCACCTCGTAGAAGTCGCCGCCCACGTAGGCGGCGCTGTCGCCGGCGACGTACTGGGCGGCGACGTCGATGTCCGGCAGGTCCGGCAGCTGCGGGAGCAGGCTCCGCTGCAGGGTCTCCGCGACGTGGTGCTCGCGCTGGTACAGCCGCGCGTTGTCGAGGGCCAGCGCCGCGCGCCGCGCCAGGTCCGCCGCGACGTCGAGGTCGTCCTGCGTGAAGGACCGACCCGACGGACCCGCCAGCAGCGCCAGCACGCCGAGGGTGCGTTCGCGCGCCGCCAGCGGGACGACCAGCGCGCTCGCCAGCCCGAGCCCGCCCGCGATCCTCATCATCTCGGGGTCGGCGTCGATCGTGTCGCCGTAGCCCTCCGCAAGGTGCGCCAGCAGGCGGGGCTCACCGCTGGCCAGCACGGTCCCCTGCGCCGTCCGCACCCCCAGGTGCCGGCTCTGCAGCGCGGCGAACCGGGCCAGCTCGTCGTCCCGCCCGTCGCGGTGCCGCAGGGCGGCCACCCGCGCCTGGTTGTCGTCGGAGTCGATCAACGTGACGACGGCCCAGTCGGCCAGCTCGGGCACCACCACCTGCAGGAGGCCGTCGAGGGCGGCGTCGACGTCCAGCGTGCCGATGAGCCGGCTCGTCGCCTTCGCCAGCAGACCGAGCCGGCGGCGCGACTCGTCGGCCTCCGCCCGCGCCGCCTGCTCGGCGGCGTGGGCCGCCCGCAGGTCGCGGTCCGCCTCGACGCGCTGCGTGACGTCCGACTGCACGCCCACGAAGGAGACCAGCTCGCCGTCGCCGTCGAACACCGGGCTGATCGAGACGTGGTTCCAGAACGCCGTGCCGTCCTTGCGGTAGTTCAGCAGGACGGTGCTGGCGGAGCGCCGCTCGGCGACGGCGGCGCGCATCTCGGCCACCGCCGCGGGGTCGGTGGCGGGGCCCTGCAGCAGCCGGCAGTTGCGCCCGAGGACCTCCTCGGCGGTGTAGCCGGTGGTCGACGTGAACGACGGGTTGACCCACACGAGCGGGTTCCCGTCCTGCCGCGGGTCCGTGATGGTGAAGGCGAGGTCGGTCGCCACGATCGCCCGCTCGCGCAGCGCCCGCATGGCCTGCTCGGCGTCGTGGCTGTCCGCCGGGGGCGTCACCTCCAGCAGCACCACGAGGGCCAGCTTCTCGGTGCTGTCGGCCCGGGACAGCGGGAACCCGGTCGCCCACAGCAGCTGGTCACCGTCCGCCGCGCCCCGGGCGTCGTCGCCCCCGGTCGGGTGCCGCGGCGCCCGGATCGGCTCGCCGGCGACGGGCCGGCCGGAGGCGACCAGCGACAGCGGGTTGTCCGACGCGGCGAGCGGCTCGCCGCCGAGGCTCCGCAGGCCGGCCGCCGCGCCCCAGGTGTCGACCGGGGTCGGCAGGCGCACCGCGCCGGCCATGGCCACGGCCCGGTCGTTGGCGTACGTCACCGTCCCGGTCTCCTGGTCGATCAGGAGGATCGCCACCGGGACGTCCGAGAGCACCCGCGGCAGGACCGCGCGCGCGGACCCCGCGCCGTCGCCGCCTTCGCGCTGGGCCACCACCACCGCGGCGGACCGGACGAGCCGGGCGGCCCCGTCCGCCCCGCGTAGTTCCACCGGAGCCTTCACCGGGTCGTACGCAGACATGTCGGGAAGCCTAACGGTAGGTTGCGCGCTACACGACTGGGAAGGTGCGTCCAGGTTCGGTGGGGTTAGGTCCCCGGCCGAACCGGGGAGGCGACTCCCTGTGTCGTCCCCCTCCGCCCCGCGCGACGCTCCGGCGCCCGACGGCCGCGGCGGTTCCGCCCCCTCGTCCGGCCCCGGCCTGAGCGCCGTGCAGGTCGCCGCCAGCGCCCTCGCGTCCGTGACGGCCGCCGTGGTGTCCTCGTTCTTCGGCGTCGCCGGCACCGTGGTCGGCGCCGCGGTCGCCAGCACGATCTCCGTGGTGGCGTCGGCCACCTACACCGCGTCGCTGCGGCGGACCAACGCGCGGCTGAAGCACCTCGCCACCGCGGCGGGGACCACGACGCTGCTCACCCCGCGCGTCCGCCGCCGGACCGGGTGGCCGGAGACGCCGGGGAAGCCCGCCGCGGGCGGCGCGTCGGCCGAGCCGCCGACGGCCGACCCGACGGGCCGCGGCGGCGCGGTGCCCGAGGCCGAGCAGCCCGCAGGCCCCGAGCAGGACCCCGTGCCGGGCGGTGACGGGCTGCTCGACCGGCTGCGGCGCCTGCCCCGGGGACCGGTGGCGCTCGCGACCGTGGGCGTGTTCGTCCTCGTGCTGGCCGCCGTCACGGTCATCGAGCTCGTGGTCCGCGAGCCGCTCAGCACGGCCGTCCGGGGCACCGGCTCCACCGGCACGAGCGTGTCGCAGCTCTTCGCCGGGGGCGGCGCCACGCGCTCCCCCACCCCGACCCCCACGGCGAGCGCCTCCCCGACGCCGGGCCCCGGCGTTACGGCCGCGGCCACCCCCTCGGCGGGGCCCACCAGCGCATCCCCGGGCCCGTCCGCGACTCCTACCGCGCCGGCGGCCTCGCCCAGCCCGACGGGCGCCGCCAGCGCCCCGCCCACACCGGCGACGGCCACGCCCCTCCCCTGAGGCCGGGGCGCCTGTGCGCAGCGTGACGCGTCTCGCACAGCCTGCGACCCCCCTCCCGGCGGTTCGGACGTATAGTCCTTGCAGGCCCCCCAAGGCGCGTGCAGCGCCGGGCCGGTTCCGAAGGTCGGCAGCAGTCGGCCTCGAGGTCGCTCTCCTTTGTCGTGGCACACGCCGCCGCAGTGGTTCCGACGCGGCCTGCCTTCCGACATGAAAGTGACTATGTCTTTCGACTCCGCACGCCCCAGCACGTCCTCGTCCCGCGGCGGCGCCCGCCGCGCCCCCGCCACCGGTGAGCGGCGCGGCTCCGGCCGCCCCCGCCGCAGCAGTGGCGGCGGCAGCGGTTCCCCCCGCCCGGCTGCGGCTCCCGCCGCCCGGCTCGTGACCCGCGAGCCCCGCCCGGCCGCCACCAGCTTCGCCGACGCCGGCCTGCCGAAGGCCCTCGTCGACGCGCTCGCCCGCCAGGGCAAGACGGCTCCCTTCGCCATCCAGTCCGCCGCGCTGCCCGACGCGCTCGCCGGGGAGAACCTCCTCGGCCGGGCCCACACGGGTGCCGGCAAGACGCTCGGGTTCGGCATCCCCGTCCTCGCACGCCTGGCTGCGAAGCCCGGCGGCCGGGCGAAGCACCCCCGCGCGCTGGTCCTCGTCCCGACCCGCGAGCTGGCCCAGCAGGTCTCCGACGCGCTGGCCCCGCTGGCGCGCCCCCTCGACCTGCACCTGGTGTCCGTCTACGGCGGCACCTCGATCGGCAAGCAGATCTCGAACCTGACCCGCCCCGGCGTCGTCCTCGTGGCGACCCCCGGACGCCTCGTCGACCTCCTGGAGCGCAACGCCGTCATGCTCGACGACGTCGAGACGGCCGTGGTGGACGAGGCCGACCACATGTGCGACCTGGGATTCCTTCCCGTGGTGAAGCGACTGCTCTCGTTGGTTCCGGCGGACGCCCAGAAGCTGCTCTTCAGCGCGACCCTCGACGGTCAGGTCGACGGCCTGGTCCGGCAGTTCCTGCCGGAGCCGGTGCTCGTCGCCCTCGACCCGGAGGTCGGGCAGGTCGTCAACCTCGAGCACCACGCGTTCGAGGCGAAGGACCGGAACGCCAAGGTCGCGCTCGTCACCACGCTGGCGAGTGGCCTCGGCCGCACGCTGCTGTTCTCCCGCACCAAGCACGGTGCCGACCGGCTCGCCAAGCAGCTGAGCAACGACGGCGTCCCCGCCGCCGCGCTGCACGGTGGCATGGCGCAGGCCGCGCGCACCCGCTCGCTGAAGAGCTTCAGCGACGGCACGACGCGCGTCCTGGTCGCGACCGACGTCGCGGCGCGCGGCGTCCACGTCGACAACATCGACCTGGTCGTCCACGCCGACCCGCCGGAGGAGCACAAGGCGTACCTGCACCGCTCGGGCCGCACCGCCCGCGCCGGGCAGGCGGGCACGGTCGTGACCGTGTCCACGCCGGAGCAGCGCCGCGATGTGGAGCGGCTGCTCCGCGCCGCCGGTACCGACATCCGGCCGCTCGGGGTCACCCCCGACGACCAGCGCGTGCTCGACGTCGTCGGGCCACTGTCGCCCAAGGTGTCGATCGCGGACCAGCAGGAGGCGGCCCGGCGCAACGCCGCCGCCCGCGCCGCCGCGACTCCCGGCCGGGAGCGCAGCGGCCGCACCCCCGCCCGTCGCTTCGACCGGACGGACCGGGACGGCCGGCACCGTACCGGCGCCGAGCGGCCCCGCACGGAGTCGGTCGCCGGCGCGCGCGCCCCGCGTCCCGCCGGTGCAGTGCACCCGCGGACCGGTGGTGTCCGCACCCGTCGCACCGACGGTGGGCACGCCCACCAGAGCTGATCCACCCCCACCAGGTGCGCCGGACCCGTCGGGTCCGGCGCACCTGCTGTGTGGAGCGGGGCACCCTCGCCGTCCCGGACTGACACAATGCCCGTGACCCCGACCCCGAGCTCCAGGACGGTCATGAGCGACGGCACCGACGGCACTCCTCTCGACACCGAGGGCACCGGGCACGAGCCCGGCAGCGAGGCGGCATCCACGGCGCCTCCCGTGCCCGCGGCCGTGCCGCAGCCGGGGCCGCGCCCCGTCCCCCACCCGGTGCCACGGCCGGCTCCCCGCCCGGCCCCCGGCCCGGCCGCGGCCGCCGCCGCGCC
>JAOPWU010000193.1 GCA_025965515.1 Mycobacterium sp.
CGCGGGCGCCGGGCGCGCCGACCGCGGTCTCCGCCCGCGCCGCCCAAGCGGCCGTGCTCCGCTCCCACGCCGCCAGCAGCGGGGCAGCCCCCGCGGCATCGGCCGGCGCCAACTTCTGCCGGGCGAAGACGGCCGCGGCCCCCGACGGGCCCAGCAGCGGGTTGTCCACGTCCGAGGCCAGCACCAGGTCGACCCCGGCCAGGCGGGGGTCCAGCCCGGTCGGGTCGACCGTCCCTACCTCCGCCAGCCCCGCCGCCCCCGGCCGCACGGGCTCACCGTGGCCGTCGAGCACGGCGACGCCGAGCCCGGTCAGCAGCCCGGCGCCGCCGTCGTGGGTCGCCGAACCGCCGCACCCCAGGACGATCCGCTCGACGCCCGCGGCCAGGGCGGCGCGCACGAGCGCCGCCACGCCGAGGGTGGACGTACGGCGGGGATCCCGCTCGGCCGGCGCGAGCTGGTCCAGCCCGGCGACACGGGCCATCTCGAGCCACGCGGTGCGGGGGCCATCCCCCGGCCAGCCCGTGAGCAGGATGTCGGCGACGCAGGGCCGGCCCAGCGCGTCCGTCGCGGGCACGGACACGCGGCGTCCCCCGGGCGCCCCCTCCAGCGCCTCGAGGAACCCCGGGCCGCCGTCGGACAGCGGCTGCAGCCGCAGCCGCGCATCGGGCTCGATATCCGCCCAGCCCGCCGCGATCGCCTCGGCGGCGGCGCGGGCCGACAGCGTCCCCCCGAAGGCATCGGGTGCGACCAGCACCCGGCGTCCGTCCGCCACGCCCCGCACTGTAGGGCGGACCACACGCTCCGTCGGCCCCTACCGGGGGCCGGCGTTCCGCGGGTGTGCAACGCTGATGTTGGCCCACGTGCCCCGCCCGGTAGCTGTGCCGCACCGGAGCGGGATGACCGTCTGGCACTCGAGGAGCAACCCGTGGACACCGCGGTCCCCATCACCAGCACTCCCCCGATCCCGCACCAGGGCGACGAGCTGATGCCGGGGGTCACCGCCTCCCCGCTCGCGCTGTTGCTCCTGGGTCGCCGCTCCGACCCCGAGAGTGAGCGCGGCGTCGACTGCCCCGGCGACCTGCCGGCCACCAGCGACCCGTCGCTGGTGGAGCGGGCCCGGGCCGCCAAGGAGCGCCTCGGCGACCGGGTCTTCGTCCTCGGGCACCACTACCAGCGCGACGAGGTCATCCAGTTCGCGGACGTGACGGGCGACAGCTTCAAGCTGGCCCAGCAGGCGGCCGCCCGGCCGCAGGCGGAGTACATCGTCTTCTGCGGCGTGCACTTCATGGCCGAGAGCGCGGACATCCTCACCCGCGACGACCAGGCCGTGATCCTGCCGGACCTCGCGGCGGGCTGCTCCATGGCCGACATGGCCACCGCCGAGCAGGTGGCCGAGGCGTGGGACGTGCTCACCGACGCGGGCGTCGCGGAGGACACCGTCCCCGTCAGTTACATGAACTCCTCCGCCGCCATCAAGGCGTTCACCGGCCGGCACGGCGGCACCATCTGCACCTCCTCGAACGCCCGGCGCGCGCTCGACTGGGCGTTCGGGGCGCCGGCGACAGGTGGCCGCGGCGCCGAGCGGGTGCTTTTCCTCCCGGACCAGCACCTGGGCCGCAACACGGCGGTGCTGGAGCTCGGCATGTCGCTGTCCGACTGCGTCGTGTTCGATCCCCACAAGCCGGGTGGCGGCGTGACGGCGCAGCAACTGCGCGCCGCCCGGATGGTGCTGTGGCGCGGGCACTGCTCGGTGCACGGCCGGTTCAGCCTGCAGAACGTGAGGGACGTGCGGGAGCGGATCCCGGGCGTCACGGTGCTCGTGCACCCGGAGTGCCGCCACGAGGTGGTCACGGCCGCGGACCTGGTGGGGTCCACCGAGTTCATCATCCGGGCGATCGAGGCCGCGCCGGCGGGTTCGGCCTGGGCCATCGGCACCGAGCTGAACCTCGTGAAGCGGCTCGCCGACGCGCACCCGGACAAGACGATCACGTTCCTGGACCGGACGGTCTGCTTCTGCTCGACGATGAACCGGATCGACCTGCCGCACCTGGTCCGCTCCCTGGAGCAGCTGGCGGCCGGGACGGTGCAGCAGCGCATCCAGGTCGATCCCTCGACCGCGGCCGACGCCCGTGCAGCGCTGGAGCAGATGCTGGCCCTACCCTGATGGCAGCGCCTCGATCCGCGGGGCGGCAGGCGGGAGACGACCGTGAGTGAGACCACGACGGGTGCGGGCGCGACCCGCCCCGGCGGCAAGGGTCGTCCGACGCCGAAGCGCTCGGAGGCCCGCGAGGCCTACCTCCGGGAGCGCAAGGGGCTCGGCCCCGCGCGCGGCAGCGGCACCCTCACGGGCAGGGCCGGGCGCAAGCAGGCTCGGCAGGAGCGCGTCGTGGCGCAGCGGCAGATGCGCGTCGACATGCGCTCGGCGGACGTCAGCAAGCTGCCGCCGCGCGAGCAGGTGCCGCAGCGGATCATCGCCCGCGACGTCGTCGACGCGCGGAAGGTGACGATCGGCGCCCTGCTGCTGCCGATCATGGTGATCTTCTTCGCGGCGTTCTTCCTGCGGAGCCCCGGGCTGTCGTCCCTGCTCGGGCTGATCTCCTACATCCTCATCTTCGGGCTGATCATCGACACCACGGTGATCAGCCGTAAGGTGCGCCGCCTCACGAGGGAGCGGGCGCCGGGCACCCCGATCAGCGGCCATGCCTTCTACATCTTCCAGCGCAGCATCCAGCCCCGGAAGCTGCGCATGCCCGCGCCCCGCGTCGGGCGCGGCGAGCCGCTTCCGCTGCTGCCCGGCGAGCGGCGCCACTAGCCCCGCACCGGCGCGGTCAGCCGGCCGACAGCGACATCGGGCCGTAGACCAGCCGCGCGTCCTCGAACAGCGTCACCGCGGTGATGCCCTGGGCCGCCAGCTCCCGCCACTGCTCGCCGAGCCAGCTCTCGGCGTCCGACTGGCTGGGGAACGCCTCGGACGTCCCCGGCTGCCCCGCGGAGTCCGCCTCCGTCTGGTACTCCCACGTCCACGCCATGCGCGCTCCCCTGCCCGTCGGGCCCGATGGGCCCGGTTCCGACCGGCACGCTAGTGGCCCGGGCGGCCTGCGCGCCGGGCGGTAGCGTTCCCCGGGTCGGGCGCGGGGCCCGGGGGCGGAGGGCACGGTGACGCGGGTGCTGGTCAGCGGCGGTGTCCGCTCCGGCAAATCCGCCTTCGCCGAGACCCTCACGGCCCGGCTGGCTCCGCCGCCCGAGCCTGCGGTCTACGTCGCCACCGGCCGACCCGCGGACCCGGCCGCGGACCCGGACTGGGCCACCCGGGTGGCCACGCATCGGGACCGGCGCCCGGCCACCTGGTCCAGCGTGGAGACGTGCGAGCTGGTGCCCCTGCTGGCCGACGTCGACGGGCCGCCGCTGCTGATCGACTGCCTCGGTACCTGGCTCACGGACGCCTGCGACCGGGCCGCCGTCTGGGACGGGCCGTCGCCCGCCACGGCCCGCGCCCTCGCTGGGCGGCTGGACGCCCTTGTCGACGCGTGGGCCGGGACGCGGCGCTCCGTCGTGATGGTCACCAACGAGGTCGGCTGGGGCGTTCATCCGCCGACGCGCGCCGGGCGGTTCTTCGCCGACGAGCTGGGCGCGCTGTCCCGGCGGCTGGCCGCCGCGGCCGACGAGGTCTGGCTGGTCGCGCTCGGCCTGCCGGTGCGGTGGGACATGCTGGCCGCGGCCGCCCGTCCCTGACCGCCCCCCGCCCGTCTACCCCCCGCTCCCGACCCCGGAAGGTCCCGGTGCCCGGATCCGACGTTCCGTCCTCCGCCGTCCCGTTCGACATCCCGACCGTCGACGCGGAGGCCGGTGCGCGCACCCGCGGGTCTCTGGCCCGGTACGCCGGCCCACCGGGGGCCTTCGGCCGGCTGGAGGACCTGGCGGTCTGGTTGGCCGAGGTGCAGGGCACCGAACCGCCCCGGCCGCTGCACCGCCGCACCGCCGTCGTGGTCGCCGGTGACCACGGCATCGCCGCCCGGGCCGTCAGTGCCGCCGGGGCGCCCACCACCTCTGCGGCGGTGCGGGCGTTCCTGGCCGAGGACGGTCCGACCGCGGCGCTGGCCGCCACGGCCCGGGCGCAGGTGCGGCTGCTGGACATCAGCGTCCGCTGGCCCGTCGGCACCGAGCTGCCCCCGAGCCACGTGGCCGACGGCAGCGGAGCCATCGACGTCGCCGACGCCGCGGACGACACCACGGTCGCCGCCGCCCTGGCAGCCGGCCGGGCGTTCGTCGACGCGGAGGTCGACGCCGGCACGGACATCCTGCTGGTCGGGAGCATCGGGCGCGGCGCCACCACGGCCGCCGCGGCGGTCATCGCCGCGCTGGCAGCCGTCGAGCCGGTCGTCACGGTGGGCCGGGGCAGCGGCATCGACGACATCACGTGGATGCGCAAGGCGGCCGCCGTCCGCGACGCGCTGCGGCGCGCCTGGCCGCACCGCCACGACGCCCGGGCGGTGCTGCGCATCGCCGGCGGCCCGGACCTGGTGGCGCTGACCGGGGTCCTCATCCAGGCCGCCGTACGGCGTACGCCCGTGGTCCTCGACGGCGTGGTGGCCGCGGCGTGCGCCCTGGCCGCGGAGGCCCTCGCGCCGGGAGCGCGGCGGTTCTGGCTGGCGGCGCAGTCCGGCCCCGAGCCGGCGCAGACCCTGGCGCTGTCCCGGCTGGACCTGCCCGCGGTGCTGGAGCTCGGGGTGCGGGCCGACGCGGCGGCCGCCGCGTTCGCCGCCCTGCCCCTGCTGGACGCCGCGGTCGCCCTCTGCCCCGGCACCGACACCACCGACGCGCCCGGCCCCGACCCGGCCCTGTGATCGCGCCCAGCCTGCGGCTGTCGGTGGGCCTGCTCACCGCGGTCCCCGTCCCCGTCCCGGCCGACCCGACGGAACGGCAGTGGCGCCGCGCCATGCTGCTGGCCCCCGTCACGGGCGCCGCGCTCGGTGGGATCGCGGCCGGGCTCCTGCTGCTGGGGAGGCTCTGGGCCGACACCGACACCACCTCGGCGGACGGAAACCTGCTGCCCTGCGTCGTCGCCGTCGGGGCGCTGGCCCTGCTCACGCGGGGGCTGCACCTGGACGGCCTGGCGGACACCGTCGACGGGCTCGGCGCGGCCGCCAAGGGCGGGCCCGCGCGGGCACTCGAGGTCATGCGCCGCGGCGACGTCGGCCCCTTCGGGGTGGTCGCCGTCGTGCTCGTGCTGCTGCTGCAGGTGGCGGCGCTGCACGTCGACGTGAACAACCACACCGGAACGGTGGCGATCGTCATGGCCGCCACCGCCAGCCGGTGGGCGGCCTGCCTGGCCTGCGTCGCGCGGCCCGCCCGCCCGGACGGCCTCGGCCGCCTCGTGCTGGGTCGCGTGGGGCCGGTCGCCGCGGGGCTCACGGGGCTCGGCGTCGCCGTCTTCGGCCTGTGGGTCGCGGCGCTCGACCCGCACACCATCGCCCCCACCGCGGAGAGCTTCGCCGCACTCGCAGCCGCCCCGGCCGCCGCCCTGGTCACCGGGCTACTCGTCCACCGCTGGCGGCGGGCGTTCGGGGGGATGACGGGCGACACGCTGGGTGCGACCGTCGAGATCGTGCAGACCGTGGTCCTGCTGGTGTTCGTCGGCGTCCACCGGTGAGCCGCGCCCCGCGCCGACTGCTCGGCGTGGTGCTGGCGGGCGGGCGCGGCCGCCGCCTGGGCGGCGTCGACAAGCCGGCGCTGGTGGTGGGCGGGGCGACGCTGCTGGACACCGCGGTGGCGGCCCTCGCCGGGCTGCCCGCCGACGAGGTGGTGGTCGCGGGGCCGGCCCGCGGACTACGGGGTGCGACGGCCGTGCGCTTCGTCCGGGAGGAGCCGCCCCACGGCGGGGGCGTCGCGGGGCTCGCCGCAGCGCTGGCCAGCCTGCCGCCGGCCGCCGGCTGGGTGGTGGTGCTGGCCGCCGACCTGCCACGGGTGCGCCCGGAGCACCTCGCGGCGCTCGTCGTCGCAGCCGCCGACGCGGCCGTCGACGGGGCGCTCGCGGTCGACGGCGGCGGCCGCGACCAGCCGCTGCTCGCCGTGTACGACGAGGCCGCGCTTCGCCGCGCCGTGCCGGACCCCGCGCACGGCGCCGCCTGGCGGCAGGTGACCGGCTCGTTGCGGCTGGCGCGGGTGCCGCTGGGCGACGCCTGCGCGGACGTCGACGACCCGCCCGCGCTCGCCGCCGCCCGGGCGGACGCCGCTAGGCTCGGCGGTGTGACGAGCCCCGACCTGGACGCCTGGCTGGCGAACGTGGCCCTGCAGCTCGGCATCGAGCCGCCCACCCCCGCGGAGGTCCGCGCCCTGCTCGACATGACGCGGGACGTCGCGCACGGCGTCGAGCGCGTCGCCGCGCCGCTGACCGCCTACCTGGTGGGGCTGGCGGGCGGCGCGGGCGAGGAGCAGCTCGCCGCGGTGCAGCGGGCACTGGCCGGCCGGGAGCCCGGCTCCGCCTGAGCCCGGTCCGCTACCGGGTGTGGGCCGGCACGAGCGGCGGCCGGACCACCTCGACCGCGGCACGCCGGCCCCGCACGTCCAGGTCGACCGCGTCTCCCGCCGCGAGGCCGGGCGGCAGCAGCGCCAGCCCGATGCCCGTCTTCAGCGTGGGCGAGAACGTGCCGCTGGTGACGACCCCGATGGCCTCGTCCGAACCGGCGGCCAGCACCGTCATCCCGGCACGCGGGATCGCCCGGTCGCGGGCCCGCAGGCCCCAGAGCAGCCGCCGCGGGCCCACCCGCCGCTCCTCGAGCAGCGCCTCCCGGCCCCAGAACCGGGGCTTCTCCCAGCCCACGGCCCAGCCGGCGCGGGCCTGCAGCGGCGAGATCTCGAGGCTGAGGTCCTGGCCGTGCAGCGGGTACCCCATCTCCGTCCGGAGCGTGTCCCGCGCGCCGAGCCCGCAGGCCCGGCCGCCGAACTGCTCCGCCGCGGCGAGCAGCGCGTCCCACAGGTCACCCGCGTCGTCCCACCGCGGGAGCAGCTCGTAGCCGAGCTCGCCGGTGTAGCCGGACCGGCACACCACCACCGGGCGGCCCTGCCACTCGGTCGGCGCGAACCCCATGTAGTCCATCTCCGTCGGCAGGCCGAGCGCAGCCAGTACCTCCGCCGACCGCGGCCCCTGCACGGCCAGGACGCCCAGCCGGTGGTGCAGGTCCTCGACCTCGACCCCGTGCGGCGCCTCGGCGGTCAGCCGCGCCACGACCTCCGCCGTGTTGGCCGCGTTCGGGATGAGGAACACGTCCGACGCGCCGTACTTGTAGGCGATGAGGTCGTCGACCACGCCGCCGAGGGGGTCGCAGCACAGCGTGTACTGCGCCTGCCCTTCCCCGATCCGATCGAGGTCGTTGGTCAGGCAGTCGTTGATGAACGCCGCGGCGCGCGGACCGCGGACATGGGCCTTGCCCAGGTGCGACACGTCGAAGACGCCCACCGCGGTGCGCACGGCGGTGTGCTCCTCGAGCACGCCGGTGTACTGGATGGGCATCTCCCAACCACCGAAATCGCCCATGCGGGCGCCGAGCGCGCGGTGGCGCGCGTCGAGCGGAGAGGTCGACGGCGGCCGGCCCGGCCCGCCGGGGTCACCCCCGGCTAGGTGGGTGCGGCTATCGTCGCCCGGATGGCTCTGCGAGGCGGTGGTCACGGACGGCAGACTAGTGACCCACCCAGGACCCCACTGGCCCTGCCGTGCCCTGACTGCCATCGTGGTCCGTTGATCCGTTCTCGGACTGCACGCACCGACCGAGAGGACACTTCGTGACCCAGCTTGGCCTGGCGGCGAGTGACGCCGAGACGGTCGACGTCGACGTGGTCGTCGTCGGCGTCGTGCAGGACGGCGGTCACGGCCGCTCCGGTGACGGTGCCGGCTGGGCCGCGGGGGCCGAGGGGATCGACGAGGCGCTCGACGGTGGGCTGGCGGACGCCCTGACCGCCGTCGGCGCCACCGGTGCCGCCGGCGAGACCGTGCGGCTGCCGACGCTGGGCGCCATCACGGCGCCGGTGATCCTCGGCGTCGGACTCGGCACGGTCCCGGCCTCCGGGGTGTTCTCGCACGAGACGCTGCGCCGCGCGGCGGGCGCGGCCTCCCGTGCCCTCGCGGGCTCCCACGCGGTGGCGTCCTTGCTGCCGTGGGCGAACGGCAGCAGCGACCCGACGGACGTCGCGGCGGTCGCGGAGGGGCACCTGCTCGGCTCCTAT
Source organism: Mycobacterium sp. (assembly GCA_025965515.1). Lineage (GTDB taxonomy): Bacteria > Actinomycetota > Actinomycetes > RYN-182 > RYN-182 > RYN-182. The sequence goes on from JAOPWU010000193.1 coordinate 8,221, forward strand.
GCCTTCACCGACTTCCGGGTCGCCACGCTGCCGAAGCAGAAGCTCCCCGTCGAGACGATCACGCTGCTGGTCGACGACGCGGAGGGCGCCGACCACCAGGCGACCCTGCGGCGCGCGCAGATCCTCGAGACCGCCGTGACGCTCACCCGTGACCTCGTGAACACCCCGGCGGGCGACCTGCCGCCGATCCGCCTGGCGCAGGTCGCGCAGGCCGAGGCCGAGGCCGCGGGACTCGCCGTGGAGATCTGGGACGAGCGGGACCTCGCGGAGGGCGGCTTCGGCGGCCTCGTCGGCGTCGGGCAGGCGTCCGCCAACCCGCCGCGGCTCGTGCGCCTCGGGTACGTGGCCGGCGAGGGTCTCCCCACGATTGCGCTGGTCGGCAAGGGCATCACCTTCGACTCGGGCGGCCTCTCCATCAAGCCGGCCGCGTCCATGGAGGAGATGAAGACCGACATGGCGGGCGCCGCCGCGGTCCTCGGCGCGACCCTCGCGGCCGCGCGGCTGGAGCTCGGCGTCAACGTCACCTGCTGGCTGCCCCTCGCGGAGAACATGGTCAGCGGCACGAGCACGCGGCCCGGCGACGTGCTGCGCATCTACGGCGGCAAGACGGTGGAGGTCCTCAACACCGACGCCGAGGGCCGCCTCGTCCTGGCTGACGCCCTCGCCCGCGCAGCGGAGGAGGAGCCGGACCGCATCGTGGACGTCGCCACCCTCACGGGCGCGCAGATCGTCGCCCTCGGCAACCGCATCAGCGGCGTGATGGCCAACGACGACGAGTGGCGCTTCTGGGTGCTCGAGGCGGCGGACGCCGCGGGCGAGTCCATGTGGCCGATGCCGCTGCCGGAGGACCTGCGCCCGAGCCTCAACTCCGCCATCGCCGACATCCAGAACGTCAGCGACTCCGGCGGCAAAATGCTGACCGCCGGGCTGTTCCTGCAGGAGTTCGTCCCACCGACGGTGCCCTGGGCGCACGTCGACATCGCCGGCCCCAGCTACAACGGCGGCGAGCCGCACGGCTACACGGTGAAGGGCGCCACCGGCGCCGCCGTCCGGACCCTGGTCACCCTCCTGGAGCAGATCGCCACGTTCGGTCTGCAGCTGGAGGCCCCGGGGTACTCGGCCGACGGCTACGCGGGCGACGACGACTACGGGACCGACGACGAGTACGCCACCGACGAGCTGGAGCCCGTCGCCCGCGGCTGACCCGGCGCGACCCTCCGGCGGGTCACGGACGGGTGCGCCAGGGCACAGTGGCGGGGCGCCGCCCCGCTGGGCGCGGGCGGGTGCGAGAATCATCTTCCGGACGGCTCGCCGTCGCCCGGGTTCCGCCCATCGGTGGAGTTCCCGAGCTCGCACAGCACGCAAGGCTGCACCCAGCCGGCAAGGAGGCCCCCGTGGCGGACGAGACCGTGGACCTGGTCGTACTCGGTGGGGGCAGCGGTGGCTACGCCTGCGCGCTGCGGGCCGCCGAGCTCGGCATGAGCGTGGTACTCATCGAGCGCGACAAGGTGGGCGGCACCTGCCTGCACCGTGGCTGCATCCCGACGAAGGCGCTGCTGCACGCCGCCGAGGTGGCGGACAGCACCCGCGAGTCGGAGACGTTCGGCGTCCGGGCCACCCTCGAGGGCATCGACGTCGCGGGCGTGAACAGCTACAAGGGCAAGGTCGTCGAGCGGCTCTGGAAGGGCCTGCAGGGCCTGGTCAAGAGCCGGAAGATCGACTACGTCGCGGGCAGCGGGCGACTCGTCTCGCCGACCGCCGTCGAGGTGGAGCTGAACGACGGCGGCACCCGCCGCATCGAGGCGCGCCACGTCCTCCTGGCCACCGGTTCCGAGGCGAAGTCGCTGCCCGGCCTGGAGCTCGACCACCAGCGGATCATCACCAGCGATGACGCGCTCAACCTGGAGCACGTCCCGGCGTCGGTTGTCATCCTCGGCGCCGGCGCGATCGGCGTGGAGTTCGCCAGCGTCTGGAAGAGCTTCGGCTCGGACGTCACGATCGTCGAGGCGCTCCCCCACCTGCTGCCGGCCGAGGAGGAGTCCTCCTCCAAGCTGCTGGAGCGCGCCTACCGCCGCCGCGGCATCGGCTTCAAGGTGGGCACCCGCTTCGCCGGCGCCAAGGTGACCGACCACGGCGTCACCGTGACGCTGGAGAGCGGCGAGACCATCGAGGCGGAGCTGCTGCTCGTCGCGATCGGTCGCGGCCCCGTCTCCGCCGGCCTCGGGTACGAGGAGAACGGCGTCGAGCTGGACCGCGGGTTCGTCAAGGTCGACCCCTACTGCCGGACCAGCGTGCCGACCATCAGCGCGGTCGGCGACCTCATCCCCACGCTGCAGCTGGCGCACGTCGGGTTCGGCGAGGGCATCATGATCGCCGAACGGCTCGCCGGGCTGGACCCGCAGCCGATCGACTACGACGGCGTCCCGCGCATCACCTACTCCGAGCCGGAGGTGGCGAGCGTCGGCATCACCTCCGCCGAGGCCAAGCGCCGCGGCTACGACGTGGTGACCAGCACCTACGACCTCGCGGGCAACGGCCGCGCGCAGATCCTCGCCACCGCGGGCGCGGTCACGCTGGTCGCGCAGAAGGACGGCCCCGTCCTCGGCATCCACATGGTGGGCAGCCGGGTGGGCGAGCTGATCGCCGAGGCCCAGCTCATCACCAACTGGGAGGCCACCGCGGACGACGTGGCGCGCCTCATCCACCCCCACCCGACGCTGTCGGAGGCCGTCGGCGAAGCGCACCTCGCGCTCGCCGGCAAGCCGCTGCACAGCCACAGCTGAGCCAGCACCCGCCGGCCCGTCCCTGACATCCCGCACCACCTATAAAGGAGTCGCTCCGCCATGTCGGTCTCCGTCACGATGCCCCGTCTCGGCGAGAGCGTTTCCGAGGGCACCGTCACCCGCTGGCTGAAAAAGGAGGGTGAGCGAGTCGAGGTCGACGAGCCACTGCTCGAGGTCAGCACCGACAAGGTCGACACCGAGATCCCCTCCCCGTCCGCCGGCATCCTGTCCTCGATCAAGGTCGCGGAGGACGAGACGGTCGAGGTCGGCGTCGAGCTCGCCGTCATCGACGACGGCGCCACCGGGGGCGGCGAGGCACCCGCCGCCGACACGGCCGGCGTACCGGCCGAGGCGCCCGCCCCGCAGCCCGAGATCACCGCGCCCGAGCCGGAGGAGCCGCCGGTCGAGGCCGAGCTGCCGACCGTGCCCCAGCAGCCGTCGGCGCCCGCGCCGGCCCCCGCCGCCGCCCCCGCCCCGGCGACGGCCGAGGCGGACGGCGCAGCGGGCGAGGGTGCGTACGTGACCCCGCTCGTGCGCAAGCTCGCGGCCGAGAACGGCGTCGACCTGGGCAGCGTCCACGGCACCGGCGTCGGCGGCCGGATCCGCAAGCAGGACGTGCTGGACGCCGCCCGCTCCGGTGCCGCAGCGGCACCGGCCGCGGCCGCCCCCGCCGCTCCCGCCACGCTTCCCCAGCCGGGCGCCCAGCGCGCGACCGCTCCCGCGCCCGCCTACGAGGACCAGGCAGCTTCCGCCGCCGCGGCCACCTCCGTCCGCGGCCGCACGGAGCCGCTGTCCCGGCTGCGCCAGGTCATCGCCCACCGCATGGTGGAGTCGCTGCAGACGTCCGCGCAGCTCACGACCGTGGTCGAGGTCGACGTCACCCGCATCGCGCAGCTGCGGCAGCGGGCCAAGGCGCAGTTCGAGGCCCGCGAGGGCGTGAAGCTGTCGTTCCTGCCGTTCTTCGCGGTCGCGGCCGTCGAGGCGCTGAAGGCCCACCCGGTGGTCAACGCCTCCGTGGACCTCACCGCGAACACGGTGACGTACCACGACGCCGAGCACCTGGGCATCGCGGTCGACACCCCCCGCGGTCTGCTGGTGCCGGTGATCCACGACGCCGGGGACCTCAACCTCGGCGGGATGGCCCGCAAGATCGCGGACCTGGCCGACCGGACGCGGCGCAACGCCGTCACGCCCGACGAGCTGGGTGGCGGCACGTTCACCATCACCAACACCGGGTCCCGCGGGGCGCTCTTCGACACCCCGATCATCAACCAGCCGAACGTGGCGATCCTCGGCACCGGCGCGGTCGTCAAGCGCCCGGCCGTCGTGGAGCACCGCGAGCTGGGCGAGGTCATCGCGGTCCGCTCCGTCGTGCTGCTCGCGCTGTCCTACGACCACCGGATCGTGGACGGCGCCGACGCGGCGCGCTTCCTGGCCACCGTGAAGGAGCGCCTCGAGGAGGGCTCCTTCGAGGCGGACCTCGGCCTCTAGCGCCCGGCGTTCTCCAGGTCCCACCGGCGGGGCCGTTCGCGACATGCGTCGCGGCGGCCCCGCCGTCATGATCCGGGTATGCACATCGCGCTGACGGGCGGCTCCGGCCTGCTCGGGTCCGCCCTGCGCCGCACGCTGCCCGCGGCGGGGCACCGGCTCACCGTCCTGGTCCGCCGGCCGCCGCAGGGCGACGGCGAGGTGCGCTGGGGCCCCACCGGCGGCGAGCCGGACGACGCGCTGGTGACAGCACTGGGCGGCGTCGACGCGATCGTGCACCTGGCCGGCGCGGGGGTCGCCGACCGCCCGTGGACCGCCGGCTACCGCGCGACCATCCTCGACAGCCGGGTGGCCGGGACCGGTGTCGTCAGCCGGCTCGCCGCGGCCGTCCGGCCCCGCGTCCTGCTGTCCGCCAGCGCCGTCGGCTACTACG
>JAOPWU010000109.1 GCA_025965515.1 Mycobacterium sp.
GCCGTCCCGATGCAGGTGGCACTCGTGAACGGCCCTGTCACCGCCACGGTGGCCCCCTACGAAGCCCAGGCCGGCGAGCTGCACGTCACCGTCCCCGCGCCCGCGACCATCCGGGCCACGCCCACGACGACGGTCGACTGGGGCGACGGCACGACCACCTCCGGTGCCGGCGCGCTCACGCACGTCTACCGCCACACCGGCACGGTTACCGTCACCGCGGCGACGATCTGGTCAGGTACGTGGTGGGCCGACGCCGATCCCGGCGCCACCACGCCACTGGCTCCCGTCACGCTGACCACGCCACTGACTTTGCAGATCCACGAGGCGCATTCGGTGCTCACAGCCGGCTGAGCCGGCGGGGCCGCGTCCGGGCGGCAGAGGCTATCCCTGGGCCGGCTGCTGACCGTAGTAGCCGGTGCCGAAGCCCTGGACGCCTTTCGGGCTCGGGCCATAGCGGTTCGACCCCGGCGTGCCGTCGAGGCACATGAAGACCAGCAGGGTGATGCCTCCGACGACGGGCACGATCCCGAAGACGAGCCACCAGCCCGACCGGTCGGTGTCGTGCAGTCGGCGGATGCCCACCGCGATGCCCGGCAGGAGCGTCGCCAGGGCGAGGATCGCAAGAAGGATCCCGAAGGCGCTGCTCACCCCCATCGCCAGGGCTTCCAGGACGACGATGCAGATCCCGATGGCGAGCGTCGACCACCAGTACTCCGAGCGCCGTGCCCGTCCGGAAGCGCTCGCGTACTGACTGAAATAGCTGCTCATGGCCTGCTGCATGTTCACGACTGCCCCCGATCGCCCGCCCCACCGTGACGCGAGCCGGGGCACCATAGCGTCGGCTGACGCACCTGAGGCAACGTTTTCGGGCGGATTTCACCCGATCGCTAGCCGGCCACCTGCTGCGGGCCGCGGGGCGTCGCGCGATAACCCTCCGGCCGGGGCATCGGCCCGTACGCCCGGTAGAGGCCGGGGCGTCGGACCGGGTCCGGCCGGTGCGCCGCGACCGAGGTGGCCGGGGCCGCCGGCCGCGTCTCGATACCGAAGTAGCCATCAGGGCGGGGGCCGACCTCGGGTCCGGCCGCGCTACCCGGCGGCGGGCCGTAGCGGTTCGGGTCGCGGTCGCCCGGCAGCAGCATGAACACCAGGAGGACGACCCCACCCAGCGGCACGAAGGCCAGCAGCAGCCACGCCGTCGCCATCCCACTGTCGTGCAGCCGACGCACGGTGACGGCAAGGCACGGCGCGAGCAGCCCGAGCAAGCACAGAAGCCCGGCGGCCGGGGCGAGGACGGGAGGTAGTCCGAGCAGCGGGGTGAGACCGGCGGTGGCGAAGCCGATGACGACGCCGATGAGCAACATCGCCAGCTGCCACCACCAGTACTCGGCCCGCCCGGCCCGCCCGTCGGAGCTGCGGTACTGGCGCAGGCAGCTTCGGACCGCCTCCTGCAACGTCACGCGTCCCCGATCGTCGTCCGGACAACATGTCATGTCTCGGCACCCGGACGGCTCGCCTTTATCGGCCGAACCGGGGAGCCGCGAGCGCCGCCATGTCGGAAACCCGCCAGCCAACCCCGCGCCGATGCGGCACGCTGAACCCGTGCTCGAAGACCCGGAACGCTGCTACGCCGCCGCGCAGGCCAAGGACCCGCGCTTCGACGGCTGGTTCTTCGTGGGCGTCACCAGCACCGGCATCTACTGCCGCCCCAGCTGTCCGGCGATGACCCCGAAGCGGGCCAATGTCCGCTTCTACGCCACCGCGGCAGCCGCGCAGCAGGCCGGCTTCCGTGCCTGCAAGCGCTGCCGCCCCGACGCCGCTCCCGGCTCGCCCGAGTGGGACGTCCGCGCCGACGCGGTCGGGCGCGCCATGCGGCTCATCGCCGACGGCGTCGTCGACCGGGAGGGCGTCCCCGGCCTCGCCGCCCGGCTCGGTTACAGCGCCCGGCAGGTGGAGCGGCTGCTGACCGCTGCGGTGGGCGCCGGCCCGCTGGCGCTCGCGCGCGCCCAGCGGGCGCAGGCCGCCCGGCTCCTGATCGAGACGACGGAGCTGCCGTTCGCCCAGGTGGCGTTCGGCGCCGGCTTCGCCAGCATCCGGCAGTTCAACGACACGGTCCGCGCGGTCTTCGCGCTGAGCCCGGGCGAGCTCCGGACCCGGGCGACCGGCCGCAGCGCAGCTTCCCCGGCGGGCCCACCCGGACAGACCGTGACGCTCCGGCTGCCGTTCCGCCGCCCGCTGCGGGCCGACAGCCTTTTCGGCCACCTCGCGGCGACCGCCGTCCCGGGCGTCGAGGAGATCCGCGACGGCACCTACCGGCGCACCCTCCGCCTGCCGCACGGCCCCGGGGTCGTCGCCCTCACCCCTGCCGACGACCACGTCCGGGCAGTGGTGACGCTCACCGACCTGCGAGACCTCGGCCCGGCCGTCGCCCGCTGCCGGCGCCTGCTCGATCTCGACGCCGACCCGCAAGCCGTCGCGGAGCGGCTCGCTGACGACCCGGCGCTGGCCCCGCTGGTCGCCGCCGCCCCGGGGCGCCGCATCCCTCGCACCGTCGACGAGGCGGAGCTGGCGGTCCGCGCCGTCATCGGCCAGCAGGTCTCCACCGGGGCGGCGCGCACCGCCGCCGGACGCCTGGCCGCCGCGCACGGCGACCTCGTCGAGGATCCGGTGGGCGGCCTCAACCGCACCTTCCCGAGCCCGGCGGCGCTCGCTGCGGCCGGCCGCCGCCTGCTGCCCGGGCCGCGCGCCCGCGAGGCGGCACTCGGGGGCCTGCTCGCCGCACTCACCGACGGCGCCCTCGATCTCGGGCCCGGCAGCGACTGGGCCGACATCCGCTCGCGGCTCGCCGCGCTGCCCGGCATCGGTCCGTGGACCATCGAGATCATCGCCCTGCGCGCGCTCGGCGACCCGGACGCGTTCCCGCTGACCGACCTGGGCGTCCGTCGCGGGGCCGCGGCCGTCGCGCTGTCGTCCGCCCCGGCCGCGCTCGCCGCCCGCGCGGAGGGCTGGCGCCCCTGGCGCGGTTACGCCACGCAGTACCTGTGGGCGGCCCTCGACCATCCCATCAACCGTTTCCCGGCCGGGACACCCGCGCCCGGGACCGCCGACCGCCCGCCGACGAGGAGCGTCGCATGAAGGCCGTGGCACCACCCACCACCAGCACCGTCCACACCACCACGGTCGACAGCCCCGTCGGCCCGCTCACCCTCACCTCGATCGACGGCCGCCTCACCGGCCTGCACATGGTCGACCAGGCGCACGCCCCGGCCGAGCGGGACCACTGGGTCCAGCAGCCCGGGCTGTTCCACGACGCGGTCGCCCAGCTGCAGGCCTATTTCGCGGGCGAGCTGCGCACGTTCGACCTGCCGCTCGACATGCTGGGCACGCCATTCCAGCGCCGCGTCTGGGAGGCGCTGCGCACCATCCCCTACGGGGAGACCTGGAGCTACGCAGAGCTCGCCCGCGCGGTCGGCAGCCCGGGCGCCAGCCGCGCCGTCGGGCTCGCCAACGGCCGCAACCCGGTCGGGATCATCGTGCCGTGCCACCGGGTCATCGGGGCCAACGGCTCCCTGACCGGCTACGGCGGCGGGCTGCCGCGCAAGGCGTGGCTGCTCGACCACGAACGGGCCGCGCTCTGGGCAGGCTGAGCCCGCGCCCGGCAGCTGAGAGGACGGCCGCCGCGGCCTGCCGCCGAACGGACGAACCTGCACGATCGCCGCAACGCGAGAGGCCCCCGACCGTTGCCCTAGGCGTCGGGCGGTGACCGCCGCGCGACCCGCGCCGAGAACGGGAGCACCCAGCGTGCCCGAGACCAGCCCCACCGTCGGCCTCGCCGCCACCTCCGGGGTGCCGGTGCAGGACGTCCCCACGGTCGTCGGCGCGCCCGTCCCGGCGCCCGTCGCCGACCGCGTCGTCACCGATGGCGGCGGGGCCGTCGTGCCGGCCGCGGCGGGGAAGCCCGTCCGGCTGCGCCTCGACAGCCTGACCGCCATCCGCGGCTGGTTCGCGATCCCGATCTACCTCTACCACGCGTGCATCGCCTTCGCGCTGGTTGACCCGCGGACCGACGCGCCCCTGCTGGCGCCGCTGCGCTGGCTCGTCATGGGCAGCGGGGTGTCGCTGAGCCTCTTCTTCGTGATCAGCGGGTTCGTGCTGACGCTGTCGCGGCGCAGCACCGAGACCACCGGCCGGTTCTACCGCCACCGGGCCGCGCGGATCATGCCGGACCACGTGCTGCTGTGGATCATCTTCGCGCTGGAGCTGGCGTGGGTCGGCCGCACGCCGACGGGCCGCGAGTTCTTCCAGGGCCTGTTCCTGCTGCAGTCCTGGACGCCGCACGTGAAGGAGGTCATCGCCAACAACTCGGTGGCCTGGACGTTGTCCTGCGAGGCGGCGTTCTACCTGGTGTTCCCGTTCGTGTTCCGCGTGCTGGACCGCATGAGCTCGTCGAGCCGCCGGGTGCTGCTCGGGCTGATCGTCGTCGTCGACCTGATCGTGCCGAGCCTCATCCAGCTGCTGAACGTCACGGGCCCCGACCGGCTGTACTGGGTGGCCTACGCCCCCGAGGTACGCGGCCTGGAGTTCCTCTTCGGCGCCGTCATCGCCATGGAACTGCGCAAGGGCGTGCGGCTGCCGTCGATCCCGCTGCTGCCGGCGTTCCTGCTGATCTGCGCCGCGTGGGCGGGCAACCAGATCGTGCCCTCGGCGTTCGCCTGGTCGATCGTCGAGCTGATCCCCTGCGGGCTGTTCGTCCTGGCCGTGGCGCAGCACGACGCCCGCGGCGGCCGGGTCCTCGGCGGCAAGCGGTTCGGCACCCCCTTCGGCGAGTGGTCCATGGCGTTCTACCTGCTGCACGTCCCGGCGATCTACTTCGTCAACGAGTTCGTGCTGGGGCACCAGCCGCGCTCGCACAAGGTCGGGTACGCGCTGCTGATCGTGATGCTGCCGCTGTGCATTGCCGCTTC
>JAOPWU010000212.1 GCA_025965515.1 Mycobacterium sp.
ACCCGAACTGGAGAGTGCAGTGGCCTGCGGAAACGTCCGGCGCTCCATGCTGTCTCGGCCGACTGATCCTGCCCCGTGCTGTGGCGTCCGTTGGCGAGATGTGAGCATGATGATGGTCTGATTTGTCGGAGGATGCGGCCGGGATCGACCCCCCAGGCGTCGGGCCAGGCGCATGTGTTGAACCAGCCGATACACGCGGATCCGGTGCGGCCCGCGCTCTACTCCGGCCTGCTCGTCAGCGATGCGGCCCACGACACCGTCGCGATTGTCTCCGGGCGCACCACGACCGGTACGGCTTACACGTCGAGGCGGACTGCTGGGGTCGGCCAGGTGGCCGTCCCGGTGGCGAGGAGACGAACACTGCGATGACGGCCGCACATGTCGGGCGATCCGGCGCCTGGCTCGACCGCGCGAGGCAGGTCGGTCCAGGCGCCGGACAGGCTTGCGCAGCCCCGCCAAGACGAGTTCAGCCGAACAGATGCCCATATTCCGTGGCCGAGCCCCGAATGCGCTCCGCCAGCACCAGGCCTGGCAACGCCGTGTGGGCGCACTGCTTGTGCAGCGCGGATGCCCCGCGCGGCCGCTCCGCGTGGTCATTGCAGGCCACAGGCTCCGGGGCGACAGGCCCGGGCACGCCGGCCTGCACCGGAAGCTGACGATCACGGTCTCGAAGCCTTTGAACCCCGACGCCGGGGTGCGCCGACGTCAACACCGGTCGCGGGCGGCCGCGACACGCAGATAACGGGCCCTTGGATCAGCCGTCGGCGGGCATGGTTATGACGGGCTTAAGCACCTCACCGGAGTAGGAGGCCGCCAGCGCCTCGTTGATTTGGTCGAACGGGAAGGTCTGCACCAGCCGGTCGAACGGAAAGCGACCCTGCTCGTGCAGGTCGATGAGTCCCGAAATCAGCGTGTTGCTACGGCCGCCTCCGCCGAGAATGCCGACCACGCGCTTGCCCCACATCGTGCTCAGATGGTCGAGGGTGAACTCCGCCCCGTGTGGCGCGCCGCCGATGATGGCGCAGGTGCCGCGCATTCCGACCGAGTCGGCGGCCTGGCGCAGCACCTTCACGTTGCCGGTGCAATCGAGGCTTAGGTCCGCCGGGCCACCGCAAATGTCGTGGACGGCCGCCACCGGGTCGGCTTCGCTACCGTTGACGGCGTGCGTCGCCCCGAGCTCCTTCGCGAGCGCGAGCCGGGACTCGTGGACGTCGACGGCGATGATGGTCGTGGCCCCCGAGCACTGGGCCGCCATCACCGCGGCGAGCCCCACCGAGCCCGTGCCGTAGACGACCAGGCTGGCGCCGATCCCCGGGCGCAGCTCGTTGAAAATGGCGCCTGCGCCGGTGGACAGCCCACAGGCGAGCGGGCCGAAGGTCTCCACCGGCAGGTGGGCCGGGGTCTTCACCAGCTGGTTGGCATTAGTGAGCGAGTAGGTGGCGAACGAAGACTGGCCGAAGAAGTGACTGGACAGCGGTGAGCCGTCCTGCCGCTTGAGCACCGACTCTCCCCCGCGGCGGCTGCCCCCGACCAGCAACTCGCCGATGTGCTGGCAGTAGCGGGGCTGCCCGTCGAGGCAGTTGCGGCACTGGCCGCAGGACGGCCAGCCGATGACCACCTTGTCGCCCTCGGCGACGCTGGTGACCCCGGCGCCGACGGCAGCGACCGTGCCCGCACCCTCGTGCCCGAGTACCCCCGGGAAGGGGAAGGGAAGGTCGCCGTGGACGGCTAGGCCGTCGGAGTGGCAGACGCCAGTGCCGGCGAGGCGGATCAGCACCTCGCCGGGCCCTGGGTCGGCCAGTTCGACCTGCTCGAGGACGAACGGGTCGTCGTTCTTCTCCGTGACCGCAGCGGTGATCTTCACGTGGCTCCTCCGGGGAGATGGGACGTCCATGGTTGTCGGGAAGGGGCGGGGCTCAGAACGGGTAGACGGGGATCTCGCTGCGCACGGTCACCCACCGGTACTCCGTGAAGGCCTCGACGTTGGCCGCAGGGCCGCCGAACCGGGAGCCAGTGCCGGAGGCCGCAACGCCCCCGAACGGGACATTGGCCTCGTCGGTGACGGTCTGGTCGTTGACGTGCACCATGCCGCTGGGGATCTGCTCGGCCAGCGCGAGGCCCTTCATGACGTCGCGGGTGAGGATTCCCAGCGACAGGCCGTACTCGCTGTCGGCGGCGAGCTTGGCCGCCTCCTCGAGCGTGGAGAACGGCGTCACCGGCGCCACGGGGCCGAAGACCTCCTGGGCGTAGGCGGGGATCTCGGGGGTGACGTCGGCGAGGACGGTCGGCCGGTAGAACAGGCCCTCGAAAGTCCCACCGGCGGCGAGCCGGGCGCCGGCGTCGACGCTGGCCGTCACGAGTGCGTGCACCTTGTCCCGCTGGCCCGCATCGATCATCGGGCCGAGCGCAACCGGACCTGCCGCCGGGTCGCCGACCGTCAGCTTCTCGGCACGGGCGGCCAGCCCGGCGACGTAGTCGTCGTAGATCGTTTGGTGCACCAGGTGCCGGCCGGTGGTCATACAGATCTGGCCCTGGTGCAGGAACGAGCCCCAGGCGCCGGCCGAGGTGGCCCGCTCTACGTCGGCGTCCTCGAGGACGACGAGCGCGGAGTTGCCGCCGAGCTCCAGGTGCGCCCGCTTGAGGTGCCTGGACGCGAGCTCGCCGACCCGCCGCCCTGCCGGCGTCGAGCCGGTGAACGACACGATCCGCACCCGCGGGTCCGTGACGACGGCCTCCCCCACGTCCACACCGCCGGGGAGCACCGAAAGCAGCCCGGCCGGGAGTCCGGCCTCCTCGAAGACCCGGGCCAGAACGACCCCGCCGGAGACCGCTGTCCGCGGGTCGGGCTTGAGCAGGACGGCGTTGCCGAGCGCCAGAGCCGGGGCCACGGAGCGGATCGACAGGATGAGCGGGAAGTTGAACGGCGAGATGACGCCGACCACCCCGGCGGGCACCCGCCGGCTCATGCTCAAGCGGGGCTGCTCGCTGTGCAGCAGCTCGCCGTAGGGCAGCCCGGCTAGAGCGGCCGCCTCATAGCACTCCTCCGAGGCGGCGTGCGTCTCCACGTGCGCCTTGGCCGGGACCGAGCCGCTCTCCCGGACCAGCCAGTCCTCGATTTCGGCGGCCCCCTCCCGGAACAGGTCACCGGCGCGGCGGAGCACGGCCGCCCGCTGCGTCGCCGGCAGGGCCGCCCAGGCCCGCTGGGCGACGGCCGCGGCCTGGGCCGCGGAGGTCACGTCGGCGACGGTGGCTGCGCCGACGGTGGCCAGCCGCTGCCCGGTCGCGGGAGCGACGACCGGCAGTGAGCCGCCGGCGGGCGTCGTCCAGTCGCCCAGGAACAGGCGTCCAGACCAGGTGCTCTCCTCGAGCAGGGTCATGCGATCCTCCAACGGGTAAGCCAGCAGGAACGGGCAGAAGGAACGAGCTCAGGGAGCCGGTTCGGGGGCGATGTCGACGGGCAGCGGCCCGATGAAGCTCTGCGCGAAGTCACGGGCGTAGGCCTCGCGGTTGCGCAGCTGCCACAACCGGGCCTGCTGCAGCTTCTGCCGGAAGGCGGCGTCCGGTGCGTCGGGCGCGTACCCGTGGATCGTGTGCAGCAGCGTGTGACTGAACTCCTGCGCCTTCCAGATGTCGGGCAGCCGCCGCGCCGAGTACTCGGCCAGCACGGCCTCGTCCCCGGACTCCACGTACTCGCGCAGCACCCGGTCTAGCTCAACGGCGTCGGCAATGGCCAGGTTCATGCCCTTGCCGCCGGCCGGCGTGATGATGTGCGCGGCGTCCCCAACCAGGAACACCCGGCCGTACTGCATGGGCTCGCACACCCGACTCTGCATCTCCAGCATGTTCTTGCTGAAGATCGGCCCGTCGTTGAGGGTGAAACCCGGCATGGCCAGGCGGGTGTGCAACTCGGCCCAGATCCGCTCGTCCGGCCAGTCCTCGACGGTGTCGTCGAAGGGCACCTGCAGGTGGAAGCGGGTGACGGTGTCGGTCCGCAGCAGGTGTCCCGCGAAGCCCCGCTCGTGGGTGGCGTAGATGGTGGTCGGGGCCGACGGCGGCGCCTCGGCCAGCAGAGTGAGCCACCGGAACTCGTGCTGCATTGTGTACTCGCGGATGCTGTCCGGCGCGGTCGCCCGGGCCACGCCGTACGTCCCGTCAGCGCCGGCCACGAAGTCGGCCTCGATCGTGGAGCCGTCGGCCAGCGTCGCCACCGGCCGCGGCCCGGAGGTGTCCAGCACGGTGACCGCGCAGCCCAGCCGCAGGTCACCGCCGGCCTCGACCAGGCCGTCGAGCAAGTCCTGCACGACCTCCTGCTGCGGGAAGATGTGCTGCGAGCGGCCCTCGTAGAAGCTGGGCAGATCGAGGGTGAAGCTCTCCCCGCCGGCGCGGAACTCCACGTGGGTGTGCGGGTGGCCCTCCGCGTGCAGCCGCTTGCTGACACCCAGCCGGTCCAGGGTCTCGACCGTCCGGTGTTCCAGCATCCCTGCGCGGGCCCTGCCGAGGATCTGCTCGCGGGCGTACTTGTCGACGACGATGCTGCTCACCCCGCGGCGGTGCAGCAGTTGGGAGAGCGTCAGGCCGGCCGGCCCGGCGCCGATGACGAGCACGGTGGTGGACTCGTGGGTGGGCACGAGGAACTCCTGTCTTCTGGGGTGAGTGCCGCGGCTGCGGCGGGTACGGGGAGGAGCCGCCGCGGCGGCAGGACCGGCGGGGTCAGCGCGGGTTCGCCGGGCGCATCTCGGGGACGGTGAGCTCGCCGGCGTCGACGATCAGGCGGTCGTCGAGCCAGAGGCTGCAGCCCCGCATGGGGATGTCGAGGTGGCAGGCGGTGTCGTTGGGGCCGCCGAGCTCGTTGTTCGGCCCGATCGAGAACATCACGTTGCCGTAGAACGACCGCAGCTCCATGCCCATGCCGCCGCCGAACTGCGTCAGGCCGTGCCAGTGGGCACGTTCGTCCAGGCCCCAGCCGACGTGGGACATGCCGTAGCCGCGCGGGTCCTCGAAGGACTCGATGTAGGACTTCAGCAGGTCCGCGTCCAGGCTGGGCCGGCCGTCCACGCCGCGGATGTCGCGGATGAAGCCGGCCTCGATGGTCAGCGCGACGGGCGTCTGCACGTAGGTGTTGAACGGCAGCAGCACGTCGCCCGGGGACAGCACGATGCGGCCGTCGACGCCGTCGTCGGCACCCCCGGTGAAGACGAACGCGGCGGGCCAGTGGTCCCAGCGCCCCGGGGTGTCGGTGAAGCCGTACTCGCTGATCGTCGGGTAGACGCCGAGCCGGTAGGTGACGTCGGTGCCGCCGGGGCTGGTGATCCGCATGGTCGTGGCGGCCGCGAGCAGCCCCGCGCCGACCTCCACGCGCTCGCGCAGCTCGCGGGTGGGCATGAGCCGCGCCAGCAGGGGCGGCGGCTCGACCGTGGTCAGGATGCGGGTGCCCGCGTCCTGGATGGCGAACTGCTCCTTGCTGAACAGCATGAAGCTGAGGTCCACCACCATGTCGGCGGCCTTCATGGCCTCCACGGCCAGCGGGTTGGAGCCGAGCCCGATGT
>JAOPWU010000121.1 GCA_025965515.1 Mycobacterium sp.
CGCCGCGGCGGACGCGGCGGCGCGCGGCCCGCCGCCGCCTCCGCTGCAGCCGGCGGACAGGGCGCACCCGGCGAGCGCACAGCCGAGGGCGGCGGCGCGCCGACGCGGTGGGTGCAGCCGGGACACAACGTCATCCTGCTGCAGGACCGGCCCCTTCGGTACCCGTCGTGCGTGGCCGCGCCGGGACCGCCGACGGTCGCCGGGCGCCCCGTGTCAGCCGCAGGACGTACTGTGGTCGCGTCGTGCAGGGACAGCGAGAGGTGGCCGTGGCAGGCGATCCCGCAGGCGTCGGGGTCGTGGCGCCCCCACCGCGGCGGCCCACCGCCACCGCCGTCGACGGCCGCGCCGACGCCTCGCCGGGCGAGGACCCGCCGCCCGCCCGGGAACCGGCGATCACTGTCCGCGGCGTCCGGCGCCGCCACGGCAGCGGCGAGCACGCCGTGCACGCCGTGCGCGGGGTGGACCTCGACGTGCGCCCGGGCGAGATCTTCGGCCTCCTCGGCCCCAACGGCGCCGGCAAGACCACGCTCGTCCGGCTCGTGACCGGGCTGCTGCGCCCGGATGCCGGCTCGGTCAGCGTCTTCGGGCACGACATCGTGCGCTCCCCGCAGCTCGCGCCGCGCCTGCTCGCCGTCCTGCCGCAGGAGCAGCCGGCGCTGGACGAGGTGACCGTCGCGCTCGCCGTCGAGACCACGGCACGGCTGCGCGGCCTGGGGCGGCGCGCGGCGCGGGCCGCCCGCGACGACGTGCTCACCGAGCTGCAGCTGGAGCCCATGGCCTCGCGCGTCGTGGGCCAGCTGTCCGGTGGCGAGCGGCGGCTCGCCGGCGTCGCCACCGCGCTGGTCGGGGACCGCCCGCTGCTGGTCCTCGACGAACCCACGACCGGCCTCGACCCGCAGGCGCGGCGCGCCGTGTGGGCCGCCCTGGAGCGCCGCCGCCGTGCCGCCGCCGTGTCGGTCCTCCTGGTGACGCACAACGTCCTCGAGGCGGAGACCGTGCTGGACCGGGTGGCCGTCCTGCAGGCGGGGCGCGTGGTCGCCTGCGACACGCCGGGTGCGCTCAAGGCGGCGGCGGGGTCGGAGGTCCGGCTGGACCTCAGCTGGCGCCAGGACCCCTGGGAGCCGGACGGCGACCCGGGGCTGCAGGCGCTGTACCGGGGGCTCGGGGACCGCGTGCAGCGCACCGGGCGGCGGTGGCGGCTGCGGCTGCCGGCCGACGAGGCGCGCGCGCTGCTGGCGGACCTGACCGGGGGACCGGCGTTCGCCCTGCTCGATGACTTCGTCCTCGCCACCGCCAGCCTGGAGGACGTCTACGTGAGCCTCGAGCAGACCCCGCCGCCGGGGGGCCGCCCGTGACCGCGGCTGCCCTCGCGCCCGCCACGCCGTTCGGAGCGGCGCTGGACGCGGTCTACCGCGTCCAGCTGGCCCGGGCGAAGGTGGCCCGCATCCCGCTGCTGTTCGTCGCGGCGTTCCAGTCCGTCGGCATCCTGGTGCTGCTCCGCGGGGTCGTCGACGCCAGCAGCGACGTGACCAAGGAGTCCGTCGTCGCCGGCAGCACGGTGCTGGTGGTGGCGTTCGTGGCCCTGAACCTGCTGGCGCAGCGGCTGGGGGCCCTGCGCTCGGGCGGCGGGCTCGACTACTACGCCACCCTGCCGATCCCCGGCGCGGCCGTCGTGCTGGGCACCGCGGCGAGCTTCGCGACGTTTGCCGTGCCCGGCACCGTGGTGACGGCGGTCGGCGGGGCGCTGCTCTACGGGCTGCCGCTGACGTACCTCTGGCTGCTGGTGCCCGTCTGCATCCTGGCCGGGGCGTCCCTCGCCGGCGTGGGGGCGCTCATCGGGCTCCTGGCGCCCCGGCCGGAGCTGGCGACGGTCCTGGGTCAGCTCGGGATGAGCGTCGCGCTGTTCCTCGGGATCATCCCGGCGCACCGGCTGCCGCTGCTGCTGCGGGTGTGCCGGGCGCTGGTGCCCAGCACGTACGCCGTCGACGCCCTCGCCGAGGGCTTCGCGCCGTCCCCATCCGCCGCGACCGTGGCCCTGGACCTGGCCGTCTGCGCGGCCGTCGCGCTGGTCAGCCTCGCCGTCGCGTCCCTGGCCTGGCGGCGGGCGGTGCGCCGATGAACGCGGATGCCGTCGTGGCGCCGGCGTCCGGCACGAGCGGCCCGCCGCGCGCGGAGGACCGCCGGCTGGCGGCCGCGGTGGGCGGCGGTGCGCTGGTGCTCTGGCTCCTGGCCGGGATCCCCCTCGGTCTGCTCTGGGCCCACCTGGGGCCCCGCGTCGACGTGATCGCCGTGGCGGCCGACGGGGAGCTGTCCGCCGCGGTGCCGTTGTTCACCAACGACCTCGTCTTCGGCGCGCTGGCGCTCGCGTTCGCCGTGGTGCTCACGGCGGTGGTGCTCGTGCTCACCCCGGCCCGTGCCGGGCGCCTGCTGCCGCTCGTGGGGCTGGTGCTGGGCTCCGCGCTGGCGGGGTTCGTGGCGCTGCGGGTGGGCCAGCACGTCCGGCTGGCCCCCCTCGACGCATTCCTGGGCCGCGCCCGGGCGCAGGGGCTGTCCGCCGCCGATGCCGCGCTGGTGCGCCACACCGTCGGGTTCCGGCTTCGGGCCCGCTCGCTGTATCTGGTCGCCCCCGCGGCCACCGCGCTCACCGCCCGGCTGATCGGGCTGCTGCAGGAGCGGCGGCAACGGCCCGCGCCCGGGGAGGACCCCGCAGCCGCGTCGGCCGGCCCCTGGTGGTGGCTCGGCGCCTGAGCCCGGCCCGGTCCCGGGATCAGTTCGGCGAGACGACCGCCCGCGCCAGCTCCGGCACGGGCACCGAGGACGTCGCGCCCAGCAGGACCAGCTCGGTGCCGATGACGCGCAGGGAGTGCCGGAGCCGCTCCAGCAGGGTGGGGGCGGCCAGCAGCTCCTGGCGTACCTCCAGCTCCAGCAGGGCGGTGCTGCCCACGATGCTGCACAGCAGCTCGGGGTCGGCGAGGTCCGCCGGGCGGGGATCGGCGATCCGCCGCCCCAGGACCTCCAGCTCCGCGCGGTAGCGCGCGAACACGTCGCGCAGCCGGGCGGCGAGCGCCTCGATCCGCCGCGCCTCACCCGGGGGTGGCGGAGCGTCGGCCGGGGTGACCTCGGCCCGTAGGTAGGGCGTGGCCCGGCGTCCCGGCCCCTCCGGGGGGTAGCTGGCGCCCGGCTCGACCAGCCGCACCACCCGGAAACGGTCCACCCCCACCACGGCGATGTCGAACCGGCCGGGGCCGCCCGACGGCCGCACCTGCACCAGCCGGACCCGGCAGCCGACCTCGTGCACCAGCGGCAGCCGCGGCGCGGACGGGTCCCCGGCCGGCGAGGCCGCCTCCCCGACGGGGCTGCCGGGACGCAGGCACACGACGCCGAACGTCCGCTCGTCCTCGGGGAGTTCACCCAGGTCGTCGAGCAGGGCCAGGTAGCGCGGCTCGAACACGTGCAGCGGCAGCACCACGCCCGGGAACAGGACCAGCGACAGGGGGAAGAGGGCGAGGACGTCCGGCGCGCTTCCCACCGCCCCAGGGTAGGGCGCCCCGAGCTGCGGCGACGCCCGCCCGGGCCCGCAGCCGCCGCCGCACGAGGCGGTATCACGATGGACGCCGCCACGTAGACTCCGGTCGTGACCGACGCGATGACCGAGACCCGCGCCGAGGCCGCTCCCGGCGGCCCGGACACCGGCGGCGAGCCCTTCGGGCTTCGCCGGGTCGACCTGCGGGGGCGGCTGGGCTCGGGCGACGGGCAGGTCTCCGACCCGCGCGCGCTGCTGCCCCGCGCCCCCCTGGACGTCGAGCACGCGACCGCCGCGGTGCAGCCGGTCTGCGACGAGATCCGGCACCGCGGGGACGATGCGGTGCTCGAGGCGACGGAGCGGTTCGACGGTGTCCGGCCCGCCTCGCTGCGGGTGCCGGCGGGCGCGCTGCAGCAGGCGCTGGACGCGCTGACCCCCGACGTCCGCGCGGCGCTCGAGGAGGCGGTCCGCCGTACCCGTCGGGTGCACGCCGCGCAGCGTCCCGTCGACACGGTGGTCGACGTGGTCCCCGGGGGCCGGGTCGTCGAGCGCTGGATCCCCGTCCGCCGCGTGGGGCTGTACGTGCCGGGGGGCCGCGTGGCCTACCCGAGCAGCGTCGTGATGAACGTCGTCCCCGCCCAGGAGGCCGGCGTCGAGGCGCTCGCCGTGGCGAGCCCGCCGCAGGCCGACGGCCTGCCGCACCCCGTCGTGATGGCGGCGTGCGCGCTGCTGGGCGTCGACGAGGTGTACGCCGTCGGCGGCGCGCAGGCCATCGCCATGTTCGCCTACGGCACCGAGAGCTGCCCCCGCGTCGACGTCGTCACCGGACCGGGCAACGTCTACGTCGCGGCGGCGAAGCGGCTGCTGCGCTCCGAGGTCGGCATCGACAGCGAGGCCGGACCCACGGAGATCGCGGTGCTGGCCGACGACAGCGCGGACCCGGTGCACACCGCGGCCGACCTCATCAGCCAGGCGGAGCACGACGAGCTGGCGGCCTGCCTGCTGGTGACCGACAGCGAGGCGCTGGCCGATGCGGTCGACGCCGAGCTCACCGGGCAGGTGGCCCGCACCCGGCACCGCGACCGGATCACCGCCGCGCTGCGCGGGCAGAGCGCGGTCGTCCTCGTCGACGACATCGCCGCCGGGCTGGTCGTCGTCGACGCGTGGGCGGCCGAGCACCTGGAGGTGGTCACCCGGGACGCCGAGGCCGTCGCCGCGCGGGTGCGCAACGCCGGGGCGATCTTCGTCGGACGGTGGGCGCCCGTGACGCTGGGGGACTACCTCGCGGGGTCGAACCACGTGCTGCCGACCGGCGGCACCGGGCGGCACACGTCCGGGCTGTCGACGCTGAGCTTCCTGAAGCAGGTCCACGTCGTCACGTACACCGAGGCGGCGCTGCGGGACGCGGCCCCGCACATCCGTGCGCTGGCGGGGGCCGAGGACCTGTTCGCCCACAACGAGGCCGTGCGACTACGCGTGGCCCCCGAGGGCCCGACGCTGGACGAGGCGTGAGCGCCCGCCTGGCCGACCTGCCGCTGCGCGACGACCTGCGGGGCCGCACGCCCTACGGCGCCCCGCAGCTGCCCCACGCCGCGCAGCTGAACGTCAACGAGAACCCGTACGGGCCGTCGCCCGATCTGCTGGACGACCTGGCCGCGGCCGTCCGGGCCGCCGCCGTGACGCTGAACCGCTA
The DNA here is from genome assembly GCA_025965515.1 of Mycobacterium sp. Classification (GTDB taxonomy): domain Bacteria; phylum Actinomycetota; class Actinomycetes; order RYN-182; family RYN-182; genus RYN-182. The sequence continues at coordinate 5,217 of JAOPWU010000121.1, forward strand.
CCCCGACCGGGAGGCCGTGGCGCTGCGGCAGGACCTTGCGGGCTACCTCAGCGAGAGCACCGGCGTCGCGCTCACCACCGAGCAGCTCTGGGCGGCCAACGGCAGCAACGAGGTGCTGCAGCACGTCTGCCAGGCGTTCGGCGGCCCCGGAAGGACCGCCCTGACCTTCGAGCCGTCGTACTCGATGCATCCCCTCATCGCGACGGGCACCGGCATGCGGCACGTCGGCGTGCCGCGCGCCGCCGACTTCGGCGTGACCGCCGACGCCGCGGTGGCCGCGGTGCGGGAGCACACCCCGGCTGTCACGTTCCTCACCACCCCCAACAACCCCACGGGCACCGTCACCGGGCTGGACGTGGTGGCGGCGGTCTACGACGCCACCGACGGGATCCTCGTGGTCGACGAGGCCTACGCCGAGTTCGGCCGTGGCCGGGGGTACGTCTCCGCGGTGACGCTGCTGCGCGGCCGGCCCCGGCTGCTCGTCAGTCGGACCATGAGCAAGGCGTTCGCGCTGGCCGGGGCCCGGCTGGGGTACCTCGCCGCGGACCCGGCCGTGGTGGACGCGCTGCGCCTGGTGCGGCTGCCGTACCACCTGTCCGCCGTCACGCAGGCGGTCGCCCGCACCGCGCTGGTCCACCGGGCCGAGCTGCTCGGGACGGTCGACGCCGTGGCCGCCGAGCGGGACCGGCTCGTGGCGGGGGTCCGGGCGCTCGGCGTCGGGGTCGTGCCGACGCTCTCCAACTTCTTCCTCTTCGGGCCCTTCGGTGACCCGCGGCGGGTCTGGCAGGACCTGCTCGACGACGGGGTCCTCGTCCGGGATCTCTCCGGGCCGACGCTGCCGGGGCTGCTGCGGGTGAACGCCGGGACGCCGGACGAGGGCGACCGGTTCCTCGCGGCGCTGGCCGCGGCCGTGGCCCGGCAGCCCCCGGCGGGCAGTGCGGCGGAGATCTCCCCGCCGCCTGGCGCCGCCGCTACCCCGCCCGTACCTGGCACGATCGGCGCGACGGCCGGCGCGGCCGCCGGCATCCCGGCGGCGGTGGCCGCGGACGGAGGTACGCAGGCGTGACGCGGCAGGGTCGGATCGAGCGGGCGACGAAGGAAAGCTCCGTGCAGGTCGTGCTGGACCTGGACGGGACGGGCGTCACCGACGTGAGCACCGGCGTGCCCTTCTTCGACCACATGGTCGCGCAGCTCGGCAAGCACGCGGGCTTCGACCTCACGGTGAAGACCACGGGCGACCTCGTCGTGGACGACCACCACACCGTCGAGGACACCGCCATCGCGCTGGGCCAGGCGCTGCGTGAGGCGCTGGGGGACAAGTCGGGCATCCGCCGCTTCGGCGACGCGCTGGTCCCGCTGGACGAGACCCTGGTGCAGGCCGCCGTCGACCTCTCCGGCCGCCCCTACCTCGTCCACGAGGAGCCGGTCACCGCCCCGATGATCGGCACCTTCGACGTGACCCTGGTGCGCCACATCTGGGAGTCGTTCGTCGCCTCGGCGTCCATCGCGCTGCACATCCGCGTGCTGTCCGGACGCAACGCCCATCACGTGGCCGAGGCTCAGTTCAAGGCAGTCGCCCGCGCGCTGCGCGACGCCACCGCGCTCGACGGCCGCGTCGCCGGGGTGCCCTCGACCAAGGGCGTGTTGTGACCCGGCGGGTCGTCGTCCTCGACTACGGCTCGGGCAACCTCCGCTCCGCCGAGCGTGCGCTGGCGCGGGTGGGGGCGGACGTGACGGTGACGGCCGACCGTGACGCGGCGCTCGCGGCCGACGGCCTGGTCGTGCCCGGTGTCGGCGCGTTCGCCGCCTGCATGGCGGGGCTCGAGGCCGTCACGGGCGGCGAGCTCATCCGCGAGCGGTTGCTCGTCCAGCGTCCCGTGCTGGGCATCTGCGTCGGCATGCAGGTCCTGTTCGAGGCCGGCGACGAGCACGGGCAGCACACGCCGGGCGTCGGGGTGCTCCCCGGCGCGGTGACGGCGCTGGAGGCCCCCGTCCTGCCGCACATGGGGTGGAACACGGTGACGGCCGACCCGGGCTCGGTGCTGCTGGCCGGCATGGACCCGGAGACCCGCTTCTACTTCGTCCACTCCTACGCCGCCCGGCCGGACGGCTGCGACGACGCCGCCGTCAGCACCGCCACGCACGGCAGCACGACCTTCGCGGCCGTGGTCGAGCAGGGCGAGCTGCGGGCGACGCAGTTCCACCCCGAGAAGAGCGGCGACGCCGGCGCGCAGCTGCTCGCCAACTGGCTCGACACGCTCTAGCCCGCGACCACCGCCACCACCGCCCCCGAGCAAGGAGCCCCCCGCGTGACCCTCGAGCTGCTGCCCGCCGTCGACGTGGCGGGAGGCGCCGCCGTCCGGCTCGTCCAGGGCGAGGCCGGCAGCGAGACCAACTACGGCGACCCGCTGGAGGCCGCGCTCGACTGGCAGCGGGGCGGCGCCGAGTGGGTCCACCTCGTGGACCTCGACGCCGCCTTCGGCCGCGGGTCCAACCGCGAGCTCCTCGCCGACGTCGTGCGGGCGCTCGACGTGCGGGTCGAGCTGTCCGGCGGCATCCGGGACGACGCCTCGCTGGACGCGGCGCTGGCGACCGGCGCGGCCCGGGTGAACCTCGGCACCGCCGCGCTGGAGGACCCGGAGTGGGTCCGCCGCGCCATCGCCCGGGTGGGGGACCGCATCGCCGTGGGGCTCGACGTGCGCGGCAGCACCCTCGCGGCCCGCGGCTGGACGCAGGAGGGCGGCGAGCTCTTCGACGTCCTGGCGCGGCTCGACGCCGACGGTTGCGCGCGGTACGTCGTCACCGACGTGCGCCGCGACGGCACCCTCACCGGCCCGAACGTCGAGCTGCTGCGGCAGGTCTGCGCCGCGACCGACCGGCCCGTCGTGGCCAGCGGCGGGGTGAGCAGCCTCGACGACCTCCGGGTCCTCGCCGGGCTGACCCGCATCGGCGTCGAGGGCGCCATCGTCGGCAAGGCGCTCTACGCGGGCGCGTTCACGTTGCCCGAGGGGCTGGCCGCGGTCGCCGAGGTGCCCGCATGAGCGTCGCCGTCCGGGTCGTCCCCTGCCTGGACGTCGACGCCGGCCGCGTCGTGAAGGGGGTCAACTTCGTCGACCTCGTCGACGCCGGGGACCCCGTCGAAATGGCGCGCACCTACGGGGAAGAGGGCGCCGACGAGCTTGTCTTCCTCGACATCACCGCCAGCAGCGGCGACCGGGAGACCACCTACGACGTGGTGCGCCGCACCGCCGAGCAGGTGTTCATCCCGCTGACGGTCGGCGGCGGCGTGCGCAGCGTCGACGACGTGGACCGGCTGCTGCGGGCGGGTGCGGACAAGGTCGGCATGAACACCGCCGCCGTGGCCGAGCCCTCGCTGCTGGCCCGGGCGGCGGACCGGTTCGGCAGCCAGTGCGTGGTGCTGTCCATCGACGCGCGGCGGGTCCGCGAGGGCACCGCGACCGAGTCCGGCTTCGAGGTGACCACGCACGGCGGCCGGCGGGGGACCGGGATCGACGCCGTCGCCTGGGCGCGGCAGGCCCAGGAACTCGGCGCGGGCGAGATCCTCCTCAACGCGATGGACAGGGACGGCACCCGCGAGGGCTACGACCTGCCGCTGCTGCGGCTGGTCCGGGCGGCGGTCCACCTGCCGGTGATCGCGAGCGGCGGCGCGGGCGCCCTCGAGCACTTCGCCCCGGCCGTGGCCGCCGGCGCGGACGCCGTGCTCGCGGCCAGCGTCTTCCACTTCGGGACCCTGCGGATCGGCGAGGTGAAGGACGCGCTGGCCGAGGCCGGCGTCGAGGTCCGCCGGCCGCTCGGCGGCGGCGTTCGGGCAGGATAGGGACATGACCAGCGCTCCGGGACCCGCGCGCCCGACGGACCTCGACCCGGCGATCGCCGCCCGGCTGAAGCGCGACGCCGACGGCCTCGTGCCGGCCGTCGCGCAGCAGTACGACACGGGCGAGGTGCTCATGGTCGGCTGGATGGACGACGAGGCCCTGCACCGCACGCTCACGACCGGCCGCTGCACCTACTGGAGCCGCAGCCGGCAGGAGTACTGGGTGAAGGGCGACACCTCGGGCCACCAGCAGTGGGTCCGCTCGGTCGCGCTCGACTGCGACGGCGACACCGTCCTCGTCAAGGTCGACCAGGTCGGCGCGGCCTGCCACACCGGCGACCGCACCTGCTTCGACGCCGCCCCGCTGCGGGCGGTCGTGGTCGGCGTGGGGGAACGCCCGCAGGCCCCGGTCGCGCCATGAGCGTTCCTCGCACCGGCCGATGACCGCGCGCGCGGCCCGGGAGCGGGGTCTCGCCCTGCTCGGCTGCGCCGTCGCGGCAGCGCTGGTCCTGCTCGCCGACGGCCGGGGCTGGGCGACGGTCGTCGCCCGGACCAGCATCGGCGGCAGCACCTTCGCCCAGCACCGGTCCTCGCTGACGGGCGGCCAGCTCGCTCCCGTCGCGGCTGCCCTGGGCTGGGTCGGGCTCGCCGCGGTCGTCGCGGTGCCGGCGGCCCGGGGGCGGCTGCGTTCCCTGCTCGGTGCCCTGCTCGCGGTGGCGGGCGTCGCCATCGCGGTGGCCTCCCTGTCGGCGACGGGACACGCTGCCGTGCTGCGGGCGGCCCGCTCCCAGGCCGGCACGGCGGTCACGGGGGCGGAGTCGACGACCGTCAGCGTCTCCGCCTGGCCGGTGGTGGCAGCCGTCGCCGGGATCCTGCTGGCTCTGGCGGGCCTGCTGGTCGCCGCGCGCGGCGCTGCCTGGACCAGCATGTCGGCCCGTTACGAGAGCCCCGCCGCGCGGCGCGACGCCGCCGCGCCGGCGGACCCGGC
>JAOPWU010000257.1 GCA_025965515.1 Mycobacterium sp.
TGCGACGGCGACTACGACCACATCCCGGAGCAGGCGTTCTTCCTCTGCGGCGGGCTCGACGACGTCGAGGCCAACGCGAAGCGCATCCAGGGCGACAGCTGACCGCTCCCGCCTGACGGCCCAGGGCCACCCCGCACTGTGGGGTGGCCCTGGGCCGTTCCCGGCGCTGCGGCGTCCGGGCGGGTCAGAGCCGGACGACGCAGCGGGTGGCGATCTGCCGGAAGCCGAGCGAGGCGGCCATCCCGGCGACCTCGTCGTCGGCGGCAGCCAGGACCACTAGATCGACGCCCCGGCCGAAGGCGTCGGCGGTCAGCGACGAGATCATGGCGAGGCCGATGGCGCGGTGCCGCTCGTTCGGATCTGTGGTGACCCCCAGGACCTGCGTCACGCCGTCCCAGGGGGAGTGGCTGCCTGCCGCGACCGGGTCGAGCCCGTCGAACGCGGCCCAGCGGACCGCCCCGCCCACGGCGGGGAGGCCGATCTCGGGGTCGGCGCCGACCGCCATGGCGCGGATGGGGTCCAGGTCGTCGGTGGGTCCCAGCTCCGACAGCCGCAGCCCACTCGGCAGCGATGCGGGCACGAAGCTGCCCGGCTCGGTGGCCAGCACCGGCTGACGCTCGATGGTGAGTCCCGCCTCCTCGGCCGCCTGGGTGGCCGTGGGTGCCACCTCCTCCAGCCACTCCACCTGCGGCCGCTCGCCCAGCCGGTCCGCAGCGGCCGCCACGGCGCGCAGGTCGTCGGCGCCGACGGGGGCGGACCGTTCGTCGTCGAGCAGCGCCGGCCGGGCGTGCGTGGGCCAGCCCAGCTCCCCGCGGCGGAACACCACCAGGGGACCGAGCTGCTCCACCTGCGCGTGGAGGCGGGGGAGCGCGTCGAAGTAGCGCTCGAGGCGCCAGAGCACGTGATCCACGCGTCGGACCCTACGCAGTCGCCGGGGCGGCCGGTGGACGGGGCGTCCGGGGTGCGGGACCTCCGATCGGGTTCGCTAAGCTGGGCCCACACCGGGCACCCGGCGCCGACCGTCCCGCCCACGCACCGTCGAGGAGCGCTCCCGTGAGCACCATGCACGTCGAACTGGTCGCCCCCGAGCGCAACGTCTGGTCGGGGGAGGCCACCGCCGTCAGCGCCCGCACGCTCAGTGGCGAGATCGGCATCCTGCCCCGCCACGAGCCCGTGCTCGCCGCCCTCGGGGCGGGGACCGTGCGCATCACCACCGACGAGGGGGTCACGGTCGTCGCGGTCGACGGCGGCTTCCTGTCGGTCGACGCGAGCGGCGTCCGGGTGCTGGCCGAGACGGCCGTCCTGCGGGACGAGATCGACGTGGCCCAGGCGCGCGAGGATCTCGCCGCCGCGGAACGCGACTCCGACGAGGCCGGCGCCCGCCGGGCCCGGGCGCTCCTCGCGGCCGCGGACGCCTGATCGTCGACCCCCGACCGGCCCGGCAGCGACTGTCCCCGCGATGACCGCGGTGCGCACGGCCGAGCTGATCGTGGTCGTCGCCGCCGTGCTGATCGCGGTCGGCATCGGCAGTCAGGCGGTGCGCTGGCGCTACCTGTTCCGCACGGGGGCCAGCCTCGGTTGTTCCGTGCGGCGCCCCGACGGCAGCTTCGCGACCGGCCTCGCCCGCTACGACCCCGACGCGCTGCGCTGGTTCCGCTCGCTCGGGTTGAACACCCACCCGTCGCGTGAGCTGCCGCGCACCGCGTTCGAGGTGCAGCGCCGGCGTCCGCCCGACACCGCCGAGACGCGCAGCCTCGGTGCCGGCGTCGACATCGTCGAGCTGGTCGAGACGCCGTACCCGGCGCGGGACGGGAGCACCGCCCCCGCCACCATCACGCTGGCGCTGCCCCGGGAGTCCGTGCTGGGCTTCCTGGCCTGGCTCGAGTCCTCCCCGCCGGGTGCGCCGGGGCCGGTCGCCGGCGCCTGACCGCCGGGCTCAGCCCCCGGACGCGTCCGGCGTGCCGTGCGCGCCCGGGCGCCACAGCACGTCATCGCCGTCGTTGGCGACGCGGCCCAGGATGAACAGCAGGTCGGATAGCCGGTTGAGGTAGGTGGCGGTCAGCGGGTTGGTCGTCCCCGGGTGGGCCGTCAGGGCCGCCCAGGCCGAGCGCTCCGCCCGCCGCGTAACCGTGCGGGCGACGTGCAGCAGGGCCGCGCCGGGCGTCCCCCCCGGCAGGATGAACGACCGCAGCTTCGGCAGCGGGGCGTTGAACCGGTCGCATGCCGCCTCGAGGGTGTCGACGTAGGCCTGCGTGACCCGCAGCGGCGGGTGCGCGGGGTTCTCGGCGACCGGGACGCAGAGGTCGGCGCCCACGTCGAACAGGTCGTTGGACACCCCCCGCAGCACGGCCGCCACCTCGTCGGACAGCTGCCCGAGGGACAGCGCGACGCCGATGGCGGCGTTCGCCTCGTCCACGTCCGCGTAGGCCACGAGGCGGGCGTCCGTCTTCGGGACGCGGCTGAAGTCGCCGAGGGCGGTCGTGCCGTCGTCCCCGGTACGCGTGTAGATCCTGGTCAGCTCCACCACACCGGCGCACGCTACCCGCTGCCGCCGTGGTCAGGACGGCAGCAGCAGCCGCCGGGCGCGTTCGGCGTCGTCGGAGAAGACCAGCACCTGGACCCCGGCCGCTTCCGGCGGCGGTAGGACCTCGCCCCGGCTCGTCACGTGCACCGGCAGGCTGCCCGGGTCCGCGCCGGGGGCGGTGGTGGTGCGGATGCCGTGGGCGGCCAGAACCGACCGGCTGCGGGCCACCTCGGCGGCGTCCGTCAGCTCGACCACAGGGACCAGCAGGCCGTACGGGGGTTCGACGGCGCGGCGGGCCGCCCGCCGGGCGCCGGAGTACGTCCAGCGCAGTGCCGGGACGAGCAGGAGCACGACGACGCCGAGGGCGATCACCGGACCGACCCAGGCACCTGCGTCGGCGGGTGCGGCGTCCAGCGCCCCGCCGTGCGCCTCGAGAGCTCCCAGCACGTTCCCAGGATCGCGCGGTGTGGGGTGCCGCGCCACCCCGGCCGGCGACGGCAGCCGGCGGCGGAGGCCGTGTCGGGCAAAGGCCGGGCCTCGTTAGGATGCGGGCACCGACGCGCCCTGCCGAACGCCGGCAGCCCGGGCGCCGGACCACCGAGCGGAGGCCGTCATGGGCGAGCAGGGCGCAGCGGGCGAAGGTGTCGGCGTGAGCCTGCCGCGGCGGGAGCGCGACCGGCCGTGGGTGATCCGCACCTACGCCGGCCACTCGTCGCCGAAGGAGTCGAACGAGCTGTACCGGCGCAACCTGGCCAAGGGCCAGACGGGGCTGTCGGTCGCCTTCGACCTCCCGACACAGACCGGGTACGACCCGGACGACGAGCTGGCCGCGGGCGAGGTCGGCAAGGTCGGCGTGCCGATCAGTCACATCGGCGACATGCGGGCGCTGTTCGACCAGATCCCGCTCGCCGAGATGAACACCTCGATGACCATCAACGCGACGGCGATGTGGCTGCTCGCGCTGTACCAGACGGTGGCCGAGGAGCAGGGCGCCGACCCGCGGCTCCTGCAGGGCACCACGCAGAACGACATCATCAAGGAGTACCTGTCGCGGGGGACGTACGCGTTCCCGCCGGCGCCGTCGCTGCGGCTGATCACCGACATGATCGCCTACACGTACACGGTGGTTCCCAAGTGGAACCCGATCAACATCTGCAGCTACCACCTGCAGGAGGCCGGCGCCACGCCCGTCCAGGAGATCTCGTACGCCCTCACCACGGCCATCGCCGTGCTGGACGCCGTCCGTGACTCGGGCCAGGTGCCGCCGGAGCAGTTCGGCCTCGTCTGCCAGCGCATTTCCTTCTTCGTGAACGCGGGCGTCCGCTTCGTCGAGGAGATGTGCAAGATGCGGGCGTTCGGGCGCCTGTGGGACGACCTGCTCGTGGAGCGGTACGGCGTCCAGGACCCCAAGCACCGCCGGTTCCGGTACGGCGTGCAGGTCAACTCGCTGGGCCTGACCGAGGCCCAGCCGGAGAACAACGTCCAGCGGATCGTGCTCGAGATGCTCGGCGTCACCCTGTCGAAGGACGCCCGCGCGCGGGCGATCCAGCTGCCGGCCTGGAACGAGGCGCTCGGCCTGCCGCGGCCCTGGGACCAGCAGTGGTCGCTGCGGCTCCAGCAGGTGCTCGCGTTCGAGACCGACCTGCTCGAGTACGACGACCTGTTCGAGGGATCGGTCGTGGTCGAGCGCAAGGTCTCGGCGCTCGTGGAGCAGGTGCGGGCCGAGGTCGACCGCGTACAGGCCATGGGTGGCGCGGTCGCGGCGGTCGAGA
>JAOPWU010000005.1 GCA_025965515.1 Mycobacterium sp.
CCGGGTCCCTGAGCGGACCGGCAGGCCGCTCAGCGCCACCCAGGCCGCGACGGCCCCGGCCGCCACCAGCAGGTGGACCGCCACCGCGGTCGCCCCGCCCAGCGGCGCCGTCGCGGCCGCGTCGACCAGCACCCCGGCGGTGGCCGCGACCCCGGCGACGAGGGCCTCCCCGGCCCGCCGACGGAGCTCCGCCAGCGCCGCGGGGCGGGCGGTCCCCCCACCGGCCAGCACCCGGCCGGCGGCGCCGGCGAGCGAGGCACCCGCGCCGGCGCCCGTCACCAGCGCGAGGACCCGGGGAGCCCCGCTCGCCATGCCCGACAGGGCCGCGGCACCCCGGCCCGCCCGCAGGGCCAGCCCGGCACCCACGCCCAGGTCCAGCCCGGAGGCGACCAGCCGCCAGAGGGTGACGACGCCCGCGGTGACGCCGCCCAGCAGCGCGGTCCAGCACTGCGCCAGTGCGTCCCCGAGCCCGAACCCGGCCGGGTTGCCGGGCACGCCGGTCGGCCACCGGTCCCGGGGCACGGCCGCCGCGGCCCGGCGCGCCACGTCGGGGACCTCCCGGGCGGCGAGGGGCAGCACCGACTCGGCCGATCCCGGCGCCAGCAGCCCCCAGACCGCGGCCAGCAGCCCCACGGCGAGGAAGCCCAGCGCCGCCCGGCCGATCCAGCGGAGCACGGGCACGCCGCGGGCCCCGCGCAGGGCCGCGACCACGCTGCGGAGACCGGCCTCGCGGGCCGCCCGCGCGCGCTGGCCGCGCGACGGTTCGAGGAAGCCGTCCGCGGCGGCGCAGAGCTGCGCCAGCTCGGCCGCCACCCCGTCCCCCGCGTACCGGGTCGCCGCCAGCCCGGCGTCCGCCCGGACCGCGTCCCGCAGCACCGCCGCCCGCAGCACCTGGTGCGGCGCGGCGTCCCTGCCCAGGCGCAGCAGGTCGCGCAGCTCCCGCCAGTCCCCCCACCGGTCCGCGACGAAGACCTCTACGGTGGGCACGTGCCCACCGCCGAGGGTGTCGCCCATCCGCTGGGTCACACCGCCCCCGCCAGTCCCGACGCAGTCCCCGATCCAGCCGCCGCGCACCTCGGCCGCCGGGCGCTCGCCGCCGCCGCCGACCTGGGCGTCGCAGCGGCGCTCACCGTCCTGGTGGCCGCGGCCACGGGGCTGCGGCCGCCGGTCCTGCCGATCACCCGCCCGTTCGGCTGGGCCCCCCTGGACGACCCGCTGGGGCGCGCCGCCGGCGTCGCCCTCGTGCTCAGCCTGGCGTGGTGGGCCGTGCCGCTGGTGGCGGAGCCGCTCACGGGCGGGAGCACGCCCGGGAAGCGGCTGCTCGGCCTGACCGTCCGCAGCGCGGACTCGTCCCCCGCAGGCGTGCGCGCGCTGCTGGTCCGCAACGCGTGGCGGGGCGTCGACATGATCCCCGCAGCCTACGGGCTGGGGCTGCTCGCGGCCGCCCGCGGTGAGCGACTCGGTGACCTGCTGGCGGGGACCCGCGTGTCGCTGCGGAGCCCCGCCGACGTGCCCCTCGACACGGCGCTGGCCCGGCTGGCCGTCGGCCAGGCCGGTGCGCCCGCCGCCGCCGCAGTGCCCCTGTCGCTGTCCCCCGGGACCGTGGCCCTGGCCCGGCGGTTCGCGGTGCGACGGTGGACGCTCGACGCGGACGCCCGCGACGTGGCGGCCCGGGCGGTTGCCGCGCGCATCCGCATCGAGCTCGCCGGAGCGCCGGTCGGCCCGGCGCTCCACGACGACGAGGCGCTGGTCGACGTGGTCGTCGGCGCAGGGACGCCGCTCGGCCGGGTCGCGGTGGGCGCCACCGGCCGGGTCGCCGTGTCGGGCGGGTCGCTGTGATCGGGCACGTATGGCCCGGCCCGGCAGGGGTAGGCGGACCCCGATGATCGGACGCATCCCCGTCACAGAGGTCAGCCCCGTCGTGAGTGGCGGTAGCTGGCCTGCCCGTGCCGTCCTCGGGGAACGGCTGCCCGTGAGCGCCACCGTCTTCCGGGACGGCCACGACCTCGTCGGCGCCAGCGTGGCGCTGACCGGGCCCAACCGCCGCCGCCGGCCGCTGGTCGGCATGCAGGCGGTCGGGCCCGACCGCCCGGACGTCTACGCGGCCGAGGTCGTCTTCGACGCCGAGGGCATGTGGACCTTCGCCGTCGAGGGCTGGGCCGACCCCATCGGCACCTGGCACCACGGCATCGAGGCGAAGCTCGGCGCCGGGCAGGACGTCCACCTCGAACTCGAGGAGGGCGCGCGGCTGTTCGAGCGGCTCGCGGAGTCGGTGCCGGCCGAGCGCCGGGCGATCGTCGCGGACGTCGTGGCGCAGCTGCGCGACACCGGGCAGCCGCAGGAGGCGCGCGTCGAACTCGCCTTCAGCGGCGTCGTCATGGAGCTGCTGGAGATGTATCCGCTGCGGGACCTGGTGACCTCGTCGCCGCGGTACCGCATCTGGGTGGACCGGGTCCGCGCGACCTTCTCCAGCTGGTACGAGTTCTTCCCGCGCAGCGAGGGTGCCCACGTGGACCCGGAGACGGGCCAGTGGGTCTCGGGGACCTTCGCCGACGCGGCGAAGCGGCTGCCGGCGATCGCGGCCAACGGCTTCGACGTGGTGTACCTGCCGCCGATCCACCCGGTGGGCCGGTCGTTCCGCAAGGGGCCCAACAACACGTTGCACGCGGGCCCCGACGATCCGGGCTCCCCCTGGGCCATCGGCTCGGCGGAGGGCGGGCACGACGCGGTCCACCCGGACCTCGGCACGCTGGAGGACTTCGACGCCTTCGTCGCCGACACCCGGGCGCAGGGCATGGAGGTCGCGCTCGACCTGGCACTGCAGTGCTCGCCGGACCACCCCTGGGCGAAGGAGCACCCGGAGTGGTTCACCCACCGCCCGGACGGCTCGATCGCCTACGCGGAGAACCCGCCGAAGAAGTACCAGGACATCTACCCGATCAACTTCGACAACGACCCCGAGGGGCTGCGCGCGGAGATCCTCCGCATCGTCCGGCACTGGACGGCGCACGGCGTGCGGATCTTCCGGGTGGACAACCCGCACACGAAGCCGGTCGAGTTCTGGGAGTGGCTCATCGACCAGGTGAAGTCCACCGAGCCCGACGTGCTGTTCCTGGCGGAGGCGTTCACCCGCCCCCCGATGCTGCACGCCCTCGCGAAGGTCGGCTTCACGCAGTCGTACACGTACTTCACGTGGCGGACGACGAAGCAGGAGCTGGCGGACTACGCCATGGAGCTGTCCACCAGCCCCAGCGCCGACTACCTGCGCCCCAACTTCTTCGTCAACACGCCGGACATCCTGCACGCGTCGCTGCAGTACGGCGGCCCGGCGATGTTCGCCGTCCGCGCGGTGCTGGCCGCGACGCTGTCCCCCTCCTGGGGCGTCTACGCCGGCTTCGAGCTGTTCGAGCACCAGGCGGTCCGCCCGGGCAGCGAGGAGTACCTGGACTCCGAGAAGTACTCCTACCGGCCGCGAGACTGGGACGCCGCGGAGCGGGAGGGCCGCTCGCTCAACCCGTACCTGCGGCTGCTGAACGCCTGGCGACGCGAGCACCCGGCGCTGCAGCGGCTGCGCGGCCTGCACATCCACGCCACCGACTCGGACCACGTCCTCGCCTACAGCAAGATGCTCGGTGAGGACCGGGTCATCGTCGTGGTCAATCTCGACAGCCACGGGACGCGCGAGGCGACGGTCAGCCTCGACCTCGCGGCGCTCGGGCTGCCGCCGGGCGAACGGTTCGTCGTGCACGACGCGGCCACCGGCGACATCTTCGACTGGGGCGAGCACAACTACGTGCGCCTCGACCCCTGGCGCAACGTCGCCCACCTGCTGACAGTGATCCGACCGGAGGAAACCGCGTGACGACGACCGGACGGGGGCCCCAGGCCACAGGCGGCCTGGCCCCCGAGGAGGCCGTCGGCGGCCAGCCGGCACCGACCGGCGAGGTGGGCGGGCTGATGCCCACGGGCGACCCGCTCTGGTACAAGCGGGCCGTCTTCTACGAGGTGCTGATCCGGGGCTTCTCCGACTCCAACGGCGACGGCACCGGCGACCTGCGCGGGCTCATCGACCGGCTGGACTACCTGCAGTGGCTCGGCGTCGACTGCATCTGGCTGCTGCCGATCTACGCGAGCCCGCTGCGGGACGGCGGCTACGACATCAGCGACTACACGCAGATCCTCCCGGAGTTCGGGCAGCTCAGCGACTTCGTCGACCTCGTCGACGCGGCCCACGCCCGCGGCATCCGCGTCATCGCCGACCTGGTCATGAACCACACGTCGGACGAGCACCCGTGGTTCCAGGCGTCGCGCAGCGACCCCGAGGGGCCGTACGGCGACTTCTACATGTGGAGCGACACCGACGAGCAGTATCCCGACGCGCGGATCATCTTCGTCGACACGGAGAAGTCGAACTGGACCTGGGACCCGGTGCGCGGGCAGTACTTCTGGCACCGCTTCTTCAGCCACCAGCCGGACCTGAACTACGACAACCCCAAGGTCCGCGACGCCATGCTGGAGGTGTTGCGGTTCTGGCTGGACCTCGGTATCGACGGCTTCCGGCTGGACGCCGTGCCGTACCTGTACGCCCGCGAGGGCACGAACTGCGAGAACCTGCCCGAGACGCACGACTATCTGAAGCGCGTCCGGGCGGAGATCGACCGGCTCTACCCGGACCGGGTGCTGCTCGCCGAGGCGAACCAGTGGCCCACGGACGTCGTGCAGTACTTCGGCGACCCGGAGCTCGGCGACGAGTGCCAGATGGCGTTCCATTTCCCGCTGATGCCGCGCATCTTCATGGCCGTGCGGCGCGAGCAGCGGTACCCGATCTCCGAGATCATGGCGCAGACGCCGGCGATCCCGCAGAACTGCCAGTGGGGCATCTTCCTGCGCAACCACGACGAGCTGACGCTCGAGATGGTCACCGACGAAGAGCGCGACTACATGTACCAGGAGTACGCGCGCGACCCGCGGATGAAGGCCAACATCGGCATCCGCCGCCGCCTGGCGCCCCTGCTGGAGAACAGCCGCGACCAGCTGGAGCTGTTCACGTCGCTGCTGCTGTCGCTCCCCGGCTCGCCCGTCCTGTACTACGGCGACGAGATCGGGATGGGCGACAACATCTACCTCGGCGACCGCGACGGGGTGCGCACGCCGATGCAGTGGAACGTCGACCGCAACGCGGGCTTCTCCATGGCCGACCCGGCGCGGCTCTACCTGCCGGTGATCATGGACCCGGTCTACGGCTACCAGGCGCTCAACGTGGAGGCGCAGCAGCACGCCTCCTCCTCCCTGCTGCACTTCACGCGCCGGCTGATCTCCGTCC
>JAOPWU010000019.1 GCA_025965515.1 Mycobacterium sp.
AGCTCGCCGTCGAGCCCCTGGAGCGCGGCCGCGAGCTGTTCGAGCCCGACCTCCAGGTCGCGGTCACGGCGCTCCACCAGGCCGTCGGTGAACAGCGCGACGGTGCTCCCCAACGGCAGGATCGTGACCTGCTCCTCGAGCGTGAACGGGCCGGTCCCGAGGGGCGGCCCGGGCGTCGCGGTCAGCCACCGGACGGGCTCCCCCGGCACCGCCAGCAGCGGCGGCAGATGCCCCGCGATGGCATGCGTGAGGCTGCGGTCCGCAGGGTCGTAGACGGCGTACACGACCGTGACGATCTGGTCCTCGCCCAGGTCGCGGACGACGCTGTCGAGGAACTCGAGCACGTCGGCGGGCGGCAGGTCGAGCCGCGCGTACGCGCGGGTGGCGGAGCGCAACTGTCCCATCACCGCAGCGGCCCGGACGCCGCGCCCCATCACGTCGCCGATGACCAGCGCGGTGCGGCCGGCGCCCAGCTCGATCACGTCGTACCAGTCACCGCCGACCTGCGTGCCCTCGACGCCCGCGTTGTAGTACGTCGCGACCTCGAGGTGGTCGGGGTTGAAGCTGGTGGACGGCAGCAGGCTGCGCTGCAGCTCGTCGGCGATCGTGTGCTCGCGCGCGGCGGCTTCCCGGACGGCGGCCGCGGCGGCCACCTCCTGCTCGGCCTCGCGCTGCTCGGTGACGTCCTGCAGGCTGCCGCGCAGGAACGCGGGGTTCCCCGCCGCGTCGCGGTACAGCTCGCCGCGCGCCTGGACCAGCCGCTGGCCGCCCTCCCGCGGCTGGATGCGGAACTCCATGCGCAGGGGGACGCCGGCGCGGGAGGCCTCGATGGCCCCGGCGACGAGCGGCACGTCGGCGGGGTGGACGTACCGCAGGGCCGCCTCGACGCCGCCGTGCCGCAGCTCGTCGGCCTCCACCGCCAGCAGCCGGAAGTACTCCTCGGAGCCGGAGATGGACTCGTCGGCGAGGTCGATCTCCCAGGAGCCGACCCGGGCGAGGCGCTGCGCCTGGGACAGCAGACCGCGGCTGCGCTCCAGCTCGTCGCGGGTGCGGCGGACCCGGTCCAGCTCGAGGTTGGACCGGACGCGCGCGAGCAGCTCGCGGGCGGAGAACGGCTTCGCCAGGTAGTCGTCCGCGCCGGCCTCGAGCCCCTCGGCGGTGCCCTCCTCGCCGGCCCGCGCAGACAGCATGACCACCGGCACGCCGACGGTGGCCGGGTCGGACCGCAGGGCGTCGAGCAGCCCGAAGCCGTCGAGCCGCGGCATCATCACGTCGGTGAGGACCAGGTCGGGCGGGTCGGCCAGGGCCTTCTCCAGGCCGACGAGCCCGTCCGGCGCCGTGACGACGTCGTAGTCACCGGCGAGCAGCCGCGCCACGTAGTCACGCATGTCGTTGTTGTCGTCGACGACGAGCACCAGCGGCCGGGTGCGCGGGGCGCCCGGTACGGGCGCCGGCTGCTCGTCGGCGCCGTCGGCCTCGTCGTCGATCCAGCGCATCGCCTCGGCCAGCAGCCCCGCGGCCTGCCGTGAGACGGCGAGCAGGTCCGTGGCGGGGTCCTCGGAGACCTGGTCGGCGGGCAGGTGCTCCCGGCCCAACCGCACCACCACGGTGAAGGTGCTACCGCTACCGGGCGTGCTGGTGACGCCGGCGCGGCCGCCGTGCAGCGCGGCGAGCTCCGCCACCAAGGCCAGCCCGATGCCGGACCCCTCGTACGTCCGGGAGGGCGCCCCGGCGACGCGGTGGAACCGCTCGAAGAGCTTCTCCTGCTCCGCCGCCTCGATGCCGATGCCGGTGTCGGTCACCGCCAGCTCGGCAGCCCCGTCGACCGCGCGCAGCCGCAGGGTGATCCCGCCGGTGAACGTGAACTTCAGGGCGTTCGACAGCAGGTTGAGGACGATCTTCGCCCACATCTCGCGGTCGACGTAGACCGGCTCGGGCAGCTCCGGGGCGTCGACGGTGAGCGTGAGCCCCGCCCCGTGCACCGCAGAGTCGAACATGCTCGCGAGCTCGACGGTGTACCGCGCCAGGTCGATGGGCTGGAAATGGGCGGTGGCGCGGCCGGACTCGAGCCGGGAGAAGTCGAGCAGGTTGTTGACGAGCGTGAGCAGCCGCAGCCCGCTGCGATGGATCACCTCGACGCGTTCCCGCTGGCGCGGCGCGAGCGGGGCCTGCTCGTCCGCGAGGGCGTCCTCCGCCGGGCCGAGCAACAGCGTGAGCGGGGTCCGGAACTCGTGGCTGACGTTCGTGAAGAACGCGGTCTTCGCGCGGTCGAGCTCCGCGAGCTGCTCGGCGCGGCGGCGCTCCGCGGCGTAGGCCCGCGCCGCGGCCAAGCCGGCGGCCAGCTGGCCCGCGATCAGGTCGACGAAGCCGTGGAACGCGGCGTCGAGCGGGCGGAACGGGTTGAGCCCGGCGACGAGGTAGCCGTACGGCCCGGCCTGGCCCCGGGCGGGCAGCGGCAGGACGAGGGCCTGGCAGGGTGGTTCGGGCCAGGCGCCGGTCGGCAGGTCCGCGAACCGCTCGGCCAGATCGGTGATGGTGGCCGCCTCGCCGACGTTCGGCTCCGCCACGGGCCAGGGCGCTTGCTTGTCGCCCACCGCGATGAGGGCGGGCGCGGCGGGGTGCCCGGCCGGGATGCCCGACGACGCGGCCAGCCGCGCGGCCGCCCCGTCGTCGTCGAGCAGGTAGACCAGGGTGAACGGCAGGTCGTACGGGTTGTGGCCCAGGTGCCGGCGCGCTGCGGTGAGCACGTCCTCCTCGGTGCGCAGCACGTTCGGGTCGGAGCCCAGGTCGCGCAGCGTCCCCAGCCGTCGCTGGCCGATGACGCGCTCGGTGTCCTCGCTGACGACGCAGAGCATCCCGGCGATGGCGCCGTCGTCGCCGGTCAGCGGGCTGTAGGAGAACGTGTGGTACGTCTCCTCGGTGTAGCCCGACCGCTCGAGGAAGAGCATCAGCGCTTCGTCCCAGGTGGCGTCACCGGTGGCGAGGACCTTGTCGATGCGGGGGCTGATGTCGGGCCAGATCTCCGCCCACACCTCGCTGGCGGGCCGCCCCAGCGCCCACGGGTACTTGCGCCCCAGGGTGTTGCGCCGGTACGCCTCGTTGCAGAAGAAGGTGAGGTCCGGACCCCAGGCCATCCACATGGAGAAGCGGTTGGCCAGCATGGCGCGGACCATCGTCCGCAGGCTCTGCGGCCACGCCTGGAGCGGGCCCAGCGACGTGGCGGCCCAGTCGACGGCGAGCAGGTCGCGTCCGACCTCCCCCGCGGCGAGGAGCGCGTCGCGCATCTCCCCGTCGCGGGATGTCGATGAGGTCACGCCCGATTCCTTCCGCGAGGACCTACGCGGAAGCGCTGAGGCCGGATTCCAGCGTAACCGGCGCACACCGCCCCCGCCTGTAGCTACCGGAGCTGGTCAGGGCAGTGATACAGCCGCGAGGGCGACGGGCGCATGCCGGGTGTAGTCCAGTTCGTCGGCCTGCGGCACCCCGGCGGGCGTGAGGGTGTCCATCACCTTCGGCACCGTTCCGGGGTCGGCGGTGCAGCGGGGGCTGCCGTCGTTCGTGGCGCAGACGCCGAACGTGTAGCCCCCCGGCGTGGCCGTGAACGCGCGGGTCTGGTCGGTGCCGTGGGTGCCGTCCTGGCCGGTCAGCGTGACGGTGAAGCCCCAGCCGCTGCCCGGGGTGCCGCCGAGCGCGGCCTTGGCGACGCTGAACGTGATGTACCGCGAGGCGCTGTTGGCGCTGCTCGTGACCGCACCGACGCTGCCGCCGTCCGGGCCGACGAACTTCTGGTTGCCGAAGCCCTGCACCTCGATGAGCCGGCTCCACGGGCTCACGGTGTCGTTCATGCCCGGGTACGACGGCGCGGTGGACGTCGTGGTCGCCGCCGGGTCGCGGACGTAGACGTCGACGAGCTGCGCGCCGTCCGGTGGGCCGAAGGTGGGCGTGAGGTCGCGGGTCTGCACGCGGAAGGTGACCGTCGTGCCCGTGTCGTAGACCTGGAACTGGGTCAGGTCGAAGGCGCCGGGGTGGAAGTCCGGCGCCGTCGGGTAGGCGTACCAGCCCGGCCCGTGGTCGTCGCCGGTCGGGTCGGCGACGGTGTAGAGCAGCGTGCCGGTCACGACGTCGCTGACGACCGTCCGCGTCGTCTGCGCGGTCCCGCCGTCGGGCGCGGTGCTGGACACGACGAGGACGTTCGTGCCGGCGCCGGTCGGCACGGTGAGGCGGAACGCGCCCCCGCCGTCGGCCGTCGTGGTGGCGTGCGTGGTGACGTCGTTCGCGTCGGTGGCCACGTCCGCAGCGTCGACGGTGGCGCCGGGCGCCGCGGTGCCGGTCACGGTGGTCGACGGGCCGACCGACGAGCCGTCGGCCGGGGCCGTCACGGTCAGCGGCGTGGTCCCCTGGGTGTGCGTCACGTAGCGGTCGCGGACCTGGGTGGGCTGCTCCAGGTCCGTCCCGGCGGCCAGGTCGGCGGTGAGCCGTACCTGCGCCCCGGCGCCCCAGGTGAGCGGGGATGCGGACCCGTCCGCCCGACCGCTCGCGAAGCCGATGGACGCGGCGGCCGGGTCGGTCCCGTAGGGCGACGGCGGCAGGTCCGGGTAGTCCCACACCTGCTCGGGCACCAGGCCCGGACCCGAGTTCTCGGCATTGACGGTGGCGAGCTGCGCCGCGGCGGCCGCGCTCCGCCCGGTCACGAGGTCCTGCTGTGCCCGCTCGACGCCCAGCACGGGCCACGGGTGGCCGGTGCCGACGTAGCCGTCCGCCCAGGGGGCGCCCGTGATCGTGCAGCTGGTGCCCGCGCCCGCGACGCAGTCGCCGTAGCCGTCGCCGTTGTAGCGGAGCCAGCCGGGGCCGTTCGCGGTCTGCCGCTGGATGCTCGCGTCGACGACCGGCAGGGTGCGCAGGACGTCGGGGTCGGTGGCCGGGAGCTCGCCGAGCCGGACGTACTCCAGGAACCCGGCGTCGACGACCGCGCGCTGGTCGAGCGTCGGGCCGCCGTTGCCCACGTTGTAGCTGATGGCGGCGTCCGGGTCGCCCGTCTTCGACAGCCGGATGAAGTACGGCTGGCTCGACAGCGGGCCGGTGGTGGTGACGCCCCACGCGTGGACGCTGCGCTGGTAGGAGTCGGCCGTCGCCAGGTAGGTGCGCGCGTCGGCGGCGTCGCCCTGCTGCTGCGCGATGGTCCCGGCGGCCACCAGGCCGGCGATCTCCGCGGCGATGGTGGAGGGCGAGTAGCCGGTCTGCTCCTCCCAGCGCTCGACACCGAAGCTGGGACCGTGCGCGACCAGGAAGTTCGCCATCGCGCGGATGTGCGGCCAGAGCGTGGCGTCGCCGGCCAGCCCGGACTGCAGCGCCATGAGGATCGGGTAGGCCGACTCGTCGAGCTGCATGTTGAAGGCGTCCGCCGCCTTCGTGCCGTCGACGAGGGAGTTGCGCGGCTCGGAGCCGTCGGGCTGCTGCGCCCGGAGCAGCAGGAACCGCACGGTGTCGCGGGCGGTGGCGAGGTCGCCGTCGGTGTACAGCGCGGTCCACGCCTCGTAGAGGTCGCGGGAGAACACCTCGCGGTAGCCGGAGTGGAAGAGGTCGGCCGGGTCGTTGGCCGGGATGGCCTGGCCCCACGGGGCGTCCAGGCCGGCGACGATCGCGCCCGGGTAGGTCTTGTCCTCGGACGCCTTCACGACGTTCGCCGACTGGTAGTAGGCGCGGGTGGCGGTGGCGCGCTGCGCGGCGGTCAGCCCGGTCGCGGCGAGGTTCGGCGCCCGCAGCCCGGCGTCGTAGCGCTGCCAGCCCGTCGTGTAGTCGGCGGCGGCCTGCGGCAGGCGCTGCAGCGTCGTGCCGGCGGTGGCGACCGCGGCGGCCTGGGTGGTGCCAAAGCCCAGCGCGAGGTTCACCGTGCCGTCGCTGTTCGTGCTCAGCAGCGCGGTCTGCTCGACGTTGCCGTTGGTCGCCGTGGTGGTGACGGGGCCGAGCGCGTGCTGGTTGTCGAGCTGCGTGAGCC
>JAOPWU010000027.1 GCA_025965515.1 Mycobacterium sp.
CCCGCCGGCGGGCGCGCGCGAGGGCCGCCAGTCCGGCGAGGGCCAGCAGCGCGGGCAGCGCCCAGAGCGCCAGCGCGGCGCGCGGGCCGCCGGTCGCGTCGGCGAGCGGGTGCGCCAGCCCGGCCCCGATGCTGGCCGACACCGCGATGCCGGCCGTCGTCGCGCCGATGACGACGTGCCCCCGGTGCGCGTACTCCCGGCGGGTGATGCCCGGCAGCAGCACGTTGATGATGGCGATCCCGGCGGAGAGCACGACCGTGCCGGCGAACAGCCCGACGACGCCGGCGGAGCGCAGCGCGATCCCCGCCACCAGCAGCCCGGCACCGGCGACGACGGCCCGGTGCAGGCCCAGCCGCTCCGCGAGCGCCGGGGCCAGCGGCGAGGTCGCCGCGAAGCTCAGCAGCGGGAGCGAGGTCAGTACGGCCAGCACCGCGCCCGGCACCGCCAGCTGACGCCCGAGGTCGCCCAGCAGGGGGCCGACCGACGCGAAGGGGCCGCGCAGGCAGAGCGACGCCAGCACCAGGGCGACGGCGGGTCCCCCCACGGCCAGCGCCGACCTGCGCCGGGACGGGGTGGTCATCGCGTCCCACCCCTCTCCGGCGGCCCGCCGTCCGGTTGCCGCACCAAACCGGACTGTAGCGGCGCCGCGATCCGTCCCGGCCGGGCGTCGCCCCCGCCCGAGCGGGTACGGCGCCGGACATGACCTTCCCTTCCCCTGCCCGGATGGTGACCGGCGCGGTCGGCGCCGCACTCGCCGCAGGCTTCGACACCGTGGCCCGGGCCCGGCATGGAAAGCCGCTGCACCCCGACGGCGTGCTGCTGCGCGCCCGCATCGAGCGGACGGGCGCGCCCACCCGCTACGGCACCCCGTGGCTCGACGACCGCGGCACGGACACGGGGGTGGCGCGGCTGTCGCGGGCCGTCGGGTTGCCGGACGGCTGGCCGGACATCCTGGGGCTGGCCCTGCGGTTCCCCGGGGCCGACGGCGTCGCGGAGCACGACCTGCTGCTGGCGACCACGGGCCGGGCCGTCGGGCCGCGCTTCCTGCTGGCGCCGCGCCGGGACATCGCCGGCGCCACGTACACGTCGCTGCTGCCGTACCGCGCACCCGGCGGGCTGGTGCTGCTCGGCGCGCTCCCCGTGACCGGGACGCCCGTGCCGGCCGACCCGGCCGAGGTCGCCGCGGCGGTCGGCGCCGCTCCGCTGCGGTTCGACCTGGTCGCGGCGCGGCCGCACGGCCCGTGGGAGCGGTTCGGCGGGCTGGCGGTGGGCGGGCCCCTCCCGACGGACGGCGCGGCGCTCGACCCGCCGGTGTCGTTCGACCCCGTGCTGCACCCGCTGCCGGGGCTGGCGTTCCCGCCGGCGATCGCGCGCATCCGCGGGGCGGCCTACGCTGGCGCCCGGCGGGGGCGCCACGCCCCGGCGGCATAGGCGCGAGCCCTCAGGCCAGCAGCCCCTCCAGGCCGGGCGCCGCCCGTCGCGGCTCGAACTCCTTGACGTCGTAGGTGACCAGCGCCTGCTCCGCGAACGGGTCCGTCGCCAGCAGCCGGTCCAGCTCCTCGCGTGACACCCCGCGGGCCATGATGACTCCGCCGGTGCGGGGCACGCTGCGGCCGGAGGCGACGAACACCCCCGTGTCGAACTGCCGGTCCACCCAGGCCAGGTGGGCGTCGCTCGCCGCCTGGACGCGGGCGGGCTCGACGGCGTAGGTGAGGGTCACGACGAACACCCGGCCGACTCTAGGGCCCCGCGGTTACCGCGGTGACAGCCCCGGGCACGCCTGGAGGGCGGGCGCGGCGGAGCCGCCGGGCGCCCCTGGCTGCGAGGAGCGGCACATGGACGACGAGGAGCTCGCGGAGCGGCTCACCCAGGATGCGCACGGCGAGGCCGAGGAGCGCGTGGGCCGCGAGACCGGGGACGCCGACCTCGAGGAGCAGGGCAAGCGGGACATCGAGGAGGCGGGACTCCACCGCCGGAGGGCGGGCTTCCCGCCCGTGGCGGATTCCTGACCGCGACGGACGGGGCACGGGAGATCCGATGGTGACGCCGGACGACGGCTTCCGCCCGGGGCAGGTCGTCCCGGCGAGCGGCATCTACCGCTGCGACACCGGCTGCGGCCACAGCTACGCCAGCACCGACGTGCGCGGCCACCGGTTCCCCCCGCTGCCCGACGGCTGCCGCGGCGGCCGCTGGGTCCCCGAGCGGCTCACGCAGCGGAGCTGACAGCCAGCCGCGTCCGCCCGACCAGCAGCACACCCAGGACGACGAGCGCCCCGGCGCCCGACACCAACAGCGGCACCCGGCCGTCGCCGTTCCAGGCCAGGCCCGCCCAGACGCCGGCCACCAGGACGGCAGCGCCGGTCAGCCCCTGGTACATCCCCTGCGCCCTGCCCTGCTGGTCCCGGCCCACGAGCCCCGCGATCCAGGCCTTGCCGACGCCGTCGGTGGCCGCCGTGAAGGCGCCGTAGACCAGCAGCAGCGCGACCACGGCACCGCGGTTGTGCGTGACCCCGAGCCCCAGGTAGGTCACGGCGAAGCAGGCCAGGCCCACCGCGAACACCGTCGGCGGGGCCAGCCGGTCGGCCAGCGCGCCGGCGGGGTAGCTCAGCGCGGCGTACACGGCGTTGTAGCCGGCGTAGACGGCCACCACGAAGACGAGCGAGTGGCTCACGTCCTGCACCCGCAGCAGCAGCAGCGCATCCGGGAAGTTGATGACGTTGAAGGCGACCAGCAGTCCGACCACGCGGCGGAAGCCCCGGGGCAGCGGCGTGGCCGGCGGCCGGGGTTCCGTGGCGCGCCGGGGCGCCGGCCGCCCGGTCGGGTCCCGCACGAGCCGGGTCAGCGCGACGCTGAGCACGGCCGGGACGACGGCGATCCAGAGCAGCGGGCGCAGCCGGTGACCCAGCAGCTCGTAGCCGGCCAGCCCCAGCAGCGGGCCGATGACCGCCCCGGTGGTGTCCGCCAGGCGGTGGAAGCCGAAGACCCGCCCCCGCGCGTCCGGCGGCGCGTCGACCATGAGAAGCGCGTCGCGGGGAGCGCCGCGCACCCCCTTGCCGAGCCGGTCCACGACCCGGCCGGCGAGCACGACGGGCCACACCCCGGCCAGCGCGATGATCAGCTTTCCGAGGGCCGCCATGCCGTAGCCGAGGGCGACGAGCGTGCGCCTGGAGCCGCGGTCCGCCAGCCGCCCGGCCAGCAGCTTGGTGACGCTGGCCGCGCCCTCGGCGATTCCCTCGACGATCCCGACGACGGCAGCCGGCGCCCCGAGGGTCACCGTCAGGAAGATCGGCAGGATCGGGTACAGCAGCTCGCTGGCCGCGTCCTGGAGCAGGCTGACGCCGGACAGCACCCGCAGGTTGGGGGTGAGGAACCCCCGGCGCCCCTCGGCCACGGGCACCGGGGGTGCCGGGGACTCCGGGGACACGGGGAGCTAGGCCGGCATGGGCTGGGGCTCGCGGCGGCGCAGCGGGTCCGGCCCGTCGTACTCCCGGATCGTCTGGTAGCGCGTGCCCCGCTCCACCGGGCGGAAGCCGGCGTCGCGGATGACCTCGAGCAGGTCCTCGCGGGTCATCGTGTCCGGGGTGCCGAAGTGGTCGGCGTCGTGCGTGATCTTGTACTCGACCACGGAGCCGTCCAGGTCGTCGGCGCCGAACGACAGCGCCAGCTGCGACGTCTGCAGGCCGTGCATGACCCAGAACGCCTTGATGTGGTCGACGTTGTCGAAGAGCAGCCGCGACACCGCGAAGGTGCGCAGGCTCTCGGCGCCGGTCGCCATGGTGGTGATCGACTGGATGCGGTTGCGGGGGTCGCCGCTCGCGTCGTGCTGGTAGCGCAGCGGGATGAAGACCGTGAAGCCGCCGGTCTCGTCCTGCAGCTCGCGCAGCCGCAGCACGTGGTCGACGCGGTGGCGGGGCTCCTCGATGTGCCCGAAGAGCATCGTCGACGGCGTCCGCAGGCCCTTGCTGTGCGCGAGCCGGTGGATGCGCGACCAGTCCTCCCAGTGGGTGGCGTGGTCGACGATCTGCTTCCGGACCTCCCAGTCGAAGATCTCCGCGCCGCCGCCGGTGAGCGACTCCAGCCCGGCGTCGATGAGCTCGTCGAGGACCTCGTCGGCGGACAGGCCGGAGATCTTCTCGAACCAGTGGATCTCGGTGGCCGTGAAGGCCTTGAGCGCGACGTCCGGCAGCGTCTGCTTGAGCTCCCGCAGCACGCGCGGGTAGTAGCGCCACGGCAGCGTCGGGTGCAGGCCGTTGACGATGTGCAGCTCGGTGATGCCCGCCGGCTCCATGGACTTCGCCAGCCGGACGGCCTCCTCGATGCGCATGGTGTAGGCGTCCGCCTCGCCAGGCTTGCGCTGGAACGAGCAGTAGGCGCACGAGGCGCTGCAGACGTTCGTCAGGTTGAGGTGCCGGTTCACGTTGAAGAACGTCCGGTCGCCGTTCTTCGCCGTACGCACCCCGTGCGCCAGCTGCCCCAGCCAGGCCAGGTCGTCGACGGCGTACAGCCACTCGCCGTCCGACCGGTCCAGCCGCTCCCCGGCCTCGACCTTGGCTTCGATCTCGCGCGCGCGTCCCGTATCCACGATCGCCACGCTACGTCAGGTACCCGTCCGCCAGCGAGTGGGAGGGCGCCGCGGCCCCGGCCTCGGGCCCTGCCTCCAGGATGCCGAACAGCGCCACGGGGGCGCCGGTGACCATGGCCCAGTAGCGGTCGCCGTAGGACCAGTGCCACCACTCGGTGGGGTAGTTCACGAGCCCGGCCGCCGCCAGGGCGTCCGCGAGCACCCGGCGGGCCCCCAGCGCGGCCCCGGTGACCAGCGGGCTGTCGGTGTAGCAGGCGCCCGCGCTGTCCTCCGGCGTCGCGTTGAGCGGGCAGCCGACGTCGACGTGCGTGCCCGTCCCGTCGACCAGCGCGACGTCGACCGCGGCGCCCGCGGCGTGGGGGGCGATGTCCGGGGGCGAGAGGTAGCGGCTCGCGGCGGTGTGGACCTCCTCGGGCGTCCAGCCGGGGTTCGCCTCGGCCAACGAGGCCGCGTACCGGTGGAACTGCGCCCGCTGCACCCCAGGCGGCCGGTACCCCTCGACGAGCGCCAGCCGCAGCCCCGCGGGCAGCCGGGCGGCCGCGTCCAGCAGCCGGTCACGGACCGCCGGCCGGAGCAGCGAGCCCGGGCCCGCGGTCTCCGCCGCCGGGCCGTCCAGCAGCAGGCCCGGCCCCGGCCGCACGGCGACGAGCGGGTCGCCGCACTCCCGGACCGGGATGGACGTGACCCGGGGGTCGGACATCAGGACGACCTCGCGCACGCCACGGATGATCGCAGCCGGGCCCGGCCGGCTCGTCGGCCTACTGCTGCGGCAGCTGCGGGGTCAGCCGCCGGCCAGCAGCGGGGCCAGCTCGGTCACCGCCCGCACGGTGTGCGTCGGGCCGGACATCACGGCGGGGTACGGCCCGCCGGACCGGGTGATCCAGGCCGTCCGCAGCCCGGCCCGGGTCGCCCCGTCGATGTCCCACGGGTGCACCGCCACGAGCAGGAGGTCGTGCGGCACGACGACCCCCAGCTGCTCAGCGGCATAGCCGTAGGCGGGGGCCGCGGGCTTCCACGCCGGGGCGTCCGCGGCCGTGAGCACGGCCTCGAAGGCGTCCCGGATGCCGGCCCGCTCGAGCAGCCGCTCGGCGACGACGGCCGCCCCCACGCTGAGCGTGGCCAGCCGGAATCCGGCGTCCCGCAGCGCCCGGATGCCGGGG
>JAOPWU010000063.1 GCA_025965515.1 Mycobacterium sp.
CCATGTTCGGCGTGTGCCTCGGGCTGCAGGGGCTCGTCGAGCAGGCCGGCGGGCGGCTGCACCAGCTCCCGGAGCCGGTGCACGGCAAGGCCAGCCGGATCCTCGGGCAGGAGGGCGTGCTCTTCGGTGAGCAGCCGGTGGCAGTGGCCGTGGCGCGGTACCACTCGCTGTACGCGCTGGCGGACGAGGTGCCGGCGCAGCTGCGTGTCACGGCGCAGACCGCCGACGGCATCGTGATGGCGGTGGAGCACCGCGACGCCCCGGCGTGGGCCGTGCAGTTCCACCCGGAGTCGATCCTGTCCGCAGCCGAGGGCGGCGGGCTGGAGGTCATCCGCCGGGTGGTCGAGGCGGTCGAGCTGCGGCGGGCGGAGGCCCGCTAGCCCACCGGCGGGGTCACGATCCTCGGCTCCGGCTGCAGCTCCACGCCGAACCGCTCCCGCACCCCGACACCGCGGTGCAGCCCGCCGCCCCCCAGGGCGTCGACGGGCTGCACCGGTCGGTGGGGTCAGATGAGCTCCGCGAACGCCGGCATGCCATCCGTCGGGGTGTTGGGCCCGACCTCCTGTAGCGCGGTGATCAGGCCGAGCTTCACTGTGACGATGAAGCCGTACGCGTCGACGTCGAAGGCCGTGAAGTCGTCGGTCACCCGCTTCGCGTAGGCGGCGTCAAAGGTGCCGGTGACGACGTGGCTGTTCTCCTTGGAGGTGCCGACTGAGTACGATGCCGCGACGCCGGGAGCCCAAGCCAGGCTGACGACGTCCTGCGGGTGCTGGTCCCACTGCTGGCCGCCCGGGACACCCGCCGCGCTGTTCATGGTGAGCTGGCCGGAGCCGTCAAGGTTCAGTTGGTACGTGCGGACGTGGCCGAAGTACTGGCCGTCCGGCACGTCGGTGCCCGTACGGATCACCGTGTCGCCGTTGGATTCGGTGGCCGGCCCCGGGACGACCGCGCAGCCGCCGAGGTTGGTGAGCTTCCACAGCGCCATGAGCGGGGGATCGACGTCGCCGGGGCAGGGGAACTGCGGGTGCATGCCGCGGACGTAGGTCCAGCTGCCCCCGGCGGGGCGCGAGAACAGCGTCCGCTGGGAGGGGTCCTGTATCTCCCCGCGCGTGTGGCTGAAGAACGCCAACGCCCAGTACGTGTGGGTCGTCGCCAGGTAGGAGTAGTGCACCGTCCCGGTGATCGTGAGGTCGTCTGGCGACCAGGTCTGGACGGTCACGTAGGCAGCCAGCAGTTGCTGGCGTAGGGCGTCGGTGACCGGCAGGTTCTGGGTGGTGGTGGGGTCGGCCGGCGCGG
This sequence comes from Mycobacterium sp., assembly GCA_025965515.1. GTDB lineage: Bacteria > Actinomycetota > Actinomycetes > RYN-182 > RYN-182 > RYN-182. The sequence continues at coordinate 1,297 of JAOPWU010000063.1, forward strand.
GCGGCGTCGTGACCGCCGCCACCGGGGACTGCGTCGTGTTCGGGGTGGGGCTCGCCGGGTCGGGGGTCGGGGTGCCGGTGTCCGCCGTCAGCGGCGCCGGCAGCTGGGTGGCCGGGGTGACGATCGCGGCGGTCGGGGTGCCGCTCTGGGCGACCAGCACGATCGCGGCGGTCGCGGCGGCGGCGACCAGCGCACCGCCGCCGAGGCCCCAGGCCCATCCGGTGCGGCGCCGGCGCTGGGCTGCGCGCAGCGCCCGGGTGGCGGTGCCGGCGGGGATCGGGGGTTCGCCGACCAGGGTGCGTAGCTGCGTCTGCAGCCGGGCGTCGACGGTGTCGGTCTGGGGGTCGCTGTCGTGGATCTCGATGAAGCTCATCGGGCCACCTCCTTCGAGGGGTCGGCGGGGAGAAGGTCGCGGAGCCGGGTCAGGGCGCGGGAGTGGGCGCTTTTGACGGTGCCGACGGGGATGCCGAGCGCGTTGGCGGTCTCGGTCTCGGTGAGGTCGTCGAGGTAGCGGAGGACGATGACGGCGCGCTGGCGGGGCGGCAGTTGCCGCAGCACCGCCCACAGCGCGTCGCGGACCTCGATGCCGGCGAGCTGGTCGGCCGCGGCGAGGTCGAGGTGGTCGAACCCGTCGTCGGTGACTTCGGCGACGCGGACCCGGCTGCGGCGCCACCGGTCGGTGGCCAGCCGGCTCAGCGCGGTGCGGGTGTAGCGCTCGGGTTCGTCGGTGATGTGCTGCCAGCGCCGCGCCACCTTGACCAGCGCCTGCTGGAGCAGGTCTTCGGCCGCGCCCCGGTCCCCGGCGGTGAGGACGAGTGCGGCACCGAGCAGCCGTGGCCCTGAGGTGTCCACGAACTGCTCGAACGTCTTCTCTTGGTCCGCGTTCATCGGCGATCCCCCTTCACCTGCCATGACGGGGGCCCCCGAGGCGACGGTTCCATCGTCGGCACCGCCGGGCGGTTCTTCAGCCGTTCGGGGGAGGGGGGTGGCGGTCAGGCGCGGCGCCTCACCCCACCGGCGGCGCCACGATCCTCGGCTCCGGCACCAGCTCCACCCCGAACCGCTCCCGCACCCCGGCGGTCACGGTCGCCGCGAGCGCCAGCAGCCCGGCCGCGCTCCCGCCGCCCCGGTGCGTCAGCGCCAGGGTGTGCTTGCTCGACAGCCGCTCCGGGCCGTCGCCGAAGCCCTTGCCGAAGCCGGCGTGCTCGATGAGCCAGGCCGCGGACAGCTTCACGCGCCCGTCGGGTTCCGGCCAGGACGGCGCGTCCCCCAGCGCCGCGGCCACCGCCGCGTCGACGACCGGGTTCAGGAAGAACGACCCCACGCTGTGGCTGTCGAGGTCCGCGGCGTCGTAGACCATCCCCTTGCCGCGCCGCAGCCGCAGCACCTGCGCCCGTACCTCGGCGACCGGGGCGTCGGCGCCCGGCTCCACGCCGAGGGCCCGGGCCAGCTCCGCGTACCGCACCGGCGCCGAGGTCGAGGACTCCGGGAGGGCGTAGTCCACCCGCAGCACGACGTACCGGTCGGTGTGCTTGAAGCGGCTGGTCCGGTACGCGAACCCGCAGTCGGCGGCGGGCAGGTCCGCGACGGAGCCGTCCGCCCGGTCGAGCACCCGCACCGACGTCACCGTCTGGCTGACGTCCGCGCCGTACGCGCCGACGTTCTGCACCGGCGTCCCGCCGACCAGGCCGGGGATGCCGGACAGGCACTCGAACCCCGCGAGCCCCTCGGTCACGGTCAGCGCGACCAGGGAATCCCAGTCCTCGCCGGCCTGCGCCCGCACGAGCACCCGGCCGGCGCCGGCCTCGCCGGCGTCGAACTCCACCCCGCGGCTCGCGATGCGCACCACCGTGCCGGGCCAGCCGGCGTCGGGCAGCACCACGTTCGACCCGCCCCCGAGCACCAGCAGCGGTTCCCGCGCGGCGTCGGCGGCCCGCACGGCGGCCACGACCTCCGTCTCGTCGACGCAGGTCAGGAGCCGCCGCGCGGGGCCGCCGAGGCCCAGCGTGGTGTAGCGCGCCAGGGGCACGTCGGAGCGGTCGAGCATGCCCGCGAGCCTACGGGGGCGCCGGCGACTACTTGACGCCGAGCAGCTGCTCGATGGGGTCGAGCAGGAAGTACGCGACGAACAGCGCCGCGATCACCCACAGCAGGATGCCGGGCTCGCGCCACTTGCCGCGCGACGCCTTCAGCACCACGTAGCTGATGAACCCGGCGCCGATGCCGTTGGTGATCGAGTACGTGAACGGCATCAGCACGATCGTCAGGAACGCCGGGATGGCGATGTCGGTGTCGGTCCAGTCGATGTCCTTCACCTGCGTCATCAGCAGGAAGCCCACCGCGACCAGCGCCGGCGTGGCGGCCTGCTGCGGGATCACCGAGTACAGCGGCGTGAAGAACAGCGCCAGCACGAACAGCCCGCCGGTGACGAGGTTCGCGATGCCCGTGCGGGCGCCCTCGCCGACGCCGGAGGTGGATTCGACGAAGGCGGTGTTGGACGAGCAGGACGCGGCGCCACCGGCGACCGCGGCGAGCCCGTCGACGAACAGCACCCGGCCGAGCCGCGGCAGCTGACCGTTGGAGTCGAGCAGCCCGGCCTCCGCGCCGACACCGGTGATGGTGCCCATCGCGTCGAAGAAGTCCGACAGCACCAGGGTGAAGATGAAGACGACCGCGGTGATGATCCCGGCGTGGTGGAAGCCGCCGAGCAGGCTGACGTGACCCACCAGGCCCAGGTCGGGGGCCTGCGCCACGTGGTGCGGCAGCGTCGGGGTGATCAGCCCCCAGCCCTTCGTGACGCCCGCGGCGTGCAGGATCACGGCCAGGACGGTCGTCGCCAGGATGCTGATGATGAGCGCGCCCGGCACCCGCCGGACCAGCAGGACCACGGTCAGCAGCAGCCCCAGCGCGAACGTGAAGACCGGCCAGCCCTGCAGCGTGCCGCCCGTGCCGAGCGTGACCGGGGTGCCCTTCGCGACCCCGACGAAGCCCGCGTCGACCAGGCCGATGAACGCGATGAACAGGCCGATGCCGACGCTGATCGCGCGCTTCAGGGGCAGCGGGATCGCGCCGAAGATCGCCCGCCGCAGGCCCGTCACCACCAGCAGGCAGATGACGATGCCCTCGAGGACCACGAGGCCCATCGCGTCGGGCCAGGACATGGTGGGCGCGAGCGTGAAGGCGACGACGCCGTTCAGCCCCAGCCCGGCCGCGATGGCCAACGGCAGGTTGCCGACCAGGCCCATGATCACCGTCATGACGGCGGCGGCCAGGGCGGTCGAGGCCTGCAGCTGCCCGAGGGACAGGTGGTGGCCGTACTTGTCCGTCGCGCCGGCCAGGATGATCGGGTTCAGCACCACGATGTAGGCCATGGTCACGAAGGTGACGACCCCGCCGCGGACCTCGCGGCCGACGTTCGTACCTCGTCCCCGCAGGTCGAAGAAGCGGTCGAGGGCGGAGCTGGGAGAAGGCTGCACGGTTGCTGTCACGGCAGCACCTCATCACATCCGCCGGAAGGCCCGTTCAGCTGTGGGCAAGCCGTCCGTTCGAAGGGTGGCCAACACCGTTCCCTCAAGCCACCATGGATGGGCGCGGCACCCGGTGCCCTGCGCCGCCGCTGGCCGGCCTTGAGTGAGGAGACCCGGGCGTGACACACACCCAGGCGTCTTCCGCCGTGCCCCGGGCCCGGGGGGCGCACGACCCGCCAGGCGTGCCGCACGGGCTGTTCCCCGACCTGTCGGAGCAGGTGCTCGCCGCGCTGGACGTCAGCTTCACCATCGCCGACCCCCGGCAACCGGACTGCCCGCTGGTCTGGGCCAACGCGGCGTTCAGCCGCACCACCGGCTACGCCCACGACGAGGTGATCGGCCGCAACTGCCGGTTCCTGCAGGGCGACGGCACCGACCCGGTCGTCGTCGCCCGGCTGCGGGAGGGCATCGCGGCGGGCCGGCCGGTCCACGCGGTGCTGCTGAACTACCGCAAGGACGGCTCGCGGTTCTGGAACGAGCTGAACCTGTCGCCCATCCGCGATGCCGACGGCGTGCTGACCCACTACGTCGGCGTGCAGGCGGACGTGACCGCGGCGGTGACGGCCGCCTACGCCGACGAGCGTGCGCGGCGCCGGCTGGAGGTGCTCGGCCGCGCCACGGGCGAGCTCGGCGCGGCGCTGGACGGGGAGCAGTCGCTGGGCGACTTCGCCCGCGCCGTGGTGCCGGAGCTTGCGGACATCTGCGTGGTCAACCTGGTCGCGTCGGGGGAGGGAAGTGCGCGGCGCCCGGCCCGGCAGGCCGCCGTCGCGGCGGTCGACCCGGCAGCCGCGGAGCTGCTGGAGCGCATCGCCCGGGAGTCGTCGGCGCGGGACAACCCGCGGGCGCTGCTCGGCCGGGCGCTGCTGCACCGGGAGCCGCAGCTGGTCGCGGAGGTCACCGAGGAGGCCATCCAGGACGGCACCGCCGGCACCGGGACGACCGACCTCTACCGGCAGCTGAACCTGCGGTCGGTGATCATCGCGCCGATGGTGGCGCGCGGCCGGCTGCTGGGCGCGATCAGCCTGCTGACCACCTCCGGCAGCGGCCGCACCTACGCCGCAGCCGACCGGGCGCTCGCCGAGGACCTGGCCCGCCGGGCGGCGCTCGCCGTCGACAACGCCTGGCTCTACGCCCGCGAGCACACGGTCGCGGAGACGTTGCAGCGCAGCCTGCTGCCGGAGCTGCCGGAGGTCCCCGGACTGCAGCTCGCCGCGCGGTACCGGCCGGCGCACGCGTCCGCGCAGGTCGGCGGCGACTGGTACGACGTGCTGCCGCTGCCCGACGGCACCGTGGGGTTCGCGATCGGCGATGTGATGGGGCACGACCTCGCGGCCACCGCGGGGATGGGGCAGATGCGCAGCGTCCTGCGCTCGTACGCCTACGAGGGCGCGGCGCCCGTCGACGTGCTGAAGCGGCTGGACCGGCTGGTGATCGGGCTGGACCCGGACCGGCTGGCCACCGTCGTCTACGGCGTGCTGCTGCGGGCCGATGCCGCCTGCCCCGCGCTGCCCGGCACCGCGGGGCTCCTGCGGTACGCGAACGCGGGGCACCTGCCGCCGCTGCTGAAGCTGCCGGACGGCGAGGTGCGCCGGCTCGAGGGAGGCCAGGGTGTCCTGATCGGTGGGACACTGCCGGACATGACGCCGCCGCCGTGGCAGGAGGCCCGGGAGCTGGTCCCGGCCGGCAGCCTGCTGGTGCTCTACACCGACGGGCTGGTGGAGCACCGCGGCGGCGACCTGGGCGACGGCCTGACCGCGCTGCAGGACGCGCTGACCGAGCTGGACACCGGCACGGCCGACGGGCCCGTCTGCGCGAGCGTGATCGCGGACGCGCTGCTGGACCGGGTGCTCGACGCGGACGCGCAGGAGGACGACGCGGCCCTGCTCGTGGCCCGGATCGGCTGACCGATGGCCACCGTCGTCCGGGCGACCGTCGACCTGAACGCCGACCTCGGCGAGGGCTTCGGCCCGTGGCGGATGGGCGATGACGCCGCGCTGCTGGACGTCGTGACCAGCGCGAACGTCGCCTGCGGCTTCCACGCGGGCGGGCCGTCGATCATGCGGGCCACCTGCGACGCGGCGGTGGCCCGCGGCGTGGCGATCGGCGCGCACGTCTCCTACCGCGACCTGGAGGGGTTCGGCCGGCGCCCGCTGGACGTGCCCGCCGCCGAGCTGCGGGACCAGGTGGCCTACCAGCTGGGGGCGCTCGACGCGGTGGCCCGGGCGGCCGGCGGCCGCGTCGCGTACTGCAAGCCGCACGGCGCGCTCTACAACCGCATCGCCGTCGACGCGGAGCAGGCCGGTGCCGTGGTCGGGGCGGTCGCCGGGTTCGCGCCGGGGCTGCCGGTGCTGGGGCTGCCCGGGTCGGTGTTCCTCGACCTGGCGGCCCGGGCCGGGCTCGTGCCGCGCGGGGAGGCGTTCGCCGACCGCGGCTACACCGCCGAGGGTCGGCTGGTGCCGCGCGCGCAGCCGGGCGCCGTGCTGCACGACCCCGCCGCGGTGGTGGCCCGCAGCGTCGCCATGGCGCGGGACCGGAAGGTGGCCAGCGTCGACGGGGCCGAGGTCGCCGTCGACGCGGTGTCGCTCTGCGTCCACGGGGACACCCCCGGCGCGGTGGAGCTGGCGCGGGCGGTGCGGGCGGCGCTCGAGGACGCGGGGCTCGCCGTAGCGCCGTTCGCGGGCCGGTGATCCGGCGCGTCGGCAAGCGCGGCGCGTTGCTGGAGTGCGCCCAGCCCGCGGCGGTGGCGGCGGTGCTGCGGGAGCGGATCGCCGCGGCGGGGCTGCAGGCGGCCGAGCTGGTGCCGGGCGCGGCGACCGTGCTGGTGCTGGCGCCGACCCGGCAGGGGCTGCCGGACCTGCTGGCGCTCGTGGACGGGCTGGAGGAGGCGGTGGCCGCAGCGCCGGGTGACGCGGCCGTGGAGGTGACGCTGCCGGTCAGCTACGACGGACCGGACCTGGCCGTCGTCGCGGAGGCGACCGGGCTGGCCGTCGACGAGGTCGTGCGGCTGCACGCGGCCACGGTCTACACCGCGGCGTTCACCGGCTTCGCGCCCGGGTTCGCGTACCTGACCGGGCTGCCGGAACAGCTGCAGCTGCCCCGCCGCGCCGAGCCCCGCACCCGGGTGCCGGCCGGCAGCGTCGCCGTCGCCGACGTCTACACCGCCGTGTACCCGCGGGAGAGCCCCGGCGGCTGGAACCTGCTGGGCACGACCGACGCCGTGCTCTTCGACCCCGACCGGGTGCCGGCCGCGCTCCTCGCGCCCGGGACCCGCGTGCGGTTCGCGCCGCGATGAGCGAGTTCACCGGCTTCGTCGTCCTGGACCCCGGGCCGGCCACGACGGTGCAGGACACCGGCCGGCCGGGGCTCGCGCACCTCGGGGTGCCGCCGAGCGGGGCGTGGGACGTGCCCGCCGCCGCGCTGGCGGACCGGCTGGTGGGGAACCTCCCCGACCGGGCGCTGCTGGAGACGACGCTCGCCGGTCCGACGCTGCGCCGGGTGGGGCCGGCGCTGTGGGTCGCCGTGACGGGGGCGCCGTGCGAGGTATGGGTCGGCGACCGGGCCGTCGGGCCGGAGCACGCGGTGCGGGTCCGCGACGCCGAGGTGCTGCGGCTCGGCCGCGTGGTGCGCGGGGTGCGGAGCTACCTGGCGGTGGCCGGCGGCTTCACCGTGCCGCCGGTGCTGGGCAGCCGGTCGACGGACGTGCTGTCCGGGCTGGGGCCGCCGCGGCTCGCCGCCGGGATGGAGCTGCCGACGGGGCAGTCGGACGGCCCGGTCACGGATGTGGACGAGGCGCCGGAGCGGGCCGCGTCCGGTGACCTGCTGCTGCGCGTGACCCGCGGGCCGCGCGAGGACCGTTTCGCCGACGACGCGTGGGAGCTGCTGACGAGCCGGGCGTGGACCGTCACGCCCGAGAGCAACCGGGTGGGGCTGCGGCTGTCCGGCCCGCGGCTGCAGTGGGCGTCGGAGGCGCAGCTTCCGCCCGAGCCGATGGTCACCGGCGCGCTGCAGGTGCCGCCGTCGGGGCAGCTGGTGCTGTTCGGCCCGGACCACCCGGTGACCGGCGGGTACCCGGTGATCGCGGTGGTCGACGACGCCGGGGTGGCGGCGACGGCGCAGGCGGCGCCGGGGACGCGGCTGCGCTTCGCCTGAGCGGCCCGGTCAGGCAGCGGCGTCGGCGCTGCCGGCCTCGGCCGGGAGCGGCAGCGCGGCGGTCAGGAACTGCTCGACGACCGGGGTCAGCGCCGCCGGCCAGGTGTGGTCGCCCCCGGGCACGGTGACCAGCGTGAGCGGGCCCGTCGCGCAGGTCCGGCGGGTCTCCGGCAGCGTGCCGGGCACGCCCACGGTCGCGGCGCACCGCTGCGCGGCGGCCCACCGGTCGACCTCCTGCTGCACCGACGGGAGCGTGGTGCCGGCCGGCCCGTGCGAGGGCCGGTCGTAGCCGACGTAGGGGTCGTGCGTCCCGGCGACGACGAGCGTGGCCGCCCGCGGGCCCGCGGTGCACGGGCTCGTCGCGATGGCCTCCACGGCGATGACGGCCCGCACCTGCGCGGTGCCGGCCAGCGTGCGGGTGCAGGCCAGCCCGAGCGCCATCCGACCGCCGTTGCTGAACCCGATCAGGGCGAGCCGGCGGGTGTCCGTGTCGGGCCGCGTGGCGAGCTGCCGGACGAGCGCTCGCAGGAAGGCGGGGTCGTCGACGTGGGCGGCGGCCGCGGGCCCGCAGCAGGGGCCGGCGGCCCACGAGCGCTGCCAGCCGGCGGGGTAGACGGCGACCGCGCGGCCGGCTGCGACGAGCGGGAGCAGCCCGGATTGCTGCGCCACGAACGCCGGGGTGACGGTGCGCCCGTGCAGGACGAGCAGCAGCGGCAGCCGGCCGGTCCCCTGCCGCTCGGGGGTGGCGAGCAGCCAGGTGCGGGTCAGGCCGCCGATCAGCAGGGAGCCCGTGGTCCAGCGCACGCCGGTGGCTCCGGCGGGGACGGCGACGCCCGCCGGTCCGGTGGTTGCGGTCGCCGCGCTGTCGGCCTCGGCGGGCAGGGCGTCGCGCAGCCCTCTGGGCCCGGAATCTGATTCTCTGATTGTTCCCGGAGAGGTCTGCGAGACGGCAGCGACTGCCTTCCGGGGCGCGGCCACGCCGCCCGGCAGCCCGCCCGCCAGCAGCGTCACCGCACCCAGCGCCACGCCCGCGGCGAGCAGCATCCCGGCCCGGCGACCGCGTCTCATCGAGCGGGCCGGATGGTGGCTGCGACGAAGTCGCGGCTGGAGGTGGAGAAGTACCGGTCCGCGGGGCGGTACTCGTCCGGGGTGAGCTTGTGGGGCGTGGTGGCGGTGCCGTTCTGCGCGTACCACTCGCCGCTGGTCCAGTCGCGGTTGATGTCCAGCTCCATCGCCCGCACCGCGCCCGCGCGCTGCAGGACGTCGGCGAGCGAGGCGGTGGACAGGGCGTCACCCGCGGCGTAGACCACCGCGCCGGAGGCCGTGACCCCGACGCCGGAGCGCCAGACGTAGGCGTGGTTGCCGACGGTGGCGCCCCACACGGCGCTCGAGGTTGAGTTGATGTCCGGGGCGACCTTGCCGTTGTCGATCATCAGGTCGAGGTTCTGCCGGACGGCCACGACGTTCGGGCCGGGGCCGACCTCCCGGCCCCACGCGCCGATGGAGACGTGCCCGTCCGTCGTGAGGACCAGGCTGGCGGCGCCGGTCCGCAGCGGGGTCACTGTCCGGCCGTCCAGGAGGTAGCCGCCGCGGCTGTCGGTCAGGGTGAAGCCCGAGTTGAACGTGGCGGCGAGGCTGCCGCGCACCGAGGCGGGGATGAGCGGCGGCTGGCTCCAGCCGCTGCCGCCGGGGACCGCGGTGCCCGGGTGGAGCGTGAAGGCCAGCAGTGACGGGTCGAGCCGCATCACGCCGGTCAGGTAGCTGGTGTGCGTGGCGTCCGGGCGGACCTCTGTCACCCAGACGGCGGGCGAGCCGTGGACGGCGACGACCTGCCGCCAGACGCCCTCGCCGGGCAGGCCGGGGGAGACGGCCGGCCGGATGGCCGGCAGCCCGGCGGGCGCGCCCGCGACGGGCTGCACGCTGGGCCGGCCGCCGACGCGTGGCGGGTTCGCCGCGTATTGGGCCTTCTCCAGGCTCGTCACGAGGCTGCCCAGGCCGTGGGTGCGGCCCCACTCCGCCAGTCGGGCGGCCGTGGAGTCCGTCCCGGGAGCCGTCAGCGCGCCGCCGACCGAGACGCCGAGCACGCCGAGCAGCACCGCGCCCACGACCAGCACCCCGGCGAGCCAGCGGCGGCGGCGGGAGTGGCGGGGAGGGCGGGCGGAGGGGCGCTGCGCGGGCAGGGTGGGCCGGCGGGCACCGGCGCGGACGTCGAGGGACACCCCGCCAGGCTGCCTGGCAAGCATGTATCCCCTATGAGCCGATCCTTCGCTCAGCCTGATCAAGGGCTGGGGGCGGCCTGACACGGCCGCGGGGCAGGGCCAGGGTGGGCCCTGAAGACCGATGACTCCGCGCGCCGGTGGGCGTCATCAACTCTGCACCTGCCGGACCGACCGGTGGGCCGCGCACAGGGGAGCCACCATGGGACAGCCTGTCGTCCACTTCGAGATCATCGGCGGGGACGGAACCCGCCTGCGGCAGTACTACGGGGAACTCTTCGGCTGGGACGTGGACGCGGACAACCCCATGAACTACGGCGTGGTCCCGCGGTACCAGGGCCCCGACGGCGCCGGCATCGGCGGCGGTATCGCGCCCGCCATGGAGGGCGTGGCCCCCCACGTCACGGTCTACATAGCGGTGCCCGACGTGGCGGCCGCGCTCGCGAAGGCGGAGCAGTTGGGCGGCAAGCGGCTGTTCGGGCCGGACACGGTGATGCAGGGGATCACGCTGGGCCAGTTCCAGGACCCGGAGGGCAACGCCATCGGCGTCCTGCAGATGTGACGCCGGCCCGCCCCCGGGGTCACGGGCCGGCGGTGACCTGCCTCGTCGCGAACGAGAACGTCAGCCGCCCGTGCTGCATGTCGTTGGCCCGGCCGCCCGGGACGCCGTACTCGTCGGAGATCGGGTAGCCGCTCGGGCCGGTCTCCCAGCCGCTCGCCGCCCAGGTCGCCCGGATGGCGCCGTAGATGACGTGCGCGCCCGTGGTCGGCGTCCAGTAGACGGAACCGGCCTTGGTGAAGTGGTTGAACCGGCCGATGCCGTCGGGCGTCCCGGTCTCGTCCGTGGTCGGGTAGCCCATCGGGCCGGTCTCCCAGCCGGTCGCGGCCCACTCCGCGCGGATGGCCCCGTAGACGCCGTGGGCGCCGGTGCTGGGGGTCCAGTAGACGGAGCCGCCCTGGGAGAAGTGGTTGAACCGGCCGACCCCGTCAGGGGTGCCGCTCTCGTCGGTGACCGGGTAGCCGAGCGGGCCGGCCTCCCAGCCCAGGTTGGCCCACCGGCTGCGGATGTCGCCCTGGATCTCGTGGGCGCCGGTGCCCGGCGTCCAGTAGATGGAGGCGCCGACGCCGTTGCCGGTGAAGTGGTTGAACCGGCCGGTGCCGTCCGGCGTGCCGGTCTCGTCGGTGGTGGGGAAGCCGACCACGCCCGCGGGGCCGCCCAGCGCCAGGTACTTCTGCAGGATCAGGCCCTGCACGGCGAAGGCGCCCGTGGCCGGGCTGGCGAAGATCGTGGCGTACGCGAAGGACTGCTGCGTGCCGCCCGCGACCGCGGTCTCGGTGGAGGTGGCCGGGCCGAGCGCCGCCGCGCCGCCGAGGGCCTGATACTTCGCCTGGATGGCGTCGGGGGTGCCGTTGTCGTTCTGCCCGTCGATGCTGAACCACTCGTCGAGGAGCCCGACGGCGTAGGCGAACGACGTGCCGGAGACCTGCCGCGTGCCGCCGGCGAAGGTCAGCGTGACCGTGGTGATGCGGCCGTCGCCAACGGGCAGGTTGTTCCGGCCGTTGATGACCATCGACTGGAAGGCGCCCAGGCCGTTGCCGAGAGCCGAGGTGATGGTGTCGGCCGTCACCGTCCGGTGCCACGCGTGGTAGGGGTTCGACGCGGTGGCGTCGCCGTCGTCGGGGACCGCGGGGAACGTGCCGCCGGCCGTGTAGCCGCCGGTGGAGGAGCTGAACTCCGTGCGGGCGATCGCGCCGCTGTTCGTGCCGCTCGTGAAGCGGCGGACCACGCCGGCCGTGGTGCGGACGGCGGTGTCGGTGTAGCCGTTCTCGTTGACGGTGCCGTTCGTCGCCCAGCCGCCGTAGACCTGGCACGAGGTGCTGTCGCAGGTGTCGGCGTAGCCGTAGCGCCGGTCGGCCAGCGCGTAGGAGCGGGCGGCGACGGCCTGCGCCTCCAGCGCGGCCATGCCGCCGGTCCTGGGCGAGCCCCAGTCGGCGACCGCCTCCCGTGGCACGACGCCGCGGACGTAGTCGTCGGTGCCGAGCTGGTTCACGGTCACCTGGTTGCTGCCGGTGTCGACGGCGATGAGGTTGCCGCGGTAGGTGATCGTCCCGTTCGACGTGCACAGCTGCAGCGCGTGCGTGCGGTCGGTGTCGGAGTAGGCGGTGGGGGTCACGGCGACGGCGGTGCCGCTGACGGCTGTGGGCGCGC